>CAIKOH010000001.1 GCA_903829075.1 Candidatus Uhrbacteria bacterium
GTCGCTACTCCAGAGTTTTTGATTGCAATGGAAGGGCATGGTAGTACTCATTGGATTGAAAGTATCTCACTTGTTGAACGTGGTGATGGTCGTGTAGTTATCTCTTGGTTTTTTCCGTTCGCTTTTCCTTTGATGGATAATGTTGTGACGATAGTGATTTTGTTTGCCGCAACCGTAAGAGCAAGTTTATTCACCGTTCCAGTAATGACAATTCTTTCGCCTACGACCACATCCGCGAGAGTCGCTTTGACCCCACCTTTCAGAAAGATTGTGGCAGCGTTTGTCGTCACGGTGTACTTGGCGGATGTAGCGGCTATGGCGTTTTTCGCTGTTTTGCCTGGTGCATAGACGGTGATGGTAAATCCGGAACCGTTCAGAGCAGTGACCGTTCCCGAAGTGCGCCCCCCGTGTACGAGCGGAGCCTCATTCTCCCCATTTTGTTGGACAGTGGTTTCAGATCCTTCTTCTCGAACACTTCCCTCAACGCCCACACCGGCGATGACATGTTTGGTTCGAATCTTGTTCAATGAACCGGTATGGATGGTCGCGGCAGATGCTGCGCTCGTGAGCAGCATGGCGCTTAGAGTTGTGGAGGCTACTATGGCACCGGTGCTCGCAATAAAACGTAACGTATGATGTCGCATATCCTTGTAAAAATAACGAGTAAGTAGTCTCCAAGCTCAATCCGTACTACGGATGAGCGTTTGAAGTATAGATAGTCAATCATACAATGATGAACATAGCATGAAGAAGGATCGTTCATGAGAACGGTGATATTTGCCGCTGTGTTGCAAGAATCAGTCCGTGATTCGTTCATTCATGAACCATGTTTTTTTGAGTGCTTCTTATAGCCCCTAGACAGGCGGCAGGAGAAGATGTATACTAAAATAGTAAGAGTAGTTAAATAATTATTTAACTAATTAATGATCTATGTACCGGCTAAGCAAACGAGAAGTGGAGAAATATCAAAAACTCTTTGTAAAGATGGATCGCGATTTTGCAGCGGCATTCAAGGTGTTAAGTGGCCTCTCATTCTTTGGTTGCTTGGTGTCGTCACTGCCGTGACATTTGGCGGGTTGATTCATATATTGCTGGTGGTCGCGATCATTGTCAGCATCATTCGACTAGTTCAAAGAAGAAAAGTGCTGTGATTCGGATCGTCGACCATGACCAGACACTCCCATGCCTAAAACAAAACCATTCGCAACAACGCTGATGCTGAACACAAAAAACGCGCTTCTTGTACAGAAGGCACTTTTGTATCTGCTCTCGGCATGTCTTGCGCTGACTGTCTGCTCGGTACTCTTTTGGAAAACGGATATTCTGGCCTATCGATTGGTCACAGCATTTCTCGTGTGTATCTTTATTTCTAACTTGGGAGCGGCCTTAGCGACTTCGTATTTTGAAGACAGGGTCTAACAGTATGTATAAAAAATACGCCACCTATTTCTTTCTCTATCTGCTCACTATTGGCATCGTCCTGTCCGTGTTCTTTTTAGTTCCGATTGCGCATGCCAGTTATCCCGTATTGCGTTTGATCATCATCAGTTTCGCTACGGTGTTGTTGATTAAGTATTTCGTGTACATGGTGATTAGTCCTTGGAATGATGCGTTGATGGCTGCCA
>CAIKOH010000002.1 GCA_903829075.1 Candidatus Uhrbacteria bacterium
CAGACGTGTGCTCTTCCGATCTCGTCTAGGGAAGCGATCAAACACCAGGTCCATACCTTGTAGTAACTAATCATCAAAGCGAGACGGTTGCGTTCAATCCAATAAAATTTTTTGATGCTTTTGGAAAATTCGTAGTAGTGATAGATGATCGAACGTGGTTCAATCACATTTTTATATCCGCGAATGCGCGCCTGAAGAGCGGCGTCCGTGTCTTCGTGATAGAGAAAAAACCCTTCATCGAATAACCCCCACTGCTTAATAAGGCTCACGCGTCCGAGCACAGCAGCCCCAGACCAGTAGGCAATTTCAAGCTCGGGATTGCGCTGACGCTCTTCCATAAAAAATCGGTCTGCCTGTGCGCGTGTCCAGCGATAGCCACGACAGTATCCAAAACCTAGATAATGTAGCGCATTGCCCGTGCTATTCACACGATCATGATCCTCGCCAAGCATCATCAGTGATTGCACGTAGGCGATTTTTTGATCCTGTTCAGCGCGTTCGACAGCGTAGGTGATGAAGTTTGGATCAACCTCGGTATCTTTATTTAAAATGTACACGTACTCACAGTCCAATTCGCAGGCTTTTTGAAACATGACGTTATTGTTGCCAGCAAACCCCACCACCGTATCCTGAAAAATATAGGAAATACGCGGCAACGTTTGACCGCTCTTTGGCATCCAGTGCTGATCGAACCAGGGTTTTGCCGGACCAAGCGGCGAAAATGATTCCGCGCAAATCAGCTCAAGTCGATCCTTGGGATAAGTGACATGCTCAAGCGAAGACAGACATCGCTGCAAATCGCGTTGCCAATGTTCTGCGGCATGAGTGATCACCAGAATACCGACACGGGGAAGGGGTAGGGATGTGGACATAGGACTATCTGTTACAGCTGCTTTCGTCGCTCTCTCCAACCGCTTTGATGGCGCAGAATGTACACCCAGGCTTCAAAAAAAGCGAATGGAGAACCGAGAAAGAACAACGACGCGCTGCGCAGACACTCGTGCATACAGGTCAGCCAAAGATCGCGCCAACCGCATGACCAACGTGCATGCATCACATATAACGCCCACTGATTACGGTACATCATCACGCGTAAACGCAGAGGTCGACGACGTTCTTCACGAATCCGCGCCAACAATCCTGGCTGATGGGATTTCATGGTACGCGCGTGGAACGCGATCGCCCTTGGTTCAAACCAGGTGGTGAATGCCGCGCGCTTCAAACGTAACGCCAAATCTACATCCTCTTTGTACAGAAAAAACTCCGGATCAAATAACTGACCCCATGGGGTCGCTTGTAAAACAAGGTCACGACGATACAGCACGACTGCGCCAGAACTTCCAAAAACGTGATGTGCCTCCTTCATTTCAGATGCGACCTCAGTTGCCAAACGACCGGCCGCTCCGTCAACGATTTTTCCTAGACATACATAGGATAAACCCAAGGTGTCGATCTTTGTCGTCGCCGATAGAGGCTCCGGTTGATCCGGTCCGCAAGACCAATGATACACCAAGCCTTGCACACTTGCGCAAGAAGGATCCAACTCAGATCGCGCCAAACATGCCTCGAGATACGACGGGTCAAGATACGCGTCATCGTTTAATAGCACCACGAATGGTGACGCGTGCTGTTCAAACAAGGCTTGATGGCCACCCGCGAATCCAAGATTACGTGGACTGGCCGTGAACTGAAACTTGATGCCGCTTTCTTGTAACAGGCGTTCGATCGTCGATGCTTCTTGCGGATGACAAGAATTATCCATCACGAACAATTTCCAGTCGCGAATGGTCTGCGCTTGAAGGCTCTTCAATACCATCGGCGCATAGCGTGAGGTGTTGTTGAAGAGAATTTGGATAGCGATTTTTTCTGACATACGGATCAATTCGACCGAATGTTTTGCACAACATCAGCACCAACAGCCATCAACAACGCGAATGGACGGACTGTCGCTAAGAGCGTCGCCTGCCACCAGGGCTCCCACTTCGCAAAATATTTCACCATAGACTGACTAAAATACCACTGCGCCCAGATGCGCGAACGCTGACGAAAATAACGACCAACATAATCTGTCGCGGTGATGCTTGGTACATGCATCACCTTCCACCCGCGATTTTTTACCTGACGACAGTAATCCACCTCTTCAAACCAGATAAAATATCGAGGATCAAGCCCACCAAGCGTGCGCCACGCCCGTTCCTGAATCGCAAAGTATGATCCACGCACCGAATCAACCGACTGCTCTCGCTCGTACGAAAAATCTGCGTACAGATAGTGCTGGTTGATCTTTGGAAACAGGTGCGGTATTTTCAACAGAATACACAGTTGCGACCACACATCTGGAAATCGCCTCACGCTCTGCAAAACCGATCCATCCTCTTTGCGCAAACGCCCGCTGAGCACGCCGACGTCTGGGTGGGCATCAAGATATTCTACGGTTTTTTGTAATGAATCCGGGTCAATCCGCATATCTGGGTTCAGAAGCAGTACGTGGCGAGCATTCGCCCTTTGGAACCCCTGCTCATTTGCCCCACCAAATCCAAGATTTTTTGCATTTAAAATCGTGGTTACCAATGGAAACGCTGTCAGACTCGCCTGCGTCCCATCCTGCGAACCGTTATCAATCACGAACACTTCGGCAGAAATTGTTCCCTCGCTTCGAAACAACGCTTCCAGATTCGCGCACAGCAGCTCTTTGACGTTCAAGCTGACAATAATAATTGCAAGATCTGCACGTTCTGCGTGTTGCGGTTCAAGCCAACGGACGAGGGAAGGCATATTGACAAAATATTGTTCCACGACCGACTTTTTGCTATGGTCGATCAACGGATACGCTAACAGGATGCCCCTATCCAGTCAACGAACGACTTGTTCGGCTCTCTTTTTTCCATTCAACATTATCTATGCGACTTTTGGTAACAGGCGGATGTGGTTTTATCGGGTCCAACTTTATCCGCTACTGGCTCACACAACATCCAGGCGACCATATTTTGAATTTGGATGCCTTAACCTATGCCGGCAACACGGAAAATCTCAAAGATCTTCCGGCGGATCGCTATACCTTTATTTACGGCGATATTTGCGACGCGGACATTGTTCGCCGTAGCATGGACGGTATTGACATGGTGGTCCACTTTGCCGCCGAATCTCACGTCGATCACTCGATTCGCAACTGCCAAAAATTTCTCATGACCAATGTCATGGGGACCTACACCTTGCTTGAAGAAACGCGCCGCCGCGGCAAGCAAATCTCGCATTTTCACCATATCTCCACGGACGAGGTGTTTGGCGCGCTAGAATTAAACGATGAAAAACGCTTCGATGAAAACACCCCGTACGACCCAAAAAATCCATACTCGGTTTCCAAAGCCTCGTCAGATCATTTATGCCGCGCGTTTCATCATACGTATCACGTCCCGGTCACGATTAGTAACTGCACCAACAACTACGGCCCGTATCAGCTCCCGGAAAAAATCGTCCCACGCTTCATCATTCAGGCTTTGATGAACCAACCGCTCACCATTCATGGCGATGGCTTGCAGGTACGCGACTGGATCAACGTCGAAGATCATGTGCGCGGCGTCGAATCCATTTTACGCGAAGGAAAACTTGGTGAAACGTTTTGCTTTGGTGGTGAAAGCGAGCGCAGCATTCTCACCATCGGACAAAACATCTTGGATATTTTAGGCAAGCCGCACAGCCTGTTAAAATTTGTCGATGATCGCGTAGGCAACGACCGTCGTTATGCGATGGACTGGAAAAAAGCGGAACGCGATCTGAACTGGAAACCCCGAGAAACCTTTGAACAAGGGCTACGCAACACGATTGAGTGGTATCAAAAAAATGAAGCCTGGTGGCGGCCGTTGCTCGAAAAAGGCGTGCTCACTTCAGACACGGGTCCTACCACGCAACGTCTGGCGTCGTCTGCGAGCGCCCCCTCCTCTTCGACGCACACGCTTACTCAGTCGATCAATCTTGATCAACCAGCCAAAATCGAGACACCCGCTCCTCCAACTCCCCCGCCCTCTTCTATGAAAATAGTATTGTTCGGATCCAAAGGCTTCATCGGCGGCCGCATGGCCGACCGTTGGCCGAACGTGATCACGACCGACGTCCGCATCGACGATGCAGCTGGAGTACGTCGCGTACTTGATGAACACCATCCAGACGCGGTGGTGAACGCCGCTGGCCGCCGTGGCAATCCAAATATCGATTGGTGTGAAACACATCAACTCGAAACCTTCCGCGCCAACACGATCGGTCCGCTCGTGCTCGCGGAAGCGTGCCAAGAACGCAACATCTATTTCCTCCATCTGTCGACGGGCTGCATCTTTTTTGGTGACTCCCCTGATCCACGCGGCTGGCGTGAAACGGATTTTGCGAACACCAACCAGGTCTACGGACGTTCAAAATATGCGACCGATTTACTGTTAAGTACTTTACCGAATGTCGGCATCGTGCGTTTACGCATGCCGATCGATCACACCCCGAGCAAGTGGAACTTGATCGACAAACTCGCCAATTACACCTCTGTCCCGAATCCAGAAAACAGCGCCTCAATTCTGGAAGATTTAGTCGACGTCGTACGACAAGTCGTCGAAAAACGTGGCACCGGAATTTTTCACGCGACAAATCCAGGTCTGCTGCGTCATCATGATCTGCTCGCGCTCTACGAACAGTACGTTGATCCAACTCACACGTATCAAAAAGTTGATGAAGCTGATCTGATCAAAAAAGGACTCGTAAAAGTTCAACGTTCGAACTGCATCATGCAATCCTCGCGCCTGGAAGAACTCGGCATCCACATGCGACCGATCGACGTGGCTTTACGCGAGACCATGCAGCTCTATGCAAAAAAAAGACAGGCGCTCATGCCCGCACAGAGTCCATCGCAGGCGCCTCCCATGATCAGTCAGGCCTACACCGGAAAAACGATCCAACCATTCTCCACCCAGAAAAAACAGATGCGCGGCGTCATCTTGGCCGGCGGTTCAGCAGCCAGTGTACGCGGAGGCAGTGGCACGCATACGCATCTGACGCCCATCTTTGACCGCGCACTTATCATGTACCCGCTGCAGACGCTGCTTGATGCTGGGATTACACGCATCATGGTCGTGTGTGACACGGAACAGGCTGGGTCCATTATCCGCCTCTTAGATTCAGGCGAGGAACGCAAAGCACACATTAGCTATCGTATCCAAAAAGAACCACGTGGCATCGCACACGCCCTCAGTCTCGCAGAAGAATTCGTGGATGGCCACAACTGTGCGGTGATGCTGGGCGACAATATTTTCGAAGATTCTTTCCGCTCGAGTATCGAAGAATTCACCTCGGGTGCCATGATCTTCTACACCCCAAGCGACAACGCGAAAAACTATGGGGTCGTCGAGGTAGATCCTTGGGGAAACGTGCGCTCAATCGAAGAACGTCCTGCGCAACCCAAATCGCGGCTCGTGCAAACCGGCATGTATCTGTACGACTCGAGCGTCTTCGACATTATCCGCAATCTCCCTACCTCTGAACGCGGAGAATTCGAGATCGCCGATGTCAACAACACCTACCTCGCCCAAGGAAAACTCAAAGCAAAACCACTTACAGGTCACTGGTGGGATGGAGGAACCTTCCAAGGCATGGCCCAAGCCATTCACCATTTCTCACAAAAAGCCGGGGTGGTCTAAGACCATTCAGAAAAACAAAAAAATCCCGTCAAGACGCCTATCGCTTCTCGACGGGATTTCATTTTACGAAGAGATTGCGGAACTTACAGGCAAAATCCGTCGTTCGATATCATGCACCACGTAGAGAACGATTCGCGCCTCTAGCGCATGCCAGGTATTCAATAATTGCTGCTGAACCAACTGCCATTCTTGCAAGATAATGGTTTCAGCCTGTTGCCAGTATTCACGCGCCGCTCCCGCCACTGACGACGAAGAACTCACGGACAGCACCTGCGACACCCCGTCCCACGAAGATGTTTGCGCGAAAGCAGGCTGCACGCTCAACACAACGATCAGTATCGATAGAAAAAACAGAAAAATGAGACGCAGCATACAGAAAAGATACCATCCGCGCAAAGATGTAGACAGGTCACCTCTCGTATCATTCCTAAAAAGGGCCGTGTTCTTTTGTTTGCCATCGTGGTATTCTTCTACAAGACTTTTTTTCTTATGCGTACTTTTGCCCCTGAAGTCCAAGAAGCTATCATTCAAGCCCAGGATCGATTTGTGTGGGAAGCTCCTGAATACGAACGCTACGAACGTGGACCACGATGGTACATTATCATGTCACTATGTGCGGTGTTTTTATTGGCGTATGCAATCTGGACCGCAAACTTTTTATTCGCGGTCTTGATCGTACTGATCGCCATTATTTTCATTCTTGCGGGCAACGAACCCCCCAAGCACGTCCTGGCTCAAATTGGAGAAAATGGCGTGGTGTGGAATGGCCATCTGTATTTGTTTCAGGACATTGAAACGTTTGCGATCATCTATGAACCTCCGTACACCAAAGTTCTCTATATCGAATCAAAAAGCACCATCAAACCACGACTACGCATCCCGCTTGAAGAGCAGGACCCTCTGATTCTCCGTACCCATCTCAAAAACTACGTCCAAGAAAACACCGAGATTCAAGATGAATACTTTTCAGATATTTTGGCGCGTCTCCTCAGGCTTTAGGCCTATTTAACCCGTTTCTTCTTGACCCTAGACAATTTTCTCCGGTTTACGTACACTAGTTCCGTTCGCGCAGCCATAGCTCAGCTGGATAGAGCGCTTCCCTGCGAAGGAAGAGGTCGGACGTTCGAATCGTCCTGGCTGCACCATGGGAGACACGACTCAACACGAGTCGTGTTTTTTGTTTCAAGCGAGCGGATTTCTGCGGTTAGAGATTGCTCATCTTCGGGAGTGAGTGCAATTTGATAATTCGAAATAACTTTGAACGGTTTTTTAATCGTGATTTCCAGCTCTTTATTTTTCAGCACGAAGGTGACACCGATCGCTTTTAAGATCAAGCGCTTGATGTCATGATTTTTTGTATCTGGATAAATTGTTTTGACAACGGTCGCGAGGTCGAGCGCGTCACAAACAGCTCGCTCCCACTCCTTCAAGCGTTCCATGTTGAGCGCGAGACGCGTTTCGACGTCGTGAAGTGTGGCGCTTGTTTTAAGCTTCTCACACGTGTACTCATCGCGGTCGAGCACTTCATCCAAAAGGTTGATCGTGAGGCTTCTGAGGCGTTTTACAAGGCGCTCCTTCTCTCGGTTTAGTCCTTCAAGCTCAAGTTGACCCAAGAACGCTTCATGCATGTTCCCGTGCTTCGCCCAGGCTTTAATCCACTCGGCCAGAGGAACAGGAAGGAGGACTCTGAACATCAAAAGCTGGTGAATCAAAAAAAGTAACAACCTTAATTGGTATTCTAAATGACCCTATCTTGGGTCATTTTTTTTTTGATCACTAACCTAAAAATGGAGGTCAAAATGAATGCATTTCAGAATTATGTACCGACAACCCGGGCTCCCCGTAGCCTTGACATGTTAGACGCTGGCCAGTACCTGGTCAAAATCGAAGACATGGCTTTTGAGGATGACCGCACCGGCGACAATGCAGGAACCAAGGACTGGGATGATGTGAATGACGTACTCTATCTTTACCTTGTTGGCGAAGATGGGGTGCATCATCTGCGTTATTACCTGAATGGATACTGGAAGTATGAAGACCTGTTGAAGGATGCGTCCTTTGCCAATGAACTTCGTCACTACCGGAAGACTGCCTGTGATACCGCCCGTGGTTATGCCATCGACGTGAGGACCAACCGGAGAGTCCTGTCAAAGAAGAATACCGACTTTGCCAGGCAACTACTGGATGAATTCTGCACCGCTGCAGGGTCCATGAATGAAAATCGTATCGAAGACATGAAGGCATGTGCACTACAGGATCTGAAAGGAAAGGTATTATGGATTGAGCTCACCCCTGAAATCCTGAACGGAAAACGCAGAATGAAACTTCTGCGCGTTGCAGGTAACATGATCGGGTTCAAGAGTCCTGCCCGGGCCAACGTACAATCCGGCCTGGTCATGCCTGAGATCATAAGTTCAAACGGCGCTAAAGCAGCATGGTAA
>CAIKOH010000003.1 GCA_903829075.1 Candidatus Uhrbacteria bacterium
CCATATGCCTACAAGGAGTCGGAGCGGGTAGCACAGTGTGTGCGAATTTTTCGTGCATAGTGTGCTATCCGTCACGGCGTGCCTATTGAAGAATGAGCCAACGAGTTTATGTATGCTGCTGACTAAGAGCGAGAGCTCGGAGTCACAGGGAAACCAAGTCTGAATAGGGCGTTTGTAGTATACATAAGACCCGAAGCCGGATGAGCTTGCCATGTGCAGGGTGAAGTTAGCCGAAAGGCTGATGGAGGCCCGAACCGTTTAGCCGTGCAAAACTATCGGATGACGTGTGGTAAGGAGTGATAAGCTAATCGAATCTGGTAATAGCTGGTTCTCTCCGAAAGAACTTTTGGGTTCGCGTCGGATGTACCTTTACGGGGTAGAGCACTGGAAGGTCTCGACAGGTCGAAAGATCACGAGACCTATCAAACTCCGAATACGTAAAGTCATTATCCGGCAGTTAGTCTGTGGGGGCTAAGCTCCATTGGACAAAAGGGAAACAGCCCAAGATCTCTATTTAAGGTCCCTAAATCAACGTTAAGTGCGCTTAAGGTAGTGAAATTTCTATGACAATGAGGATGTAGGCTTAGAAGCAGCCACCATTCAAAAATAGCGTAACAGCTTACTCATCGAGAAATTTCGCGCCGCAGATAATCGGGGCTCAAACGTTGTACCGAAACTGAGGGCTTGTGTACTTCATTGTGGAAAATGTGCAGCAATGCACGAAAAAATCGAGGATGATTCCTCGTCAGCAGATTCTTGTACGGAATCTTTGCTGTTGTACAACTTGATGAGGTGTCTCGTCTTGTTCGCGTGAACTGTCATCTCCCATCGGTTGAGGTGCTGGCAAAAAAAGCGCGAGTGAGCGAGAGTCCTTACGAAAGGAATAAAATCGTTCTGAAGGAGTTGGCCATGTTTCATTGATTCAGGCGATCGGTAGACCTAGCGTAAAGAATACCCAAAAGCAGTGTCTGCAGGACACTTCATCATCGGTTTACGTTGGCGCAAGTGCAAGTCGCAGTGATGGTGTAATTAGTATCCGAGAGCAGACGTTACCGCTCTGGCTCGTTTTGCGGGTTTGAAGTCAAACCCAAAGATAGAAATCGGGGGTGGTGTGTTATTACTAGCACCAGCTCCATTGTCATTTAAGTCACGCAGTATGGGGAAAAATGATGATGGAGTGTGTGGGTCCAAATCCTATCCTCCCGACCAGTTTCTGGTGGGTTTGTAGCTCAGTTGGCTAGAGCGCTGCGTTCCCCCGCGTCAACGAATGCGGCTTGGAAACAGAGGTCGAGGGTTCGAGCCCCTTCAGACCCATCAAAACCTTTTCGAAAATTTTGAGGATATAAAATTTTCACCAGGCGAATGTCGCCTCCATTTAATTGTGGGGGTCGCATCATTCGCCTCCACAATGAAGTACACAAGCGGTAGGAGAGTATTCGCACTGCGATGAAGGTGAAGGGGTGACCCACACTGGAGCGCTGCGAAGTAAGAATGTTGGCACAAGTAACCGCAATGCAGGTGAGAATCCTGCACGCCGAAAGATCAAGGTTTCCTTGGCAATGTATATCAGCCAAGGGTTAGTCGGTCCTAAGGGGATGGCAAACGCCGCACCCGATGGGCACATGGTTAATATTCCATGACTTGCATGAAGATTGATGGAGGGACGAAGTGTAGTATGTTTTACGCACTATTGGATTTGACGTCTTGGTAGTAAGGGTGGGTCTTGGCAAATCCGGATCCTGACTTAAATGTCGTCCCCAAGCTATTGAGTGACTCGGGTAAAACTGAGGAAAAAACAAAGCACGCTTTCAAGAAAATCTTCTAAAATTATGTTCATGCAATCCGTACCGCAAACCGACACAGGTGATCTCGTCGAGTAGACGAAGGCGAACGAGTGAGTGGTCTCCAAGGAACTCGGCAAAAAAGCAGCCGTAACTTCGGAATAAGGCTTGCCCTTTGTTAACTCAAGGGGCCGCAGCTAAAGTATCTCTGGCAACTGTTTATCAAAAACACAGCTCCCTGCGAACTCGCAAGAGGATGTATAGGGGGTGACACCTGACCAATGCCAGAAGGTCAAATACGGGAGGTGATAGTCGCAAGACTTGAGC
>CAIKOH010000004.1 GCA_903829075.1 Candidatus Uhrbacteria bacterium
AAAAAATATTCAAGAACGAAGCGGCGGGAAACGAGCTCTTTTTCATACGACGCGGGATGGTCAAAGTGATGATCCCGATTCGTAAAAAAGAGCAGTATCACCTTGCCACTTGCGGGCCGGGCGAGATAATCGGTGGGATCGGTTTTCTTGATTCAAGCAGCCAATCCTCGATTGCTTTTGCAATGGCAGACACCGAAGTGTACGCACTTTCCCGTGAGAATTTTGATAAATTGGCAGAAAAACATCGCACCCTGGGACTCGCCATCATCGAACATGTAGCCCTTAGCCTGTCCATTCGATTACGGGTGGCGATCGGAGAGATTCAGGCGCTGCGCGGATAAACTATATTGAGGAGAATAACATGTTTGAATCTGCAGAACTTGGCCACAAAATCGATAAGGCCACCTACGATGCCGAAGTGCCAAAATTGCGTGAAGCGTTACTGGATGCACAGTTCGAACTGGCCCAAAAAGCCAAATTTCCGGTCATCATTTTAATCGGCGGCGTTGATGGATCGGGCCGTGGCGATACCGTCAACCTGCTCAATGAATGGATGGATCCGCGCCATGTCCAAACTCATGGAATGGGCGACCCGTCTGATGAGGAATTGGATCGTCCCATGATGTGGCGTTTCTGGCGTGAGTTGCCGCCCAAGGGAAAGATCGGCTTGTTTCTGGGGTCCTGGTATACCTGGCCCATACTTAACAGAGTGCATGGCGTAACCAAAGTTGCAGAGCTCGAACAGAGCATGGAGCGCGCAAGACGCCTGGAAAAAATGCTGACCGACGAAGGTGCGTTGATCATCAAATTCTGGCTGCATCTGTCCAAAGAGAAACAGGAAGCCCGTCTCACACTGCTCGAAGAAAACCCAAAAACACGCTGGCGTGTAACAAAACGTGATTGGGAACACTTCAGGTTGTACGACAAATTTCGGACTGTGCATGAAAATGTCATACGCCACACCAACACGGCAGAAGCGCCCTGGATCATCGTGGAAGGTGCTGAAGCGCGCTATCGCAGCCTGACAGTGGGTAAGGTAATTCTGGAAGCCATGCGTAAACGTCTGCAAGAAGAGAAAGTCGTTAAACGTCACAACGAACCCCATGCAATACCCTTGCTGCCTTCCATCGACAAATTACATATCCTCAATTCTCTCGATCTGACTCAAACGATCGAGAAGAAGACATTTGAGGATAAACTGGAAAAATATCAAGGCAAACTAGCCTTGCTAACTCGTCATCCGCGATTCAAGAACATAACCGTTATCGTCGTTTTTGAAGGAAATGACGCAGCCGGTAAAGGTGGCGCAATCCGTCGTATCACAAGCGCAGTTGAAGCACGTCATTATCAGGTTGTTCCTATTGCGGCACCCACTGAAGAAGAACGCGCGCAGCCTTACTTGTGGCGTTTTTGGCGGCAGATCCCGCGCAAGGGGCGTTTAACTATTTTTGACCGCTCCTGGTATGGTCGCGTTTTGGTGGAACGGGTGGAAGGGTTTTGCTCACAGGCCGACTGGATGCGTGCATATCATGAGATAAATGACTTCGAGGCTCAACTGGCCCGCCACAATATCGTGGTGGTTAAATTCTGGCTGACTATCAGTAAAGATGAGCAATTACGGCGTTTTGAAGAGCGCGTATCAAGGCATTAATGCTGCCAG
>CAIKOH010000005.1 GCA_903829075.1 Candidatus Uhrbacteria bacterium
CTTCTTTGCGAGTTCATTGATCGTTCCATCGTCTAACCGTTTTCCACGGGTGAGTGGACTGTATGCTTCAAGTTGAATCTGTTGAGATGTGCAATAATCGAGCAATTCTTTTTGGTAGAGAAACGGACTGAACTCCACCTGGTTTACCATGGGTTTGACCTGTGCAATTTTTTGCAGGTCAGCGAGCTGCTTGATCGAATAGTTGCTGACGCCGATGGCATGAGCTTCGCCCCGCGCGTAGATCGTTTCTAGTTGTTTCCAGGCATGATTTTTCCACAGCGGCGAAGGGAAATGGAGAAGATAGAGATCAATGTAATCAAGTCCAAGTGCCGTGCGACTTTTTTGAAATGCTACCTCTGCGCGAAAAAAATTTGTTGGCCAGAGTTTTGTGGTAACGAAAATTTCCGAGCGCGGAACGCCGCTTGCGCGTATCGCTTCACCCACCTCGGCCTCGTTTCCATAAAAGCCCGCAGTATCAATATGTCGGTAACCCGCTTCAAGTGCCCAGCGCACCGCTTGAACCGTCGCCGTTCCTTTTGGGAGTTGATAGACGCCTAATCCAAGCGCAGGCATGAGAATTCCATTCCACAAACGAATAGACGCAGACGGAGAAGAAAGAGGAGGATTCATAGGAGATGTATTCAGTGTGTCGAATACGTGGAAGATTGGCAATGAATGCGAAAACCACCCTTGGGAGGTGGTTTGTCGATGTGGTGGACCGTGTCGGATTCGAACCGACGACCTCTGCCTTGCAAAGGCAGCGCTCTACCAACTAAGCTAACGGCCCATGGGTCTCGTAAATCCACGAAGATAATAGCTGAATGTTGGAGAAAAGACAAGAGGTCTCATATCAAAACTCCGCCTTGGGTTTTCCAAGACGGAGTTTTTTGTGTGAGCGTGACGGTAAGCCGAGTCTTGTTCCTGCGTATCTTACGATAGTGCAGGCGATGACCATCTCTCTTGGATGCGACTTGCGTCGCACCTCCAGCGAGCGACCATTCCCGATTGCTCGGGGTTTGCTCTTGCACCAGAGAGGGTTTGCCGCGCTCCGTTGTTACCAACGGAGGAACGCACTCGCTGCACGGAGCTTTGGCTTGCGCGAAAGACGGCAACCTGTGCGTACTTTTCACCTTTCATCGACCGAGGTCGGTTAGTATTGTCTCTGTGGCACTTTCCCTAGGTTTATCCGCGTCATCTTTCGATGAGCGCGAACTATATCCTGGCGGTCGTTAGCCGCTCTCGCTTTCATCCATCTTGCGATGGAATCGGTGCTCGGACTTTCCTCACCAATTTGCATTAGCGCGGTCATCTGTCATGCACACACGAGGGGAATCTATCAAAAAAAATGCGATCTGTCAACGGAGAGACCTTTTCGATCTTGCTGAATTCAAGATACAAAAACAACTCCCCTTCATGGAGAGTTGTTTTTTCTGGTCGAGCTCAACTCGATGGTGGACCGAAGGGGAGTCGAACCCCTGACCTCTGCAATGCGAATGCAGCGCTCTACCAACTGAGCTATCGGCCCATATATTGTGAAAATCGGGGTGGTGTCCCCAGGTGGACTTGAACCACCATCACAGGCTTAGGACGCCCGTGCTCTATCCAATTGAGCTATGAGGACATGAGGCGGACATGCGGGAAGAACGTCCCGAGTGTACGCAATGTCCGGGGATTTGTCTAGCGAGGGCTGAGCGTTTGACATCTTTATTGGTATTTGATACTGTCTTGCTCATCTATGCCAAACAAGCATGCCGCTGAAAAAGATTTGCGCAAAAACCACAAGCGCGCCGCGAAAAATTCGCGTATGAAAACGCACATCAAAGCTTTGACTGCGCGTTTTCAGGGGTTGTTGGAGGAGGGGAAACGAGATGAAGCCAGCAAAATGGCCATGTCGTTGCAACAGATTTTGGATAAAGCTTCCAAAAACCATTTATTTCATGGCAATCGTTCACAGAGAAAAGTTTCGGCCGTGCATCGCGCCCTGAACAAGCCAAGCGTGAAATCCGCGTAAACCAAAACAGCAATCAAAAAACAGACCTCGGGCCTGTTTTTTTGATTTACTCGACCATGCTCAGAGCTTCGAGCTCATCTCCAAATCCAGAACGCTGCATCAAAAGACTGAGGTACAGAGCTGCGAGCGTTGCCTCGGGTTCTTGAATGTGGAGTTGTTGAAGTTTGCGCACAACGAAAGGCTTCATGCCCTCGGTGGCATGGTCTCGCACGCGAATTGCGGAATGGGTTTGCGAGATAAAGGTCGACAGTGCTTGCGAAGCCACGGATCGATCAGGCTGCGTCAGCACCTGTCGCCAGGCGGATTTTTTTTGTAACAATTGATCGCTTCGAGCAAACAGATCCACCGATTGTTCCTCGTTATGCACGAGCGCCTGTTCGCCACCGGCCGCGAGTTTTAACAGTTCGTTCCAGGCCGCCCAACTGTCACCGTCGGTTTTATCGGCGATGCGTCGTAGAAGCGGATGCGTGCTTGCAAGCTGCAGTTCTTGAGCAAGCGTGACAACGTAGGCGAGAAAGGCCTGACCTTGGAGAACGGGAAATTCGTAGCGAACGAGTTTGTGTGCCTCTGAAAACGCTTGAAATGATGATGAGGCAGGCGGTTCATCCTCTACGCTGACGATGATGACGTGCTCGGGGTCGCGTGCGAGTGTTTTGGCAAGAGCGGCGAGTTGATTTTTTGGACATTCACTCAGCAGATTGTCCGTTCGGATGAACCGTCGCGGATTGAACAGGCTGATCATCTGCGCGCGTTCCAAAATTTCGCCAACCGCGGCTTTGCCTGAGGCCACGCGTTCCATGCCGCAGCCGCTGGGGTCATGTTTTTCGCGGAAGGCACGCTCAAGCTCATTCGCTTTTCGGCGAGCGCGGAAGGTGTCAGGACCAATGCACAACAGTAACATAAGTAGAGGCTAACACGAGGACATGTCTTGTGCCATTATGGTATCATTCTCTGTATGAAGCGTATTGCGTGCAGCTTGAGCGTGCTCTTACTCTTTTTTTTCGGGGTGCCCGTGTCGTTTGCGGGCATGTCGAGTTCGAATTATCAAATTTTTTGGGACTCGGTGAATTCTGGAGGAAATGAATTGGCGACCAGTACGAATTACGGGATTCATGACACCTTGGGCGACGTGGCCGCAGGCACAAGTACGAGCGCAACGTATCAGTTGATCGCCGGCTATCGTGCTGCAGAGGCGAACACCGCTCTCTCGCTTGATGTGCGAACGCAGGATAAGGCGGTCACTACGGGATATTCTGCACTAAACATCGGAGGAGATTTTGTTACCGTTTCTTCTACGAGTGGGTTTGGAGTAAACGATTATGTGGCGGTGATTGAAAACGTAGGTTTTTCTCAACGGGTGGTCACCGGACGCATTTTGAGCGTGAACGTCGGCTTGTCGCGTTTGACGGTGGACGGATGGAGCGGAGCTGTGTCAACGATTGATGCGGCACCCGCAGAAACATCCCAGGTCAATCGACTTGATGCGGGATTGGCATTGGGATTTGGAACGATTGGTACCAATGTGGCGAATACGCAGGTTATCGTCTCCTCCGTGGTTGCGGCAACGCCAAATGGATATCACTTGTATCTTCAACCTGCGCAGGCTCTGCATAATGTGGGAACGGGTGCACCGGTTACATCCGTTATTCCGCCCGCATCCGTCACCGTTGGCGTTGAAGGGTATGGGGTGAGCGTGACCGGCACGCACGCGTATCTCCCGGACGTGGACGCTGCCGTTACCTCGACGCAACGCGTTATCCAAACCTCCGCAACCCCTGCAGCCACACCTGAACGTGAAGCACTCACTTACAAGCTCTCGGTGACCCCGAGTACGCCAACCGGTGCCTACAGTCAAGCGCTGTATTACACGCTGACCGCGAATTTTTGATATGCGTATCGTGAATATATTTAACAGAATACGCATCGCTTTTTTTTCAAAGAAGATATTTTATTCTGTGTTGATGATGAGCGCCTGCCTCTTCTCTGCTCAAACGGTGTTTGCTTTTGGTGTGCGTCCGGCTTCGATGGATGTGGTGATTGTGCCGGGAGCGTCGAGTACGTTTTCCGTGTCCGTGACCAATGATTCAAGTGCCGACGAACGACTCTATCTGTCCGCGCAACCATTTGTTGCGCAAGGGGACGATGGGACGCCAGAATTTTTGCCGGTAGAGACGGCGCCAGGTGTTGCGCGTTGGATTGAGGTGGCTTCATCGACGGTGGAGGTGCCGGCGGAATCGAGTGTGACTGTGCCGCTGCAGGTGCATGTCCCTGCAAACGCAACTCCAGGCGCATATCAATTGGCGGTATTTTTTTCTGATCAATCGCCACAAGCCTTGCGAGGTGAGCACGCAGCTACGGGCGCACGCGTGGGTACGTTGGTGTTTGTGACGGTTCCAGGTGCATTAGTGACCCAGCTGGATGCGCTGGTATTTCGTTCGACAGAGGCGTCGTCCTGGGTGAATCATGGACCGATCACGTTTGAAGCGCAGATCGCGAATCAAGGAAATACATTTTTTATTCCTCGGGGTTGGGTGACGGTGACGGATCTGTTTGATCGTCAGATTGCGAGATTTCCATTCAACCCAGAACAGGGACGAATTTTACCCGGAAGTACACGACGATTTTTGACGACTTGGGGAACAGATGCAAAGCAGTTCCAGGGATTCTGGTCTGCGGTGAAACAAGAGTGGCGGCATCTGTTGATCGGGCCGTATCATGTGCGTGTGACGTTTGATGACGCGGTGATTCAGCCGCAGATGCATGAGGCAAGTGTAAGCATCTGGCCCTGGCAGTTGTTGATAGTCGTATTCGGAGGCGGCCTCCTATTGATTGCTGGGATGTGGATTCTGGGGAGAGCGTACCTGGCACCTAAAAGATAACGTGGTACACTTGCGCATGTCGATGTCTGAACGTCCGGTCTTTTTTCCGTATGCGCGCGTCGTTGGATACGTGTTGATTTGCGCGTGGTGTTTTTTTTGTTCGTTGAGTGTCGTGCGCGCTGCCGTGTTGACCCATCAGCAAGATATTGTTTCGCGTGAAGATGCGGCCGCGCTGTCGAACCATGAAATTCATCTGCAGTCGCCAAGCGGAATCAACGGGGCTGGGCAGACGATTGTCCTGACTTTTGCGAGTCCGTTCACAGGCATGTCTTCTTTGACTATTTCGGACCTGGCTTTGTTTCATGGTCCGGTGAGTGGGTTTGAAAATCAGGATGCGTTGGCTGCAAGTTCGGGTGTTGATACATGGGGCGTGGGAATCAGCGGACAGACGGTGACGTTGACTGCACCGACAAATGCCGCCCCCGGTTACATCACGGCAAATACATTTTTCATTTTACAAATTGGAACAAACGCGGGTGGTACGCATCAGATTACCAATCCGGCCACCGCGGGCGAGTATCAGATTTCCATCAACGGAAGTTTTGGCGATACAGGGACGCTGCTCGTGCCGATCAGCGGTAATGATACGGTGAATGTGAGTGGGACGATTGCGGCACCTCCCGCTCCTCCACCCGGTGGACACGATAGTTCGCCGCCATCTTCACCTCCTCCGCCTTCGATAGGTGGGATCAGCGTTGGGGCGATTCTTTCTTCTTCCGCGGATATTTCTTGGACAACGAGTACTGCGACAACGGGCGTGATTTCATTTGGAACAGATCCATTACACCTTCTTTCTACCTGGACAGAATCGGGAAGCGGGACGACGCATCTTGGGCATCTTACTGGACTTTCTCCGGATACCACCTATAGTTTTGTTGTACGCGTGATTGACGGTTTGGGTGATGCGACACTGTCGAGCGAATCCACCTTTCATACCTTGCCTCCGCCACACGCTCCAGTGATCAGCGGTGTCAGTGTAAGCGCTCTTACTCCAACTTCTGCAACCATCAGTTGGACTACGGATGAGGCGGCAGCTGGTTCAATTGCGTTGACGCCTCCTTCGAGCGATGGACCGATCGTCTCTGTGGAAGCATTGACCTCACATGTGATCACGGTGAGCGGATTGACCCCAGCAACCCATGAAACGGGCGTGATTTTTTCTTCTGATGCGTTGAGCGGTTTGACGAGCAGTGCTTCTGTTGCGTTCGATACATTACCCTTACCCGTCCCTCCGAATGTCAGTGATTTTTCCGCGAGCGCTTCTTCATCGGGAATTCTTTTGACCTGGACAAATCCGGTGGATGCAAGTTTTACGCGAGTGGTGATTGTGCGTGATGTGGGGCGTTACCCGACAGGTCCAGCTGACGGCACAGCGGTGTACAGCGGTACAGGTGAGCGAACGCTGGATACGAGCGCGCTCGTTGCTGGCACGACTTACGACTACACTGCATTTAGTGAAAATACGGTGAGCGCGCATTCAAGTGGAGCGCTTACGAGCGCCACGATTCGAACGCATGCGCCTCCTACACCAACGTCAACTTCTACGCCGCCTTTGCCACCCGTGAGCCCGCCGCTTCCACCTTCGGTACCGGTTCCCGCGCCTTCAGTCGTGAGCCCGATGCCTGTATCGCCGACCGCACCGTCAACCCCTACATCACCTGGGGTGGGTGGCGGAGGAGCGGCTGCGTCCACAGGAATACCCTTTGGCGTAGGTGGTTCAAGTGGAGCGCCATCATCGACGCCAAGAACCTTGAGCGGATCTGACTCTGCATCTTCAACCTTGCCTAGCGTACTTACGCCAACCGCGCCGGAAACAGAGAGTAGTAGTAGTTTAGCGCAGACCGTTGCTCCATCTGTCACAACAGAGCGTGTGCCGACGCATCTCTTTTTTGTGCCGGCTGAATTGGAGGTACTGCCAGACGCGGGCGGAGCGTATGAAATTCCTGCCGGGCAATCAGTACGATGGGAGGTTGCATCTGCGGATGTGCGCAGTGCTCCGTGTTCTGGAGAGCTGGTGGTCGGCACCTCGCAGTATGCGTTAGCGTTGAATGCAGATGGGACGCGTTGGACGGCGAGTTTTGTACCTACGGCTTCAAGTCGTCAGATTGCCGTGCGTCTGACCATGCAGTTAGGTGATGGTTCGACCGTGCAGAACCTTGAAAAAATTCTTTTAGAACCGGTTGGACGCGTTTCAGAGGATCAGCTGTTTGGAGGATCGCTTTCGCCGCTGCCAGATGCTTATGTGACGTTGTTGGATGATGCGGGAAATGTATTGGCGCTCGATGCGCAACAAAATCCGGCGATCACCTCGGCAACGGGAAAGTATCTGTTTCTTGTACCGAACGGATCTTATACGTTGGTTGTGAACAAGAACGGATATCGTGAATATCGTCGCGTGATCAACGTGGCTCATGGCTTTATCGCGGAACAGGTCGCGTTGAAGGCGAACCCAAAGCCGCTTTCAGCGGTGATTGATCCGCATGCATCGCTTGGACAGAATGTGTTAGCGGTCGTCGGAGATGCGAGTGTTGTTGTGAACGCAGGATTGGATGTGGTGCAAGCGCCGGCGAATCAGGCTGCGGTTCAGAGCGTGGTCGCGCCGGTTGCGGTGACGGTGACGGTGGCTTCAAGTGTGAGCGCGGTTTCGGCATTCAGCGCGTTGAGTTATGTTCAGTATCTAGTCACGTCGCCCTTGTTGTTGCTCGGTCGTCGCAAGCGTCGCAAATGGGGGACGGTCTATCATGCATTAACCAAATTACCGATCGAATTAGCGATCGTACGTTTGTTGAACGCGGACACAGGGGCGCTTGTGCAAACGCGCATCACTGATCCACAGGGAAGATTTTCCTTTTTAGCAAAACCCGGAACCTATCGCATCGAGGTGGTGAAACCAGGGTTTGTTTTTCCTTCAGCTTATTTACAACACGAAACACGGGATGTGGATTTTGTAGATCTCTACCATCATGAAACGATCGAGGTCAAAGAAGCTGGTGTGATCTCTCCGAACGTGCCGCTTGACCCGGTCGGGCAAGAATCTGAGCCGAGAAAAATCTTGATCAAGCGCGCCATTCGCCGCGTCCAAGATGGTTTTGGATTGTTGGGCGTAGTCCTCACTACGGGTGCATTGATCGTGTCCCCGACACCGCTCATCGCCGGTGCATTGTTGGTCCAGGTAGCGCTGTATCTTATATGTCGACGCCTGTCGTTGCCGCATGCGCCCACCTCTTGGGGCGTTATTCGTGACGAACAGACGCGTCGTCCATTGGAACGTTCGGTGGTACGTATCTTTGATAAAAAATTTAACAAACTGCTAGAGACGCAGATCACGAGCAAGACCGGGAGCTATGGATTTTTTGCCGGTAAAAATGTGTATTACGTGACGGCTGAACGTGAGGGATACGCACGCTACCAATCATCGGATCTGGATCTGACGGCGCAAGACATGAACGTTGTGCAACAAGCGATCGCATTAAAGAAAATAGCCTAAACAAAAGCGCCGAACATTGAGTGAATGTCGGCGCGTGGGAGAGCTGCGATACGAACGGTTCATGTGGTAACCGGTCTGAAACGACGCTCGTCCGTCAGTTCAAAGAGATCGTACGCTCGAGGACTGGTGGCGACGAAGTCGAGCAGGGCGTGCGGCGACGTCAGCCAGTCGACCAGAACGGTGAGCCAGGTGTACTCGGCGATGATGAGGGTGAAGACGGGATGAGATTCATCGCGCAGTTGATCAGTCAGCCACCGGAAGCGTTCGAGGACGCGTTCGGCGAGCCTGCTCTCTGAGCAGAGCTCGTCGGGAAAGACTTTGGCGATCGACCTCAGCCCGGGAGGGACCAGAAGCGCTGCTTGGGTTGATGCGCACAGCGCGTGATGGGGTGTGCCGAATCGTTCCCTCCATCCACTCATGCGCTGTGTAGCGATGAGAGGATCGGTCGCCGCCTCACCACACGGTGCGAGTTGGATCAGGAGCCTTCCGCTCTTACGGATGCAGTCGAGAGCTGTTTCGTCTGGTCGATAGGGATCTGATTCGTCCATGATGACCTCGTTTCATCGACAGCGGCGTGGAGCTTCGAAGCGAAGGACAGGTTCACCTCGCCCGCGAACCGCGAAATACTCATCGTCTTGTCGTCTGATACCGTCCGGTCGTTTGATGGTGATGCCATCGACGAGTTCGAACGGTTCGCGCACGACCTTTTGGCGCACCTGTTTGATGAGGGCGCGGAAGAGGCGGAGCGTCGAAAATCTTTCAAGGTCTGGGCGCAGCGTTTCCGCGAGATAGTCTGCACAGGTTACGCAGTCCTCGAAGTGGCCCACGCGCATGGTCCATGGAGGGCTGCTGAGCGGAAGCAAAAGGCGTTGATCGAGTGAGATGCGCGTGGCTCCCAGAGCGAGCATCGTTCGGTCCAAAAGCTCAATCCAGGTCTTCGCGATGCGAGTGCGAAGAAAGAGAACGCGATCGTCGTCTACCTCATGCTCCTTGAGCTTGGGTCCTCTGAGCGAGTTGTGCTCGGCGGCGATGACGGCTCGACAAACGTTCCGTGGAACCAGGGCAATGGTTGCATCGATGCGTACCTGATTGTTCCTTACGCGCCCGATGCGCAGATCATCCCTCGCTGATTGAATCACATCGGAGAGTCCTTGCTGGTTTGACATGCGATTCGACCTCCCGTTCAACTACAGGCTAGGGGGAAAAAATCGTTTTGTCAAGATGGTATTTGTGTAAAGAAAACAAAACAACGAGCCTTGAGCTCGTTGTTTTCATGGAGGCGTGAGTGGGAATCGAACCCACGAATAGGAGTTTTGCAGACTCCTGCCTTACCACTTGGCTACCACGCCACGCCCAAGATGCTAACAAACGTTGAGGGAAAAGACAACCGGTATACGTAAACACCCCCGATCATTCAGGGGTGTTTGTTTTTTTGTTATCTCATCGCCAGCTTTCTCCATTGTGTAGTGTTGTCGCCCAGTTTGATCACCTCAATTTTGACGTTGTGATGGATGCCGAACTCTTTCATGTCCTGTTTCTTTTCCATCCAGACGTCGATGCGAAAGGTGTAGCGCGCATTCATGCGATCATGCACCTCGAAGACCCTGTTGCCGAACAGGTCTGGGATAAGAACCTTGGTGCCGAACGGCAGAAAGTTTGCGGCGATGATGCCGTCATGGGTGTGTGAACCATCGGCGGTGATGAACGGAGTGTCATCGCATTCTTCCACGGATGAGGTGTAGGCTGTGGAGTCGACCCGATAGGTTTTCAGAATAACGGGGGCGCTTTTTGGGACGGTCAGTGCAGGTGCAGTTGTAGAAGTGTTCGTCGGTTCAAGCGCTGCATCCAACATGCTGGAGGTCGGAATCGCATTGGTGGAATCGGTTGCGTCCAAACGTTCTAGCGAGGAGGTTGGTGACGCAGGTTGAATCAATGCCTGAGCATAGGTCGGGGCAACGATCGCGAGTAGACTGAGACCGCTCGTCAGACAGATCATCGCGAATAAAAACACGGAGTTGAACCCACGGACGGAATGAATCGAGGGGGTTGAATTCATAAGTATAGCTCAAAACACAGTGTTTCAAGATCGGCTCTAGAATCCACATTTCCAAACAAAAAAACAGGACGATCCGTTCTGTTTTTCGAGTCAAAAGCATAGCATATTTGCGCCTTTCTGTCAACTAACGTACCCTCAGATAAGACCTATGTCCCTGTATCGATTTTCTTCCGCAACTTCTTCAAAAAATGTTCCTTCTGGCTGGCAAGAACGTTTCAAGCAGGCGCAACCCTGGTTACGCATCGTGCTTGGAGTCGGATTCGCGCTTACGCTCGTTGGCATCTTTGCGTTTAGCGTGTTTGCTGCCTGGATCAGTCGTGATTTGCCAGATCCGAATACGCTCGCGACGCTGCCTGTTGAGCAGTCCACGAAAATTTATGATCGAACCGGGACCCATCTTTTGTACGAAATTCACGGCGATCAAAATCGAACGTTAGTGAAGATCGATCAGATTTCACCATACCTGCAACAGGCGACGGTGGCGGTGGAAGACAAGAATTTTTATCAGCATCACGGGGTGGATTTTAAGGGGATGGTGCGCGCCATGTTTGATTATCTGACAAAGCGTAAAGTAGAGGGCGCGTCCACACTCACACAGCAGTTGGTGAAAAATGCGCTCCTGACCTCGCAGAAAACGTTTATTCGCAAGGTGAAGGAGTTTGTGTTGGCCTTACAGATTGAGCGCGTGTATTCCAAACAACAAATTTTGCAGATGTATCTGAATACGATTCCGTATGGTTCAACTATTTATGGGATTGAGTCTGCTTCGCAAACGTATTTTGGTATTCCTGCAAAAGATCTTACGCTTGATCAGGCAGCCTTGTTGGCGGCGATTCCGCAGCGTCCGGATTATTATTCGCCGTACGGTGTTGGTTCACGTGGCGACAATCGGACGCGGTTGACGGTGCGTCAGCATTATATTTTGGATCAGATGGAGGCGCAGGGGTACATCACACAAGCGCAGGATGATGCGGCAAAGGCGGTCGATACTCTGAAAGGATTGAAGCCGCGTTCGTTGGGAAATATTCAGGCGCCACATTTTGTCATGTATGTACGTTCGTTGTTGGTTGATCAATATGGTCAGCAGATGGTTGAACAGGGTGGCTTAAACGTGGTTACAACCTTGGACTGGGATAAACAGCAGGCCGCAGAAAAAGCGGTGACTGATGGCGTGACTGCGCGTGGTGCGGCGTACCATTTCACCAACGCTGCGCTTGTTTCACTTGATCCGACAACCGGACAAATTCTTGCCATGGTCGGTTCAAAAGATTTTTTTGATGATACGATCGATGGTCAGGTAAACGTCACCATCAATCCACGTCAACCAGGTTCTAGCTTCAAACCGATCGTGTATGCTACGGGGTTTATGGAAGGTTATCTGCCGCAGACGCTGTTGTGGGATGTAGACACGGATTTTAAAACAGATACAGGAACCTATACGCCGCATGATTATGATCTAAAAGAGCGCGGATTAGTTTCTGTGCGTCAGGCGTTGCAGGGATCGCTTAACATTCCCGCGGTAGAAATGTTATATCTGGCGGGATTGCCGCATGTGTTGGATGTGGCGGATTCGTTGGGTTATACCACGCTCGGCGATCGTTCGCGTTTTGGATTGGCGTTGGTGTTGGGTGGTGCAGAAGTAAAACCGATTGAACACGCGTCCGCGTATGGTGCGTTTGCCACGGAGGGGGTGCACTATCCTACGAGCGCTATTTTGAATGTGCAAGATGCAAATGGAACCGCTCTGCAGACCTGGTCTCAACCTGCGGGTACGCGCGTGCTGGATCCGCAGATCGCGCGTTTAACCTCTGACGTGCTTTCAGATAATGCGTCGCGTCTGCCGATCTTTGGTTCGCTGGCGAATAATTTGATCTTGCCGGATCGTCCGGTCGCAGCAAAAACAGGAACTACCAATGATTATCATGATGCGTGGACTGTGGGATACACGCCGCACATCGTGACCGCGGTTTGGGTAGGAAATAATGACAACAAGCCCATGAAAAAAGGGTCAGATGGTTCCATCGTCGCGGCACCCATCTGGAAAGCCTATATGACGGCGGCCACGAAAGGTACGCCGGTCGAACATTTTACCCCGCCCGATGTACCGACCACGACGAAATCCATTTTGATCGGACAGTATCCGACCAATCCCGTGAATCTGGATCGCATTAGCGGAAAACTTGCGACCTCGTTTACACCAGCAGAAGATATCGTCACCATTCAAACAAAACAACCGCACTCCATTTTATATTTTGTGAATCGCGATGATCCAACAGGGCCGGCGCCAACGAATCCGGCGGATGATCCACAATTCGCGAATTGGGAAGCTGCGGTGCATGCCTGGGCAAGCCTTCATCCTGAAGCAGGATTTAGCTCTTCTACATCTGCGTTGTCAACAGCGTACGATGATGTGCATACCGCCAGCACGATTCCTCAGGTGAATGTGATTCAACCCGTTCAGAACCAGGTCCTCACCCCATCATTCGTTATTCAATTGGATGCACACGGGGCGAATTCAATTGTGCGAGCAGACGCGTCGATCAATGGATTGCCGGTTGGTTCAGCTCAGGGTACGACGGGAACGATCAGCGGGACAATTCCTGGAGGATTAACACCAGGGATGTATACCTTGCTGATCACGGTTACGGACACGGTGGGGAATCGTGGGGGTGCCAGTGTGTCCGTGCAGGTGGGGGGTCAAGCAGGCGCGATTGCGCCACCAGTTTCTCCTCCATCAGCGGGAATAACGGATCAGGATCTGCGTATTATTTCACCGATAAGTGGCGCGACCATCTCGCTGGCGGCTTTTCCGCAGGATGTGAGCGTGTGGTTGCGTGACCCAAGCTTGTTTAAAGAGATTGATGTGACGCTCGCCCTGCAGGATGGTTCAAATGCAGTGATGAATTCAGTAACGACGATCACTGGGTCGCCCCTGAATATTCGTCTGCCGGTTCCACCGCAATCAGGAGAGTATTTTTTAACGGTGGTGGGTTTTGGACAGGATTCGACGCAGACGGTGCGTAGTCAGATCCCAGTGCAAGTAGGATCCTGATTTTTCTTTGTCCACAGCTTATCCACAAGGTAGTTTTTCGTTGTGTGACAAAAAAGATTTTGAAGTTGGCGAAAATATGCGGTCGTGAGTTTTGTCGTATACTTACTATGTCCTCGTGGACCAGATCGCTTCATCTGATCTTGCAGGTGAGACGAGCTGTGCCCTTTTGTCCCTTTGCCCTTTTTTGACCACGTTCGTCCTTTTGTTCCTTCGCTCTTTTTTTGTTCGTTCTTTTATACTGCCGCTTCTGTTTTGATCGTCTCTTCGCTCATCGAAGTGGGGCTCTGCCCCACGCCCTGGGTACTTCTTTTTGTTGCGTCAAAAAGGAAGTATCCAAGAAAAACCGCTGCGCAATCAATCTCCGCTCCTCGGATGGCAGCTGTCTCGCTCATGGGTAAGCATAACTCGCTTCACTACGGGTGTTTTTAGAGAAGTGACTCTCAAACAAGATGCTTACGTTCACCATTCGCTCACAGGCCATCCTCCGGTGCTCGATAGTCGCGCGGGAGTTTGAGGGGGGGGGGCTGGATATCCAAAGAACGGGGGAGAAACTCCGGTGGTGCGGCACAAGGAAGGCTTCATGGTCTGCCTTTCTCGTCCACAGGCACTGCTTTGAGTTCTCTGTGCGGAGCTGATAGAATAATGCGAGGATGATGCGGGAGAGAGTTCTGTTGTTTGATCGCATGAAATCCGTTCTTTCATGGAGGTCGTTTTTTTGCAGAGCCGTCGTTTTTTTTGCGATGGGAGTTTTGGCGAATTGTTTTTTCTCTATTCCAACGGTTTTTGCGAGTTCTGGAGTGAATCGACAGATCTCTTATCAAGCGCGTTTACTTGATTCAACGGGTGCGCCGGTGGCGGATGGAACCTACTCAGTGAAATTGAGCTTATATGATTCGCCGAGCGGAGGAGTTCGTTTGTGGACCGCGCACGGGTCGCTCGTGACACCAACGGCGTTGACCGTGAACGTGCAGAACGGTTTGTTTACGTTGATGTTAGGTGACACGTCTGGAGGCGGTGGAAGTCAGAACCCGCTCGATAATTCGATCAATTGGAATAGTGATTCATTGTATCTTGGGGTGACGGTTGGCTCAGATGCGGAGATGAGTCCACGTAAACGCTTGGGCGCTGTCCCGCAAGCGATTGATTCGGATTTGCTGCAGGGAATGGCAGCCTCTGGTACGGTGAGCGGTGGACAGAATTTATTTACCATCAATCAATCGGAAAATGATGCGGCGACAGGGACGCGTTCAGCACTTGTAGTGCGTACAAGTGGAACGTCAGACGCAAATGACTATTTGATTTCTGGTATTGACGATGGGAGCAACACGACAGTTTTTCAGATCAACCACCAAGGAAATGTCAGCTCTAGCGGCGCACTAACTATTCAGGGTACGGGAACCTCGACGTTTGTGGGAAGTGTTGCTTCAAACGGGAATGTTTCGTCTACGGGCGGTATATTTGGATCATTTTTGAATGTGGGTTCGGTGTTGAACGCGATGAATTCGACGATCATGCCAAGCGTGGATCTTGGAGGGAGTCTTGGAACGGCGACCAATCGTTACAAAGGATATTTTGGGAATGTCACCGGCACAAATGTTGTTTTCACAAACGAGCTCGTCACGAGCGCAACAGACACAGGGCTGTTTGTCTCAAATGAACTTGCTACAAACGTGACCAGTACGAATGTGTTTGCCTCTGCGTTTTTAGGGACTAATGCCACCACGACCAGCCTCTTCGTCACTAATTATCTTGGTACCAATTCGACCACAACAAATTCTTTTGCAACGAATCTTGGTACGACGAATCTGTTATTCGTCAATGCGACTGGGAGCAGCATAAATAGCACGAATGTGTTTACGGGCACTCTGGATGCAACAAACTCCATGTACACGAATGCTACGGGTACAACAGAGTTCGTGACCAATGCTTCAGATACGAATCTTGCTTATATTAGTGCCACGGGGACAAATGAATTCGTGACGAATGCAACGGATACGAATCTGTTTGTGGCGAATTTCGTTGGAACGAATGCGACCACAACGAATCTGTTTGTCACTGCGTTTTTAGGTACCAACGCCACCATCACCAATCTTTTTGTCACCAATTATCTTGGTACCAATTCGACCACAACAAATTCTTTTGCGACGAATCTTGCATACACGGATGCTACCGGCACAACAGAGTTCGTGACCAATGCTTCAGATACGAATCTCATCTATACGAATGCTACAGGGACAAACACGAATAGCTTGGGAGATTTTAATGCTCTGTGGAATAGTCAGAGTCAGATTCGTGATGTTGGCAGCACGGCTGTTTTTTCAAATTCTACTAATTCCTATACTGCGGCCATTGCGGGAAATTATTTATATGAGGCTCCGGGTTCTGCAAATAGTAGTAATTTTTTTGTCGTTGACATCTCAAATCCAGCTAAAGCGACCACGGTTGCTACCGTGAACACGGGTGGTGCATCTGGTCCTTTTCACCCGGTGATTAGTGGGCGTTACCTGTATGTTGCTACGAGCGTGACAGGAAATATATTCATGTATGATCTTACCGACCCACATCGTATGAGCGCGGGTGATGCGGTCGGAACTCTTTCTGGTTTTAATAAGCTGCGCGCTTTATATGCAAGCGGTAAATATCTCTATGTTGGTAGCAATAATACATTTACGATTGTTGATACTGCTAATCCCGCCGCCCTTTCCGTTGTTTCAAGTGTGAGCGTGTCTGGTATTGCGACTCAGGTGACCGTGCAGGGAAGATATGCCTATGTATTGACAGACGGTGGAGGCGGCAACGGGGATTTATATGCGATAGACGTGTCTGATCCAGCGAGACCGGCGGTTGTTGGCGTTTATGGTGGATTCACGGGTGGCGCGAGCGCGACGGGGTTGGCGGTGCGCGGACGCTATGTCTATGTTTCAAATACCGCCGCAAATGTATTGGATGTTATGGATGTGAGTGATGCAACGAATCCGGTTGTTACCTCCACGATTGCGGTCACCAGTCCAGGAGAACTCACGTTGGTTGGGCGCGATCTGTATGTTGCGACAAACAATTCGTTGATCAGTTTGTTCGACGTGCAGAATGCGACGGCGCCCGTTTTGTTGACAACGTTTGCTAGCAGTCTGACAAAGCCCTACTCCATCGCGGTCAGTGGAAAATATGGTTACGTTGTGTCTGAAACCAGTCTTAATCCGGCGCTTCACGTATATGATTTGTCCGGTATCGAGGTTTCTGGGCTTACGGCGCATAGCGCGGACGTTGGGTCATTACAAGTTGATCAGAATATTCAGGTGGGAAATCAGGTTTCGGTAGAAGGCGGGCTCGCAGTCGGAGCTGGTGGTATCACGAGCGGTGGAGCGTTGAATGTGTATGCTACGGACACGACCTCGACGTTTTCTGGACCGATTACGGATGATGCCGGATCCTTTAATCCAAATACGCTTGTCAGTATCACGAATAGAGCGCAACCTCGAAGCTCGTATCCATCAGATTGGGGTGCGTACATCAATTCATTGCTCGTCGGATCAAATCAATCTGCGACAGGGACGCAGAATTATTCGATGGTGCTTCAATATTCCAGCAGCACGATCTCTTCAGGGTTGTGTATCAATGGAGAGAATGCGTCGACCTGTCCTCTGCTTGGATTTAGCACGAGTCTTGTCGCTTCTGGACCCGTGGTTGCGAACGCGTTTGATCTGGCCGAAATGTATGCGCCGCAGGGAGATGTTTCTCCGGGCGATGTGCTGGTTTATGGTGATACGCCTGATAGTGTGAAGACGAGCACGGGCATCGCTTATGATGCGCACATGATGGGTGTTGCTTCAACGCATCCGGGATTTGTGCTCGGAGCCATCAACGGAACGGCTGTCGCATTGACGGGGCGTGTTCCGGTAAAATTTTCTCCTCTCAATGGAGCGGTCGCGATCGGTGATCCGTTGACGAGCGCTCCAATTCCAGGCTACGCCATGAAAGCGACGCAACCTGGGATGGATCTCGGTTACGCGCTCGCAACTGCGGATGCAACCTCAAGCATAGAGATGTTTATTAAAGTGGGATATGTGGCAAATGGTGTGCTTTCAAATGATGGGTCTCATGCAACCGTGACCAGTGATCTGATTGCGGAGCCGACTTCAACGGCGAGCGCCGCCCAACCAGACGTGAATTCTTGGGGGCTGACCTTCCGTGGAAGCGCTTGGAATGGTTCATCTGCTTTGACAAATGACTTTACGTTCGCGAATGATGTCGTGTCTGCAACCTCATCTTTATTTACCATCAAGGACGCTTCATCGACAACGTTATTGAGCCTTGATCAGTCCGGAGATCTGCAGATACGTAACGATCTGGTCGTTGGTGGTCGATTGTATCCATCTGCGCGTGGTATTGCGCAAAAAAATGCGTACATTTTTGTGGATGACTCTGCCGGACCGACCTCGACCTACATGGCGACCAACGCCGCGGGCTGGCAGGCTTCGGATTCGTACGATTTTGCCGAGCAGTACCCTTCGAGTCAGCAGCTTGGGCCGGGCGATGTTGTCGTCTTAGCGGATCATTCACCGTTTACGATTGAGAGAGCCTTTGATCCACATGCCATGGCCATGGGGGTTATTTCTACGCGACCTGGATTTATTGCCGGTGCCTTTAGTAC
>CAIKOH010000006.1 GCA_903829075.1 Candidatus Uhrbacteria bacterium
CCCCCCGGACGTTGATAGATTTTAAAAAGCACTAGCCTTAGTTAATCAATAAAGCGTACCGCGTCTTAAAACCCGGAGGGAATTTTTTTCTTGCGTTTCCAAATCGATTGTGGCCAAAAGAAACGCATACCGGTCTTTGGCTTATCACCTATCTGCCGTATGCCTGGGCTGAAAAAATAACTCGCCTCGTAAAACACAATCCATTGCAAGAAAATAATCTTCATTTTTATACGTTCTGGGATCTTACGCGTTTCTTGCGCGTTCTCAAGTCAGAAGAAAAAGGGTTTACTCTTATCAAAACAGAAGGGAATGCAAAAAATGGGATCAAGTACCTCGCCAAAAAAACGCTTGCCTTTTTTGGGATCCCGCATCAAGCCATACTTCCGCAAATTATTTTTTTCTTGCACAAGGATCTGAAATAAGCTCCAGGAGAGCATCAACATGGCGATGGATACCAAAACGTTCCACATCTTTGAGTCCCTGCGCGGACAAACGATCGCGTAAGTCAGCGTCTTGATACAAAAGCTGCAACGCATGCGTGAGACCTGCCACGTCTTGTGGCGAAACAAGCCAACCATTCACCCCGTGTTGAACGATCTCCTTGATCCCATCGACGCTTGAAGCGATCACAGGGAGTCCGTTTGCAAATGCCTCCAAGATCGTAATACCAAACCCCTCATACCGCGAAGGCAGTACAAAGCAGTCCGCTGCGCGTAAGCACGTCTCCACATCCGTTCTCATCCCAAGGAATACCACTCGCGATCCTAACGAAACAGACTGCTTCTGCAGCGCCTCTCGCTCTGGCCCACCCCCAACGATCAACAGCGTTCCATGAGGACACGCAGAAAAAGCTTCCAACAAAAGATCGACCCCTTTTTGTGGAACAAGCCGGCCCAGATACATATAATAAAACTCGTCCGGTCGAAGGCTTAATGCAATCCGAGCCTCTGTTTTTGATAGACCTCCGGATGATGTTTGCGCAGAAGCATTATGCAAAACCAATATTTTTGACGAAGAGATCCCATGACATACCAACGATGCATGCACCGCCTCGGAAACAGCGACAATCTTGCTCGTCACGTGCTGCAAACAGCGATCAACAAAAAACTGTTTCTTGGTTTTTACATCATCGTAGACATTGTGTTCAAAAACGATAACAGTTCGAACTCCAGCGAACACCCCGGCGATTCTGCCAACGGTATTCGCAAACCAAAGATGCGTGATTAATGCCGTAGGCTTCCACTGACGCAGGCAGGAAATTATTCGCCAATATCCACGCACGTCATACACGGAGGTACAGGGAAATTGAATCCACGAGTCACGCTCGATCCGCAACGCACCCGCAAGCGTTTTGCCCTCTTTCTCTGAAAGAAACGTGATAAGTTTTACATTGATTCCGCGCGCCAACAGCTCATTGATATCATCAATGACAAGCCGTTCAGCGCCGCCGATCCGTAAAACATTGATCATGAAAACGATCGGGCGGTTCTCTTTCATACATGCACACAATCTTGTCAGAAGGTCAGGACCGAGTCTAGCGCTCATGAACATGAGGCTTCTTCGCTACAATAATATGATCAAGAGTGAATTTCTGTCCCGTCGAAGAATGCTCCAGCCTCTTATCCAACCACAGCGCCGTCTTTCCACAAACAAAGAAAAGAACAGAACAGGCACGTCCAACCCAAGCGTGCTTATATAATGCAAACGTCTGAATGAACCACCGCGACCAAAACTGAACGATCACTGAAAAAAATCCGCCAAGCCGCTCAATCACAACCACCTCAAATCCCACCGAGCAAAAAAGTTCATTCAATCCAAAACGCGTAAAACGCCAAAAATCATGTGGTTCATCATGCGATTCATTCATGAGAGCTTCGGTCAAAATCATATGGCCTCCTGGCTTCAAAACACGAAAGCAGTCGGCAATCGCTCGCTCAGGATGCACCACATCTCCCAACACTTGATTACAAAGAATCCCATCCACGGATGCGTCCTGCAAAGGAATCTCTTCTGCGCTCGCCACCACATCCGGATGAGATTCGGGATCAACATCTAACCGCACGTACTCCGTCGCGCCAGAGAGCAAATCGCGATAGCGCATTAATCGGCCGCAGCCAACATCCAAAACCTTGCCTTTCAGTACATGGGCATGTTTCGCGACTCCCTGCCGCAATAGATCGCGCTCAACTTGATAAATATACATAAAAATTCATTGAAAAAAAGATGTCCGTGCTGTATACACAAGAAACTAAGCCCTTCTCCTTTTTATGCCTTGGCCATCACCTGAACACAAAGAACGCTGGATGACCCGTGACTTCATTACCGCCTACGCGCCACTCTTACAAGGAACCATCCTCGATGTTGGAGGCGGGACCCAAAAATACCGTAAAATTATCACCTCGTCCCCACACGTACAAGACTACAAGGTTCTGGATATGACCGATGTTCAAGGCGTGGATTTCATTGGCGATGTTCATCACATGCCGCTCGCCGATCAGTCATTCGACGGCGCAAACTGCAATCAGGTCTTAGAACACACACACCATCCAGAACAGGTCATGTCAGAAATTGCTCGTATTTGCCGTCCGGGAGGCATCCTGTTATTCACCGTACCGTTTATTATTGGCGCGCATCCTTGTCCGCACGATTATTTTCGTTTTACGGTAGAAGGTGTTGAAGCGATTGCAAGCGCCTATTTTGATCCCGTCCACATCATCACCTATGGAGGACTTGATCAAATTCTCATATCGAGCGACATTTTTTCTGACACGGGCGAATACTCCTACGCATCGTACATGAAACAACAGGAAAAGAAATCCGCCTCAATCCCGACACGTATCCGACGACGTATCCGACGAAAAATCTTCAGCTTATTCGGAACACACGTCCATATTCCAAGCATCTACTCGAATATCGGCTGCGTCCTCCGACGAAACAACCAACCGATATCTAAACTCGTCTAAATTTTTTACTCGGACGAAACGCGCGATTCGATCAGGCGCTAAAGAACTCCACAATTCTTCCAGCGCGCGCCTGCCACGTATAGCGCTCAGAAAGTTGTTGTGCTGCGACAACTTTGACCTGTGTTTCCATGGGATGTTGCGCGATGTATTCGATCTGCCGCTCAAGCGCTTCGATCGTCGCCTCGCGCGCAATTGGGTCCTCAAGTCGAGCAGCCGGAACAAAAAACACCTCGTGTTCACTTACGACCTCACGCACGCTAGGAAGATCGCTCGCAATAATCGGACATCCACTCATCAAATATTCAAACAGTTTGAGCGGCGACATGAAGAAGGCGTAATGCTCCGTCCAAGGGAATGGCATAAGTAAAACATCAGCAGCGGCGTAATACAAAGCAAGCTCCGTCTGCGAAACATGCCCAACGGTTCGCATACCGTCAACTTCGCATGAGGTATAGCGTCGACACTCCTCTACGGTCGCCCCGACGGCCAAAAAACTCACAGCTTGTCCACGTTTTCGCAAACGCATCACCGCCTCCAAAGCTTCATCAACCCCCTTTGGCTGGCCCATGGTCGTAAACTTTCCGACATACGTACACACGAATTCATTCGTGGGGATATTCAGTCTTTGTCGTGCCTCTTCGTGAGTTGGCTGAACGGCAAACAAACGCGGATCAACCGCATCCGGTTCAACGAGAATTCGCTTCGTCGCAACTCCAAGGCCCTCAAACATCTTGCGCGAGGCCTGCGTCAAGGTCACCACACCATCAAGATGACGAGCCAATCTCTTCAACCACCAGAGACGAAACGATGCATGAGACTCCCAATATCGTTTGGCGCGACCAGTCGAAAAAAGATACACATACGGTTCACGCGAGTACAGAACATCCGGATCAAGTTTCTTGATAAAACGACGCACGTTCCACAAAAACGTCAACGTCTGAACCCAAAGCCCGATTCGTCCAAGCCAGGCATACCGAATCAGATCCCAACAAGGCACGCGTTGAAACGAGAATGTGCGCTCTCGTGCATAGTACGCAAATGGATCATCCGCAGAAACAGGCTTACGATCTGGCGCCAATAGCAGCACCTCAATGCCGTGCCGCGCAAACGCCTCACACATCGCCATGACCTGGCTGCTCTGTGCCTTTTCAGATGGAAATCGCGTATTCGCGAGATAAATCATTTTCATAGTCACAAACGCCCTTCTTCGATAATCTGTCGAATCAATGCGTACAAATCATGGCGTTCAACCGCGTATCGACGCAGCGCCTCTCGCTGCCGTTCTTTCTCTTTTGTCGTTAATGCAAGCGCCTGTTTTAACACACGCGCCAAATCGTCAGGATCGTGTTCGGTAAAGAGATGTACAGGATCGATCTCCTCAGCAAAATTCTGTCTGCCCACAACAACGAAACATCCGCAAGCCATAGCTTCGATACACGTTTTATCAAAAGAACCTGCCGGCGTCGTATTCACATAGATATCCGCTCTCGAAAAAATCTCCGGCGTTTTTTCACTTGAAACCCCTGGCACAAACTGAATGCGATCTCGAAATAGACTAGCCTGCACCTTCTCTCGAAACGTGGCGGCAAAAACTTCATCACGCGCAGGCGCATCACCAACAAACCGGACAGACCAGTCACGCGATCCAGCATCCCACATACGCTGCAGCGCGGCGAGCAGCACCTCCGGATGCTTAATCGGAGAAAGACGACCTAAAAACAAGATCTCCCCCGCCTGGCGTTCGACATTCATCCGTGGTGAAAAAATGTTCGTATCAATCCCAGCTGGCATGCGTCGCGCATGAGGATAACGTGCGGTGAACGAATACGGTGAGGTGTAGTACACCTTATTCGCGATACGTGCGGCCAGCGGCGTCATCCAGGTGCCACGTGGATGATTACGCCACAGATCAATCCGCTTGCCCCAGACGCGCCAAAACATCCCAGCAAGCAAAACGTACAGCTCATTCATGTGCACAAATACAACATCATACGATGCGCGTTCACGCCAGATCAACGTAAAAAAATGAAACAGGTAAGACGCACGATTCGCGTTTTTTTCTTTGCCTAATGAATAAACACGAATATTCGATGGGAGGTCGTACGCTCCTTCACGTAAACAAATAACCGTCACCTGTTCCGCCTGTTTCGCAAATTCCTTCAGCCATCCATGAAAAAAACCCAACACCGGATCATCACGGTCCACCGCTTGCGTCACCACCAATACACGCAGCGAACGAACGGATCGCTCCAATGAAGAACGGATCGCCGCAGCCGTCTCATCAACCGTCGGCAATGCAGACACACGCTCACGAGCCGCCTCACCTAACATCTGCGCGCGAGCTGGGTGCGTAAGCAGATCGATCGTCGCATCAGCAAGCAGGTCAGACCGATCAATCGGAACAACAAGACCCGTCTGATCGTGCACAATCACCTCGCCAGCACATCCGACCTCAGTCATGATCACAGGACGGCCTGCCGCCGCCGCTTCAATCACCGCCATGCCCCACCCTTCAAATCGTGATGGTTGAACCACGACGGATGACCACGCGAGATCGTCCACGATAGTTCCACGTCGTCCAACAAACTCAACAGATGACGAAATTTTCAACTGTATACACTTTTTTTCAAGCTCTTCTCTTTGAGATCCGTCCCCCGCGATCCGCAAACGCGCCTCAGGAACGCGGGCGATCACAGACGACCAGGCATCCAGCAACACATCGACCCCTTTCTCCCACTCAAGACGAGCGACACACAGCACGTGCAGCGCAGAATGAGCTGGTTCAACGGATAAAAATACCTGCGTATTCGTCGCAATAGGAATCACA
>CAIKOH010000007.1 GCA_903829075.1 Candidatus Uhrbacteria bacterium
ACAAAACATTGAAGCCGAACAATCATTTCTTGGTTCGCTTCTGCTGGATCGCGATGCCATGATCAAGGTCGCTGATCTGCTGGTTCCAGATGATTTTTACGTAGACAAACATCGCTGGATCTACGAGGCCATGCTTGATCTGTACCGCCGCAATGAACCGATCGACCTCCTTTCGCTTGGTAACCGTCTTCAAGAACGCGGCGAACTTGAACGTGTTGGCGGTCGCGCCGAGCTGATCACCCTGTCAAACCTCGTGCCAACGGCCAGCCATGTCGTTCACTACGCGGAAATCGTGCAAAAAAAAGCGACCCTTCGTCGGCTGCTTCGCTCCGCCCAAGAAATAACCGCCCTCGGATACGAACAAGCAGAAGACGTCGCAAACCTTTTGGATAAAGCTGAACATTCTCTGTTTGCTGTATCGCAAAAATTCCTCAAACGTACCTTTACACCAATTCGTGATGTGCTGGCAGACGCCTTTGAACGCATCGACGAAATCCATCGTGAGAAAGGGAAGCTGCGCGGCATCGCCACCAGCTATACAGATCTCGACACGCTCCTCGGCGGTATGCAGCGGAGCGATCTGATCGTTCTTGCCGCTCGTCCATCCTGCGGAAAAACCGCGTTCGCCCTCGACATCGCCCGCCATGCAGCCGTCAAACAAAAGATTCCCGTCGGCATCTTCTCCTTGGAAATGTCGAAGGAACAGTTGGTCGATCGTATGATTTGCGCCGAGGCCAACGTCGACCTCTGGAAGATGCGTACCGGCAAACTCAACGACCAAGGTCACGACGACGATTTTCCGCGCATCGGTCACGCGCTCGGTATTTTGTCTGAAGCGCCGATCTTTATTGACGATTCGGCCAACGCTAATATCATGGAAATTCGCACCAAGGCTCGTCGGCTACAGATGGAACATGGTCTCGGCATGATCGTGATTGACTACTTGCAGCTCATGGAAAGCCGCAACGGCGCAAGCTCAGATAATCGCGTGCAAGAGGTCGCAGAAATCACCCGTGGTCTCAAATCCATCGCACGTGAACTCAACGTTCCCGTCATCGCCCTCTCGCAGCTCGCGCGCAGCGTGGAATTACAGAAACCGGCTATCCCGCGTCTCGCGCATCTGCGCGAATCTGGTTCCATTGAGCAAGATGCAGACGTCGTGATGTTTATTTATCGCAAAGCCGCGGACAAAAATTATCGCACCGAAGATCTCTCGCCAGAAGAGCTCAACATCGCTGAGATCCACATTGCAAAACATCGCAACGGACCAACCGGCGTAGTCAAACTCTTCTTCGATGCCGCGCGCGCCAGCTTCAAAAATTTGCAAAAGGCCAACCTCCCTGGTGGCAGCGCTCCTGCCTTGCCATCCGGCTCCCAAGGAGCAACAATGCCTGTGAACTCAACCCCATTTTAATCATCCATCCCCTATGTTCAACAAACTGAAACAATTCCAAGATTTACGCAAACGCGCCACAGACCTTCAAACCACGCTCGCCAAAGAGACCATGGACGGATCCGCAGATCACGGCAAGGTGAAAATCACCATCAATGGCAACCAACATATCACCCAGGTCATGATTGATCCATCCTGCATGGATAATCGTGAAAAACTGCAAACGTCCATCCAAGAAGCCACGAACGATGCGATCACCAAAATTCAAAAGGTCATGGCCTCTAAACTGCAAGATATGGGCGGCATGGATCTCGCACAGGAATTTGGCGACATGATCAAAAAGTAAATATTCCGTTATTGCGCGTTAGACAAGGTACTCTGTTCGGTCGACCAACCGGTTAGACTGCTTCGTTCCTGGCAATGACGACTGTATGTTGCCCCCTGCTATTCAAGAAGCCGCCGCTTCGTTTGACCGCCTGCCGGGTATTGGCCCACGGGCGGCTTTGCGATATGCGTATTGGTTGGCGGCACAACCCAAAGATTTCATCGAACGCTTCGCGCGTAGTCTACAAATATTAGCGAGCAGCATGGTGGTCTGTGAAAGCTGTCACCAATTGTCCGATACCTCGCCCTGCCTGATCTGTCGCGATCCAAAACGCGATCAAAAATCGATCTGTGTCGTCGCCTCGAGCCAAGACATTCGTGCTCTCGAAGACACCGCCGCCTTCAATGGCCGCTACCACGTCCTCGGCGGCACCCTTGATCCGATCGAAGGCCGTCGACCAGAAACCCTCAAAATCCAAGAACTCGTCGAACGCATCCGCTCTTCACAACCACCAATCAGTGAGGTCATCCTCGGTCTTGACACCGATCTTCCTGGCGACACTACTGCGCTCTACATCACCAAACAACTCGAAGGACTATCCGTCCGTATCACACGCCTCGCACGCGGTCTGCCAAGTGGAGCGTCACTAGAATACGCGGATGCGAATACATTGAGTGACGCGTTAAAGCATAGAAAATAATCCCGCTTCCTTGAGCGATAAAAACAAAAATCCCGATGAATGTTTCATCGGGATTTTTGTGTTCTTTTTACGCAATCTTCGTAATCTTGATCTTCGTGTAGCACTGACGATGTCCACGACGTCGCGTGTAGCGTGACTTGGCCTTGTATTTCACGACCTCGATCTTGTCGGCACGTCCCTGCTCAATAACCTCAGCTTCGACCTTCGAGGTCAACAATGGTTTGCCTAGTTCAAGTTTTTCACCGTCTGACTTCATCAACATGTCAAACGAAACATGGTCGCCTTGGTTGACGTCCAGCTTTTCAATCTTCAAGCTCTCGCCTTCTTCAACGAGATACTGTTTGCCTCCGGTTTTGATAACAGCGAACATACGTGTAAAAAAAGTGAATTCTGACCGTAGATTACACGGATACCCCAGAGATGTCAATGGCTAGAATCACTTGACTAAAACCCTTGGAATTAGGGCGTTTAACCGGGCGACCGTCTCGTAATTAATCGTTTTTCCCAGGGCTGCCAGATCCTCGGCAGGGCAGGTCTGACCCCGTTGCTGGCCGATGAGGACTACCTCGTCCTCTGCGCGTACCCCAGGCACGTCTGTGACGTCTGCCATACACATATTCATACAGACGCGTCCAAGGATAGGACAACGCTTTCCACGGATCAAAACCTCCCCCTGATTCGACTGGCTCATGCGATCAAATCCATCAGCGTATCCGACCGGCAGGACCGCGATCCGCGACAGCCGATCGACGCGCCTCGTTAACCCGTAACTCACCGGCTCACCCTTCGCAACCATCTTCACCTGAGCAACCATGGTCTTCCAGGACAGTACCGGCCGCAATTTCCATCCACGAGAGGCGCAGACCTGCTCTATCAACTCGGACGACCATAGACCGTACATGGAAATTCCCAGACGAATCACATTAAAACGCGCCTCTGGATGAAGGAATGCTGCTGCACTGCAGGCCGCGTGCTTCCATGCTGGATCCACTCCCGCCTCCTGAATCAGACTCAGCGCCTGCGCAAACCGTTCCATTTGCAACGTCGCAAAGGATGAATCTATCGTGTCTTCCACATTCGCAAAATGCGTTGAGACCCCTTCGATTATGACATTGCTTGAGCGACAAACAGCAGATAAAAACATGGGAAGATCCGACAGCTCAATCCCCTGTCGATGCAACCCTGTTTCAATTTTGAGATGTACACGTGCTGGATGTTTTTTTGAAGCAAACTGCGACAAGATTTTCACTGTTTCAAGGTTGTAGACGGTTTGCGACAGATCATGAGACGCCACCTCTTTCAAACGATGCTTCGGCGTATATCCGAGAATCAGGACCGGTCGATCAATACCCATATGACGCAACGCGAGCGCCTCATCCAGGGCATCCACACCAAAAAGAGAGACATCCAAGTCCCGTAAACAGGAGGCGATCTCCGATAATCCATGTCCGTACGCGTTCGCTTTCACGATCGCCATGACCTGCGATGGCTTCACGATGCGCTGAACCAACCTCACATTGTGCTTCAAGGCGGAACGTGAAATTTCAATCCAGGCTTTGGCAGGAGGGTGTGTCATGGCTATCCAATCCGATCAAATCCACATAACGGTCGCAATACTTCTGGCACAAGAATCGATCCGTTCTCTTGTTGATAATTTTCCAAAATCGCAATCGGGAGACGTGATAAAGCTGCACCAGTTCCATTTAGGGTGTGAACGTGGGCAACAGATCCGTCTGCGGCTCGATAGCGGATATTCAAACGACGTGCCTGATAATCCGTGCAATTCGAACAACTCGTCACCTCTCCCCAATCGCCTTGACCATCACCACGCCCCCACATCCAGGCTTCAAGATCGTATTTACGATAGGCTGGCCCACCGAGATCACCCGTACAAATATCGACCACGCGATAAGGCACACGTAACAAATTCATCAACTCTTCTTCGATAGCACGGATCTCCTCGTGCATCGCCTCTGACTGTTCTGGCGTACTAAAAACCACCATCTCCACCTTTAAAAATTGATGCACGCGATAGAGTCCATATGATTCACGACCATACGTCCCAGCTTCGGTACGAAAACAGTGCGACACACCGACGTATCGTAACGGCAACTGCGCCTGTTCAAGGATTTCGCCTTGATGATATCCATTCAAAGGAATTTCCGCCGTTCCGATCAAGGAAAGGTCCGTGTTCTCTAAAGAATAGATCTGCGTCTCCGGTCCACGCGGAGCAAAGCCCGCTCCGACCAATGACGCCTCATTTGCCACGTCTGGGGTAATCATTGGCATGTATCCTTTAGCAACAATCTGTTGCATCACCCAAAATGCCAACGCCTGCTGTAATACAGCTAATTTGCCTTTCAAAAAATAAAATTTTGCGCCGGCCACTTTCGCTCCACGCTCAAAATCAATCAGATCGTGCAGCTGCGCAAGTTCAACATGTGAGCGTGGCTTGAACGACGGTCTAGCCACCTCGCCGCCACCGCGTTTGAGTTCTTTGTTTTGAGAATCATCAAGACCATCCGGAGAATCCGGATGCGTCATATTTGGCACCTTCAACATCAACGTCTGCCACGCCGCCTCGATCGTTTTCAGAGCTTCTTCTTTGACAGCTACCTCTTGCTTCAAAGCACGTCCTCGTTCAACCAAAGTAGGTCGTTCATCGACGACAGTGTTCTTCATCTTCTCAGCGATCTCATTACGTTCACGACGCAGGACATCAATTTCTTGATGCAGCTCGGTTCGATCCGCATCCAGGTTCATCAACTCATCAACGTCCAAATCGACTCGACGTCGCAGGATATTGCGCTTCACCTCATCCACGTGCTCACGGATAAATTTGGGATCCAACATAGGTTTTGACGATACATGAAACGGAGATAAGGGGCAACTTTACAGCGGCGTCACATCCTCATCGTCATCATCTTCCACAATTTCTGGCATCATTTGCCGCAACAAGGAAGATTTATACACCTCTGGATGAAATGATTCTGCGCGCACGATTCGCGGGCTAAGGCCTCTCGTCTGAAGCTGCTCAGACAACCCATCCGCAAAACCACGCTGATCGTAACCCAAAACGATCACCTGCGGCTGAATCTCTTCGATCACGCGATACTTATCATCAGGGTGGCCAAGTCGTGCTTCATGCACCTGCGAGTGCTCACCGACACGCCGAACGCGCTCCGTTTCAGACATCCCCGGCAACTGGCCTTTGACCTCGAGAACGGTTCGATCCAATGCAACCACCACAATCAACCGATCACCGTGCGTACGCGCTTGACGAAAAAAATCATCGTGACCTGGATGCAGGCCATCAAACGTTCCAAAGCACAAAACAGTGGTCATGGGTGTATAAATGTTACACGGCGGCTTTACGATAGTTCTTGGCCCGCGCAGCCGCTTCTGTGGCAAAGCATTCCTTTCCGACAGGCGTCATACGTTTCACGATGGAATTTCCTTTGAGGAAATAGAGGCGATTCACCTTCTTACCGATCACCAGACAACGCGCAAGATCCTGTGCTGTTCTTGGAAGGCCGACAAACGTTTTTACGATCGGATGTGTGGTTGTACTCGAGGCCTGTTGAACGATGGACGGTTCTTTTGTAGACAGATCCTTCGTGCAGGTGACGGATACAACGTCCCAATGCGTTCCTTTCGCGCATTGACACGCCCCATGCGCACCAAGAGATGTTCCTCCAATGCATCGAATGGGCAACGCGACCGGAGCGTTGCCCGTGTGAACGACCGCGGCGCTTTCACATCGATCTGTTTTTTTATTGAGCACGAACTTGCCCGTGCACTGACAGACCTTTGCGTACGCATCATACGCTCCCTGTGCTCCGAGCGTAAGTGCGCAATAGGTAGCTCCGTCAATACAAGAATCATTCACCGCAAAAAATCCTGTATGACACGTACATTCAAAACCCTGTGCACGTGGATACGCGGTGCTGTAGAGCGGGCATTCATTATTTGTCGGGGTCGCATCGCCTCCATTCACGGCACTGAAATACCCTGTCGTCGATGGCACAACATATCCGGTATGCACCAGAAACGCACGAATAACTGGCAACGAAAGAACGTATCCAACGCTCCCATCCGTGCTTATCATTTCTGGAATACCAATAAACGCAGCATGTCCATCAAACGCAGCCCCTCCAAAACTCCCCGAAGGGGCTTTGGCATCTGTCTTGATAAACCATGGGACATACGCTCCGTGAACCAATGATCTCTGAAAGCCGCTGACCGTTCCCCGGCTCAAGGTGATGCTGTCGCCGCTTGCTGCCGCATATCCAAATACATTTATCTGATCACCAAGACCGACCCCTTCTGTCTGCGTAGTCGTGGCAACATCGAGAGAAATAGAGGGCAACGACGCGTGATGCATCAAAATAAACTGATCATACGTCATCACGCTCTGGGAGTTTTTATCAACTGTATGGATCTTCAGTAATGCCAGGTCAGCGGACGCATCGAGCTTGATCAACGAAAGATGGAGACGACAGGTGGGTGGATTCGCATCATCTGCGCTATCGCAGCCAACGATCTGCGCATCCGTATGCGTCAAGCCGGCTTGAAGCGCGTGCGCGACGGTCAGCACATCCCCACGAGCATCGATAATCGTCCCTGAACCAGAGGTGAGTACTTTTTTCTGTCCATCAACAACCATAATTTTTATGGTAGCCGCTTCTTGCGTCGAAGGGGTCGCAGCTAACGCCGAATACGGCATCACACACACAAATAAAAAAGAGGTGTAGACGATGAAAATCTGTTTTATGCTCATACAAGTTACTCCACCAAAGAGAATCCGCTCGTCAATCCCTCAACCTGTTTTTTTACACCGAACACTAAAACACCCAATAATTTTTCCTCTTGTTTTGTCTTATCAGCATGTGCCTTGCTTACCTTGCGATCATCCGATGATCGTTGCATATCTTCCGTCATACATGCAACCTGCAACCCCGCCTCCTCGGCAGATTTTTTTAATTTCCACATCGTCTCCACCTCATGCGTAGTTTTCATCATGATCGCATGCTGGATATTCATCGGAATAACCTCTCCGTCTTTCAAGGTTGAGGCTTCGTGCAAAAACAGTTCCTTACCTTCGCGCGCAGCAAACGAAGCACCAAGATGCGCTGCCGTATTCAACAAGCTCCAACGCGGGGATGTCCCGTCATCGAATAAAATCGCATGGGCAACAAACGTTTCCTGTTTTTTTGCAGACACGGACTCTCCAGATAAACCTTGTGGACGCAGGGTTGGAAATAACACCACCTCCTTGATATTCTGCGCCCCGGTCAACAGCATCACCATGCGGTCCACACCAATTCCAAGACCGCAGGTCGGTGGCATGCCGTGCTGAATCGCTTCAAGATAATCCGTATCCGTCTGATGCGCCTCATCAAATCCAGCCGCCTCTTTTTTCTTCTCTTCGATAAAACGTCGCTCAAGATCGAGCGGATCGTTCAACTCGGAATAGTTATTTCCGATCTCCATACCCAAGGCAAACGCCTCAAACCGCTCCACGTAACGTGGATCAGAGGATTTTTTTGCAAGCGGTGAAACTTCGATCGGATAGTCGTAAATGATGGTTGGCTGGATCAACTTTTCTTCGACAAGTTCTTCAAAGGCAAATGCGAGACACTCGCCAAGGCTGTGCATACGTTCAAGCTCTCCCCGTTTTTTAGCGGACAGGCGCGCGGACAGTTCCGTCTTCGCCTGTTCAAGACTGGTCCACATGGTCGCGTCTAACCCGCCAAGTTCGCGCACAGAATCAATCAGACGATACCGCGCCCATGGGCGTTGCACACTGATCGTCGCATCTTCATGAACAATTTCGGTTGTTCCAAATGCTGCGGTTGCCGCATGTTCAAAAATTCCTTCAAAAATATCCATACCCCAACGATAGTCGTGATACGCGGCCTGTGCTTCAAACATGGTGAACTCAGGGTTGTGATCGTGATCAACGCCTTCATTGCGGAACACTTTGGTGATTTCGTAGACGCGTTCAAGCCCACCCACAATCAACCGCTTGAGATACATTTCGTCTGAAATACGCAGATAAAAATCTGCTTCAAGCGCGTTGTGATGCGTGATAAATGGCCGCGCAAATCCTCCGCCATAGACGGGTTGCAAGGTCGGCGTTTCCACTTCGATAAAATTCTGTGCATCCATAAAACTACGGATGGCCGTGACGATTTTGGAACGAGCAATCATGCGATCACGCACATCCGTGCTCATTAACAGATCAAGGTAGCGCTTACGAAAACGTTGCTCGACATCTTGCAGACCGTGCCATTTTTCTGGCAGCGGACGTAACGTCTTGCACAATAACGTCCAGGAAGACACGAGCAATGTCTTCTCTCCACGCTTTGTGACAAACAGCGTTCCCGTGGCTTGAACAAAATCTCCTGGATCAATCAGATCGCAAAACGTTCGAAACGTTTTTTCATCCAACGCGTCCTCACGTAACAAAATCTGCAATTTGCCCGTGTCATCCGTCAAATCAGCAAACGCAAGTGCACCATGTGCGCGCACGGTCATTAAACGTCCGGCCAACGTGATCTCACGCGCCTCAGCCGACCAGGCATCAAACTGCGAAGCCGCCTCCCCACAACTCGCAGTCCGCTCCGTCTCCGCCGGATACGGATTAACTCCCACTTCGATCAAGCGGGCGAGTTTTTCTTTGCGTACAGAAAATTCATCTAACATAGATGAAAGGAGTGTAAAGGAAACGAATAAAACCGTCCATCATCCAGGCATTTCATGCGGGAGTTTCGATGGACGGTTTCTCATTTTCTCTTCTTTATTTCACGATTTCCAAAATCTCGTAATTCACCATGCCGGCCGGCGTCTTTACCTCGATACGTTCTCCGACACGCGCACCGAGCAGCGAACTACCGATCGGGGATTCGTTGGAGATGAGTCCGATGGCCGGCTGAGCTTCATTTGAACCAACAATGGTCAAGATTTTTTCCTTGCCTAATGCACGCACGCGAATTTTTGAGCCGACATGTACCACATTGTCGTCCGCTCCGCCGGGTTGAATCACATGATGATTTTTCAAGATTTCTTCCAACTCAAAAATCTTGGTTTCCAATGTGCCGAGCGATTCCATGGCTTCATGGTATTCCGCATTCTCAGACAGATCGCCCAAGGCTTTCGCCGTCTCAATGCGATCCGCCACCTCGCGGCGCTTCACAAACTTTAAGTCCTGCAACTCTTCTTGCATTTTTTTCAAACCTTCTGGGCTGAGATAATGAATAGTGTCCATAAAAAATATAAAAACCCTTTCACAAAAAGAAAGAGAGGATACCGACTCATTGTAAAGATGAGACGTGGTACTTGTCAAATCGTGGCCTTCACCGGACCCCATCAACGCAAAAACCCCGCCTGACGAGCGAGGTTTTTTCATGGTGTCCCCGGGTGGAGTCGAACCACCATACATAGCTTAGAAGGCTACTGCACTATCCGTTGTGCTACAGGGACCATTAGCTCTTGTCATCCTTCGTTTCATCCCTCCTCGTCCCATGAAACGCTCGATGCACGTCTTGCAACTGGCGATTCGTGACATGGGTGTAGATCTGCGTGGTTATGATCGAGGCATGGCCAAGCATGCTTTGCACGCTACGAATGTCGGCCCCGTTGATCAATAGGTCGGTCGCGAACGAGTGCCGCAGGGTGTGCGGCGAGACCTGCTTTGGAATTCCGGACTCCATGGCGTACCGATGAACGAGCCGCTGAATCGATCTGGGCGTAAGCGCACCAACGTCATCTGCGCCGGATTTAGCACGATCATGGCGTACGAAGAGGAATGGTACAGCATCGTGACGTAAAGACAAGTACTGCTTCAACGCAGCTCTTGCCTGATGCGACAAAAACACCACGCGGATCTTCTGCCCCTTCCCACGAACCGAAAACTCATCGCGCTCCAAATTCAGCTGATCAATCTTCAACGACGCAAGCTCAGATACACGGAGCCCCGTTGAAAAAAACAGCTCGAGAATCGCGTGATCGCGTTGTTTGATAATTTCAGGAGCATCTGTTAACGACGGCGCGTTCAACAACCGCTCCAAGTCCCCAACCTCCAACACATCGACCTCTCGCGACCCTTGATTCGCGAGCTCAATCCGATCCGGCGACAACGTCTTCACATCACGACGCAACAAAAACTTCAACCAACTACGCAAGGCGATCAAGTGATAATTCTGCGTACTTTTTTTCAAGGTTCCCTGCTGGTCGCGGCTTTCCAGACGATTCAAATACAAACGATAATTATGAATCAGCTCCAAATCAATCGCATCTGGTTCGGGATCCTTTGCCCAATCCAAAAAACGTTGCAAATAAAATCCATAATTGCGAATGGTCAATGCTGAACGACCTTTTTCAACCTCCAGGTATTCCAAAAAAGGACGCAGGTAGTGAGACAGCTTCGGCATACGAAAAAAGTATACAGGAAAACGTCGTGCGTCGCAAAAGGAGACATGGACACCTCCTCTCTTCCATGAAAAAATCTTCTTACTTGTATGAAACTTGAACGCACGGAGTTATTCGACCAAGCTCTCGCTCTCATGGAAAACGGTCCGGCGTTTAGTTTTATAACGGGTCGGGCAGGCACAGGAAAAAGTACGTTGCTACGACACTTTCGCGAAACCACGAAGTTAACCGCACCAACGCTCGCGCCCACGGGAGTCGCCGCACTCAATGTCGAAGGCGAAACCATTCATCGTTTTTTTCGCTTTGCTCCAGGTATCAACGTCAAAGATGCTCGACGCTCCGCGAGCCATGCTGCGGATCCACAAGTATATCGAAAAATAGACGTACTCATCATCGATGAAATTTCCATGGTGCGCGCGGATCTATTAGATTGCATCGATCAGTTTTTACGCGCCATCAAAAAAAATCCCGTCCCTTTTGGCGGCGTGCGCGTGGTCGCGATCGGCGATCTCTATCAACTGCCACCCGTCGTTTCTACCCACGAACGTGAAGCATTTTCTCAAGCGTATGACTCGCCATACTTCTTTGGATCACAGGTCATGCAAGAACTGCTGAACACTGATCAGGTCGCCTTTCTTGAATTGGAAAAAGTGTATCGACAGTCTGATACATCGTTCATCGCACTTTTAAACGGTGTGCGGAATCGCAGCCTAAAGGAGGATCAGCTCGCAAAATTGAATCGTTGCGTTCGAACCACTCAACCAGACGACGCTATTGTACTCACCGCAACCAACGCAGCAGCGGACAGTCTCAACCAAAAACGTCTGATAGGTCTCAAAGCAAAATCCCACGTCTATCGCGCCACCACTCGGGGAGAATTTCCTGAACGCGAAACACCCACAGAACTAGAATTGCACTTGAAGAAAGACTGTCGTGTCATGTGCGTTTCAAACGATCCCGGCGGACGATTCGTCAACGGAAGTTTGGGTTGGGTGCGTGGATTTGAACAGATGACCGGTCAAAAAAACACAAACGATAAGCCAGAAGATGGCGATGACTGGGGGGAAGAAGACGGTGACGAAGAGACGCAGCCAGCCGTGATTGTAGATCTTGATGAAGGCGGACGCATTGTCGTCGAAGCGCACACCTGGACGCTCTATCGCAGCACCTATGACGCGACCTCAAAACATCTAGAACAGGAACGCCTCGGGAGTTTTACGCAGATTCCGTTACGACTCGCCTGGGCTGTGACCATCCATAAAAGCCAGGGCAAAACCTTTGATAAAGCCGTGATCGATCTCGGCAATGGCGCATTCGCGGCCGGGCAGACCTATGTCGCCCTCAGCCGTTGCCGCACACTCAAAGGCTTGACGCTCGCCCATCCGCTCCGTATTTCTGATATCCGTTTAGATTTTGGTGTGGTGAAATTCGTCACAGCGTTGCAGTACCAACTCGCCCATCGCGGACAAAGCGTGGAAGAAAAAACCCAACTCCTGCACGCCGCCGTACAACAGGAACAACGTCTCAGCATTATCTACCTCAAAGGCAAGGAC
>CAIKOH010000008.1 GCA_903829075.1 Candidatus Uhrbacteria bacterium
AATACGTGTCGTTGATGTTTCAAGAAGATAGCAGGAACCCGTGACCTCTCGCGTTGCACCCAGGCAGGTAATAGTCATACAAGATCAGGCGGAACCAAATTTATTTCGATGAAAGCATCTGGCACAACTGCGCAAACACGGGTCCACGCGGCTGCACGCATTCACGCACCAACACCACCGCGGCAATCGTTTCGTCTAATCCAGGCTGCGTCAAAAAATACACCAACGCCGTACTTTCAACCACGAGCAACAACGCGCCAGAAATAATTGCCAAACGCCAGGCAAAGTGCGGATGTTCAAACGCTTGACGCCACCGCGCGTCCATCATCCAGACCTCCCCTTCTATCAATACGTTCACGAATAACACCGCGAGAGATCCCAGCATCCCGAGAAAAAACGCGGAAATCGAACTCACACCGGCAGACAGCGTCCACAACATCACTGCGGGAAACGCAAGCACTGTGAGCAACGCCCACATATTTGCAAAGCGATGCACGTGCTGAACCGGAGTAGATCGTTTCAAAGAACGTTTTGGCATATCACGAAACAGAATAGCACACGAACAAACCGAATCGAAATAGAGATATGACGTTCACACAAAAAATGAAGCGTCGTCAATGCACTACACATCCGCTCGCACCGTATCCGGTCCTAACACCATCTCCAATTCTTTGGCGATCAACTCATCAAAGGCGATGCGATAATTTGAGAGCACGCGTTGACGGCCCGAGGCCTGTTCAATAGAAAAATAGACACGATATTGCCCAGGATGTTGTTCGAAGGACTGGCGCAGAACATTCAACATCGAATCTGGCATATGCGCCCGTAGATGCACGGTGATCGCAGGGGGTTTTGGAATTTTCACAACAACAGCGTCGTCTAGTGGATCAACTGGGTCGTCTTCGTTTATACGTTCTGCGCGAGGAGACGGGGTTGATGCAATAGGATTAAACCCCGCGACCCCATCAGCCATACGCGCCACCTCATCGATATTGTCAGAGGTCAACTCATATGCAGATTCAGCCAAAATTTTCAGGTCATCATCCTTCATTTGCGGACGTCCGCCCACGATCAACATCTTTCCACTCTCCCAAATTTCAGGCTTATCACGGTAGACACGTGGGAATACCACGACCTCAACATCACCCGTCAAATCCTCAAACTTGATAAACATCATGTTCTCGTTATTTTTCGTCAAAATCTTTTTTGCGGTAACCACGAGTCCGCCGATGCGCACGCTTTTTTCTTTTTTATGCACCTCAAGATCTTTGATCGGAACGCACAGCGCCTGCACACGCGGCGCATACTCACGATACGGATGCGAGGACACGTACAGTCCAAGCAATTCTTTTTCCCACGCCAACTTTTCCTGCTCGGTGACGGGCGGGGCAGGCTTGAGCGGCAGGTCGGTCGTGATAGGAGCAGCAGAAGCCATAGCGAACAGGTTGACCTGACCACTCGTCGCCTCCTGACTTGCGCGACGATGGTATGACAGAATGGCCTCAATGTTGAAAAACAATAAATTACGTTCACCGAAACGATCCAACGCTCCGGTTTTGATCAGCGATTCCAAAGATTTACGATTCAGCGCACGGCTTGGAACACGTTTCGCTAAGTCTGCAAGATCACGGAACGGTCCACGCGCCGACCGCTCCGCGATCATCTCATTAACCACGTCTTCGCCTAACCCTTTAATGGCGACCAGTCCGAATCGCAACGTACGCGTACCTTTGACCACACTGAATCGCGTAAATGATTCATTAATATCTGGTGGCATGACAATGAGACCCATCCGGCGACATTCCTCAACCTCGATCGTGATGCGATCCAAATTCGTACAATCAGAATTGAGCAGCGCAGCCATGAAGCATTCAGGATAATGTGCTTTGAGATACGCGGTTTGATAGGCGATCAAGGCATAACAAGCGGCGTGCGATTTGTTAAAACCGTAGGCCGCAAATTCTTCAAACTGTTTAAAAATTGCTTCACTGATTTCACGCGTCACCCCTTTTTCCATGGATCCATCAATAAATTTCACCTTCATTTCTGCCATCAGTTTGGCATTTTTTTTGCCCATGGCTTTGCGTAACGTGTCAGCTTGTCCACCTGTGAATCCTGCCATGTCTTTGGCCACTTGCATAACCTGCTCCTGATAAATCGGCAGACCATAGGTCTGCTTCAACGCTTGTTCCGTCAGTGGATGCATGAAGACAATTTTTTCTTTCCCGTGTTTACGCGCGATAAATGAATCAATGAACTGCATCGGACCTGGGCGATACAGGGCCACCATAGCGATAATATCTTCGATGACCGTTGGTTTTAATTCACGGATGTACTTTTTCATGCCCTCAGATTCCAACTGAAATACCCCTGTCGTTTCTGCACGACCAAGCATGTCAAACGTTTCAACATCATCCATCGGAATCGTGTCGACATCAATCTTCACATCATGAACAGCCTGGATGATATCAATGCAATCACGAATCACGGAAAGGTTGGACAAGCCCAAGAAATCCATTTTTAACAGACCGGTCGCCTCCACCGAGTGCAACGAATATTGAATAACCTGCTCAACGTCGCCGCCTTGCGCTTTTTGCAACGGAGCGCATTCTGACAGAGCGCGCGGGGCAATCACGATACCACATGCATGCTGCGAGGCATGACGCGTGGTGCCTTCAAGGCGTATCGCAAGATCGATCAGACGTTTGATGCGGGGATCACTGTCATACATCTGTTTTAGTTCGGGCGCTTCTTGAATCGAAACTTCCAACGGCACATGTTTTCCCTGAACTGGCGGCGGCACTGTCTTGGACACGCGATCCACATCACCATACGGCATACCCAACGCACGACCGACATCACGTACCGCTGCACGTGAGGCCATGGTTCCAAAGGTGATAATGCCGGCAACACGATCCGCTCCGTATAATTTTGTGACGTATTCGATCACACCTTTGCGTTTAACATCGTCAAAATCCGTATCAATATCCGGCATCGAGATACGATCGGGGTTCAAGAAGCGCTCGAAGAGCAATCCGTAGTACAACGGATCAAGATTGGTGATGCGCAGCACGTACGCCACAACGGAACCGGCGGCGGATCCACGGCCAGGCCCTACGATCACGCCATGTGTCTTGGCCCACACGATATAGTCCTGCACAATTAAAAAGTAGGCTGCGAACCCCATGCGTTCAATCGTAGCCAGCTCAAATTCCATGCGTTCGCGTGCTTCGCTACGTTTCTGGCCTTCTGCGTACCGTTCTTGCAAACCGATTTCACACAGTTCTCGCAAAAACTCCATATCCGTTTTGCCGTTCGGCACCGGAAAGGTCGGCAGCAAATTTTTTCCAAGCTCAATCACGACGTTGCAACGATCAGCGATGCGCCGAGAATTACTCACGGCCTCCGGAGTGTCACGAAACGCCTCGACCATGTCTTGCGGCGAGGTCAACGACATGTCCTGAAACGCCATGGAGGCGCGATTGCGATCATCCAACAACTTCCCATCATGGATACACAACAGCACATCCTGCGCCTCGCGATCATCAGGATGCAGGTAGTGGACATCCTTTGTGGCAACGAGCGGAGCGCCCGTTTGTTTTGAGAGCTCGATAAGATGCTGATTGATTTCACTTTGCGTCGGTGATTCAGGATGATGGACGAGTTCTAGAAAAAAATTCTCCGCCCCAAAAATATCTTGAAATTGCTTCACGAGTTCGGCGCCGCGTTGCGCATCATGACTTTGACAGGCACGCGGAATCTCCCCTTTCGCACATCCGGATAGAGCAATCAAACCCGCGTGATGTTCACGCAATAAATCCTTGTCGACACGCGCCGTGTAATAAAATCCATCGAGGTACGACTTTGAAATCAATACTAATAGATTGTGGTAGCCTTCATTCGTTTCCGCAATCAAGGTCAGATGTGAAACACGGTTATCGATGCCCGCACGTTTGTCCGTATGCTTATTTGGCGCGACCGCAACCTCAACCCCGATGATCGGCTTCACTCCTGCCTTATGCGCTGCCTCATAAAATTCGATCGCGCCGTACAACGCGTTATGATCCGTGAGTGCGATCGCGTCATATCCAAGTTCTTTTGCGCGGGCGACGATCTCATCTGGAGCTCCAATCGCATCATGCAAGGAGAACATCGAGTGCACATGCAGATGCACAAATGGAGATTTTTCAATCGGAGCAACGGCTGAAGGTTCAGGCATAGAGTGTTTTTGCTGACGGCGTAAAGCCTGCAAAGAGTTATTGAGTTTTAGACGTTCGACCGACCGCTCCTACGACTCCTCTTCCTCGTCCTCATTTTTCGTTCGTTTTTTCTTTGAACGTGTCCCCTGTTTTGATCCTCGCGTGAACAGGGAAAGGAGTTTGGCCACCGTTCCCGCAGCCACACTGATCGAACCTACACCGTCCTCCGCAACACTCACCAATGCGCGCGCCACACGATCAACCTTTGACACGGTCTCACGCGTCTCTTCCACCATCGCATTCACCTGACGCAGCAAACGAGCGATCTCAAACAATCCCCAACACAGAAACGCCGTAATCCATACCACCGCGATTGAGATGACAAGAAACAAGAGATCTTGCGAAGAGGAAAAAGAAAGGAGCATATGACTACAGGATAGCACTCGGGTGATCAGGATGGAACAAGAACCATCGACGACACCTTATACCCGCATCTCCGCCTGAAAAATTGTGTTCAATGCTTCCTCGATTTTTTTCATCTCCGCATCCACTTCTTGTGCTTCAAGCGTACGATCGTTGGTGGAAAAATCAAGATGAAACGCCAGTGACTTTTTGTCAGCGGGTACACCTTCACCGCGATAGGTATCAAACCATTCAACCTGAGAAGCAAGCTTCGAGGTGGCACGAATGACCTGTACAATTTCCTGGACAGTTCGTTCCTGCGAGATCACAAACGCTACATCGCGCTTCACGGATGGAAACGCGGCGATCGGTCTATACGGCTTTGTCGCGCGTGCGGATGAGACCAGCGTCCCGAGGGGAATATCCACCATCGCAACTGGCGCGTTCAACTTGAACGACTCGATCAATCGTGGATGAAGTTCACCAACGGTTGCCAATAATTTTTCTCCACAAAATGCCTGCACACAACGCCCGGGATGCCACAAACGATCTGTCTCCAGACGTTTCCATTCGATTTTCATGAAGCCCATTTCTGAGAGCACGCGCTCCGCAAGACCCTTGGCCTCACGCCAGACGTTCTGTGGATTCATCACCATGGCAGTGAGTTGGGACTGCTCTGTCGGCAATTCATTCGCCGCATGTCCAAAGTACACGTGCGCAATTTCAAACAGGTGTAGGATCGGTTTTCGTTCTTGATTGTCTGCTACCACCTGCAATAATGATGGGATCAACGACGTGCGCATGAACTCAAAATCTGCCGTAAGCGGATTGCGCACACGCAACATCCTCGAAGGATCAAAGCCGCTGAGTTCAAATAACGAACGCGGCACAAATGAATAGGTGTACGTTTCTGTCCACCCCACGCCGCTCACCACATCACGCAATCGGCGCTCCCAACGTAAATCCGCCGCCAGCGCATGCGTCGCAAGACCGGCAGGAAACTGTGGCTTGATGTTGGTGTAACCATACACACGTGCTACCTCTTCAACAAGATCACGACCGGATTCAATGTCATGATCACGCCACCACGGAACCGTTGCCTGCACCGTGTGACCCTCTGCCGTCACCTCAAATCCAAGTCGTGTCAGAGTTTTGGCCATGTCACGCGCTTTAAACGGAATACCGATCAGCATCGAGGCTTCGTCGGATGACAGGGTGTATTTTTTTGCGACATATGGCTCTACACACTCATCCGTCACACGGCTCGCGACCTCTCCACCAGCAAGCTGGAGACACAATTCAATTGAACGTGCCAACCCTTGCGGGCAGGATTCCGTGGATAAACCTTTTTCAAATAGTCGTTGCGCATCAGACGTGAGATTCAGATCATGCGACATGCGACGAATCACCACCGGATCCCAGGTTGCACATTCAAAAATCACCGAAGTCGTGTCGCGCGTCACAGCGCTGTGCTCACCACCCATGATCCCTGCAATCGACTGCGGACCATTTTCGTCTGCAACGACGATATGCTTGTCTGATAGTTGGTACGTTTTTCCATCCAATGCCTCCAGTGATTCCCCGTCTTTGGCTCGACGAACCGTCAACTCACCTTGAAGTTTGTCCGCATCAAACACGTGCATCGGACGACCGAGTTCCAACATCACGTAATTCGTGATATCAACGAGATTATTGATGGGGCGTTGACCCGCAGACAACAACCGACGCTTCAACCACCACGGCGAATGACCGACCTTCACCCCATCCACACGGATAAACATCGCACGCGGACAAATTTTCTTCTCCTTCACGGAAACAGACAAAGCAGGAAGCGTCTGCGCTGCATCTGACAGGACACGGTCCTTCCATAAAAACGGGCGTTGCAAAATCGTTGCCGCTTCACGCGCAAGTCCAACGAGAGAAAACGCATCAGGACGATTGGTCGTGACCTCAATATCCATGACAATGTCCTGCGATAAACCAAGCACGTCAGCCAATGGCAAACCTGGTTTGATCACGCGTTTCTTTTTTCCTGTGTTCGAAATCTCTGCAATCACGTCATCTAAAACTAAGATTTCTTTTTCTGCATGCGGAAACGCGTCGAATAATCCGATCTCATTCGCCGCACAGATCATGCCGTCGCTTTGTACACCGCGGATCACGGTTGGCTGCAGCTCTACGAGTTCACCCTCGCCATGCCAGCGCACGCGCGCGCCAGGAACCGCAACCGCGACAAACGAATCAACAAACAAATTTGAACCACCACACACAATCGCGGCATGCTTTTTATGACCCACATCAACACTCACGATGCGCAGACCCGTCACCTTTGGATCAGGATGCGCATCAATCGTCTTGATCTGTCCAAGAACAATCCCCCGCAAATCTTCCCCTTGCGGATACAATTTTTCCACGCCAACACTCGAGACGCTCACGCGCGCCGCAAATTGTTCCGGCGACTCTTTCAGGTCGACGTAGTCTTTTAACCACTCGTAGGAAATGAGGATGTTCATACATTAAAACTGTTCCAAGAATCTCACATCGTTCTTATACAGCAGACGGATATCACCAAGAGTCAGCCCTTCTTTCATCATGTAGGTACGCTCAACACCGAAGCCAAACAATGCCGCGGAATACACTTTTGGATCAAGCTTGGCTGCCTTGAGCACATTCGGATGAACCATCCCCGCCCCTCCCAGTTCCAACCAACCGCGCTTACAGGTTCGACATTTATCCTTTCCGATGAATCCCGTACCCGCACACACACCGCAGGAAATGTCGACCTCAAAGGACGGCTCCGTAAATCGAAAATGATACGGACGAATACGCGTTTTGCGATCATGTCCAAAAAATTCTTTGACAAAATAATCCAAAATACCGAGCAGATTTGCAACCGTTACCCCACGATCAACGTACACGCCGTCAAATTGATGAAACATTGGCGTATGTGTCATGTCGATCTGCCGACGATAGGTCTTGGCGATGTTGATGACGCGAATCGGTAACTCTTGTGCTTCAAGAAGACGCGCCGTGCCGCTGGTTGTATGCGGGGTCAGAATCATCTTGCCACTTTGTTCATGTTCTGGCGCCTCCATGAAAAACGTTTCCCAATCGTCGCGTGCAGGATGATCCTTCGGCATGTTGAGCGCTTCAAACGCATACCAATCCCACTCCACCTCCGGAAAACGCATACGCGTGAAACCCGCACGCGCAAAAATATCCGTGATCTCATTCATGGCCTGCGTCATCAGATGCAGATGTCCATGTACTGGTAACGTTCCTGGCTCGGTCACGTCCTCACGCTCCTGTTGCAAACGTTCAGCCATACCCAACTCCGCCAACTGCGAACGCTGAACCGCGATGCGTGTTTCGAGTTTTTGTTTTATTTCGTTTGCCAGCGCACCGATCTTTGGACGTTCTTCTGCAGACACGCTCGCCAATCCGCGCAACGCCGTGGTCAACGCGCCCTTGCGACCAAGAAGCTCAATGGACAAATCGTCCAATTCCTTCACGGACTTAGTGTTTTGAATTGCATCTTCCGCACGACGTGCGAGGGTCTGGAGTTCATCGGTTAACATACCCGCAGAGCATAGCAGAACGAAACGATTTTCGCCAAGGTGATGATAAACCTCGAACTCATCTTTCTATCTGCTATCTCACAAAATAGTGCAGAATCATCCCTCCGTATTGATGCAAATCTTTCAACGTCACCAAGATGATCATCGTCAACAATAAACCAAATCCCACGCGATGAAACAGATCTTCAATGCGCACACTCACTTTTTTCCGTCGCACCAGTTCAATCAGAACGAAAATCACACGTCCCCCATCCAACGCCGGAATCGGCAACACGTTTACGATCGCTAAGTTTAATGACAGGAGCGCCGCGAATTGCATGAATGACCACCATCCAAGCCGAACCACCTGTGCGGACATGACCGCAATGCCCACCGGACCGGACACATCCTGATTGAGACGCTGATGCACCACGAGCGTACTCACCAACGACCACAACGAACTGCAAATCAGCTGCGTAAACCGCCAAGCAGCAACCACGCCCTGCACAACTGCGTTGATCGGTCCAAAACGCACGATCCCAATATCATCCATAGCCACGCCAAATCCCGGGTGCCCAAGCTGCGGAACATACTGCGGCGTCAACGAGAGATCCATCGATTGTGTGCCACGAAGAACACGAAACATCGCCGGCTGAGTAAGTGTTCCAGCCTCCTGCAACAGGTGTTGGGCTTCGTTTGAAGTTTGAACAGACTGTCCATTCACGCTCTGCAATTGATCACCGGTCTGAATCCCTGCCTTAGCAGCACTTGACCCATCGACCACCTGTTCAATCTCAACATGCGCCTGCTGAACCACGGCACCAGCCGGAACATCATGCAAACTCGTTGGCACGCCAATCATGAATCCCACACTCAAAATACACGCAGCCAAGCACCAGTTCATGCACACACCTGCCAACAGAATCACCAGACGCTTCCATGGTTTTTGGGCCGCAAACGTATCTGGTTCATCCACATTCGGGGATTCTTGTTCACCTTTCAAACGCACGAAACCTCCGAGTGGCAACCAATTCACCGACCAAATGGTATTCGTTCGTTTCGTCTGATCATTCGCGCCAACCATCTTCCACTTACCTTTTATTTTGACGAATCCCATCAACCGTGGCGGAAATCCGAATCCAAATTCTTCCACCTTCACACCAAGCAACCGCGCGGCAACAAAATGACCGAGCTCATGAATCGTGACTAAGACGGACAACAGGACGAGAAACAAAAAAAGGGAAAACATAAAAAGATGATAGCAAGAAAGGGCGTTCTTTTGAATCTTCCTCAAAGATTCACGCGCTCCAACTCAAATCCATGTCCCAGCCATCGTCGTACAATCGCTTTTGTTTGCGTTGACACGTCCGTGAAACACAGCCGCCGCTGAGCGGTAGACGAGTCGTCTTCATCCAACAAATTCGGGGCGGTCCGTTCCATCATTGCATATAATGCGGCCGGCGAATCAATGATGGTGACGCGTTTTCCAATCGCCTGTGCGATCACCTCTTGAAGAATAGGATAATGCGTACATCCAAGAATCAGCGTATCGATCTGCGCTTGACGCAACGGATGCAACATTCGACGAACGATCCGTTTGATCTCCGGCCTATCCGTCTCCCCTTCTTCGACCAACGGTACAAACAAGGGACAGGCTTGCGCGAGCACATCCACTCGAGACATTCGTTGCTTGATGCGTTCTTGATACACACCTGCTTGAATCGTGGCGCGCGTGCCGATCACGCCGATCCGTTTTCCCTTTGATCGCTCGACCGCTTCGATCGCCGGTTCAATCACATCAAAAAATCTGATCGTTGGAAATTCACACCGCACCTCCTCCACACACAACGACATCGTGTTACACGCAATAATAATATCCGTGGCTCCTTGATCCACCAAAAACCTCACCCCTTCCATGGTGTAGCGCCGAATCGTTTCCAGACTCTTATTCCCATATGGCACGCGTGACGTATCTCCAAGATACACAAAAGAGAGACCTGGCTTGCGTCGTAAAAAATACTGAACAACGGTGAGTCCACCGACGCCTGAATCAAAGATCCCGAGCATACGATTACCCTTGAATTAATTTCGTCATCTCTTTCTTATGTTGCTGCATCACCTCTTCGCTGCGCGCTTCGAGCACAAGGCGAATCAATGGCTCCGTGTTTGACGTGCGTACACTGAACCACCAGTCCCCCGCAGATGCTCCCTCTGATCGAAACTCCATGCGCACACCATCCAAATGACTCACGTCTGTTGCTTGCTTCGCGTACACCCCCTCAATCCGCGACATCACCTCTGCCGGACGACCGGTCACGGGAAAATTAATCTCCCCAGAATGAACGTATCGGCGCAACGGTTTCCATAGCGCGGATAACGGTTTCTTCTCACGAACCATCTTTTTTAACAACAGAAGTAACGCATATTCTCCAGACTCCACATTCCACGTATCTGCAAAATAAAAATGCATGGACAGCTCACCCGCAAACGCCGCACCGGTCTCACGCATCTGCCGCTTGATATGCGCATGACCAACCTTGCACATCACCGGCGTTCCTCCTGCTTCGCGAATCAATTCTGGCACACTCCATGAAGATCGCAAATCATACAAAATTGTCGCACCTTTTTTTTCTTGCAGTAACTCCGTCGCCAGCAAGGCCGTCAATATATCACCAGGAATAGCCGCGCCTTGCTCGTCAACAAATCCCACGCGGTCCGCATCGCCATCAAACGCCACCCCAAACATGGACTGGTGCTTCGCAACCGCGTGCATCAAATCGTTCAACGTTTCAACCTTCAATGGATTCGCCTCATGATGCGGAAAGGATCCATCCAAATCCCAATATAACTGATACACATCCATGGGACGCAATTTCGCGACCAGCTTTGGCAAAACAATGCCGTTCATCCCATTTCCTGCATCCGCTACCAACGATCCAGCCGGTAAAGTCGCCGGCATCTTCGCCAACGCATAAACATGCTCGATGTAGCGCTCAATAGCATCACCAACCCCTTCCACCGAGCCCTGCACCTTTGCATCAATGAGCGGCGTATCTGAAAGCATGCGCTCACGAATCGCTTCCATCCCGCTCCCCTGACCAATAGGCTGACAATCCCCGTGCACCAACTTGAATCCATTGTAGATTCCGGGATTATGCGACGCCGTGACCATGACCCCAAGATCATAATGGCCAGCTCCAAGCCCGACAGATACGTTAAAGACAGGTGTAGAACACAAACCAATTCGCGTCACCTGCACGCCACTCGCCACAAACCCATCGATCAACGCGCGTTCAAGCGCAGGCGAGGTAAGGCGCATGTCGCATCCAACTAACACTCGTTTCGGTTGAAACAGTTCAGACAGCACCTTTCCCAACCGTCGAGCCATTACCTCATCAATTTCCTGCGGCGCAAGTCCGCGGATGTCGTACGCTTTAAAGACGGAAGGATTCATAGGAAAACTGATGACAACTTTGACACTCTCGCGGCATTCAGACAAGCACCTCAATTTGTTGACAATTACGAAGAATGCAAGTATCTTCAAGGTAAGGAACTACCGTCGTTTCTTTATTCATTATCCCTCACATATGATGATTTTTCTTCTTGTTCTCGTCGTCCTCGTGCTATGGCTCATCATGACCTATAACGGGTTGATTCGTTTGCAAAATCAGGTCAATGACGGCTGGGCTGACATCGACGTTCAACTAAAACGCCGATACGATTTGATCCCGAACCTGATCAACACGGTAAAAGGGTATGCCGCACACGAATCCGGCGTATTTGAACAGGTCACTAAAGCGCGTTCAGTGGCCATGTCCGCTGGAACGCCTGCAGATAAAATTCAAGCAGAAAACGCACTCGCAGGAACATTGAAGACCTTATTCGCGGTCGCTGAAGCGTATCCTGATCTGAAAGCCAACCAAAACTTCATGAGCTTGCAAAACGAACTGTCTGACACGGAAAATAAAATTCAGGCTGCCCGCCGCTTCTACAACGGCATGGTGCGTGACTTCAACACCAAGCTCCAAGTGTTCCCGACCAACCTGATGGCGAATAGCCTCGGTTTCAAGGCACGCTCGTTCTTCGAACTCACCGACGCCGCTCAACGCGAAGTTCCTGAGGTCAAATTTTAAGCACCCTCTTTCCCCATGTACTCCCACATCGATTCAAATCGTCGTCGCAGTTGGATCCTGATCGCGGTGGTGGTCGGTGTATTGGCCGCAGTCGGATACGTCTACGGATATCTCACAGATACCGGCTACGCCGGACTCGTCTTCGCATTGATCCTGTCCGTGGGGATGACAACCGTGTCTTGGTTTGCAGGCGATAAAATCGTCCTTCACAACACAGGCGCGCAAGAGATCACCTCACGCGAACAAGCTCCACAACTGTGGAATACGGTCGAAAATCTGGCGATCACCGCCGGCATTCCCAAACCTCGAATTTATATCGTGGACGATCCTTCACCCAACGCTTTCGCCACCGGACGCGATCCACAACATGCCTCCATCGCCGTCACCAGTGGACTGTTGCGTCTGATGAACCAAACAGAACTTGAAGGTGTCCTCGCCCACGAACTTTCACACGATAAAAATCTGGATTCGCGCGTGATGATGCTGGCCGCCGTGCTCGTTGGCTCGATCGTATTGCTCGGTGACCTCTTTTTCCGCGGGGCCCTGTTCGGTCTTGGACGAAGCTCCTCGCGTAGTCGCGACAACAATCCCCTTGGTGCGATCGGCATGGTTGTAGGCATCATCTTCCTGATTCTCTCACCACTCATCGGTCAATTAATCCAGCTTGCCATCAGCCGTCGTCGCGAATATCTGGCTGATGCCTCTGGCGCGCTCCTTACGCGTTATCCTGAAGGGTTGGCCGAAGCGTTAGAAAAAATTCGTGACGCGGGACAGCCCATGCAGCACGTCTCTGCGGCCACGGCACATCTGTGGATCGCGAACCCACGCGGCTCCATCGGTCAACGCGTTCAAGGGCTGTTCTCCACCCATCCGCCAATCGACGATCGCATCAAGCAGCTCCGACTCATGGAAGATGCCAAATAACCTCGTAATGGTTCAGACCCTATGCTTCAACCAGACATTCTTCAACGGTTTACCAGTCATTTGAAAGAAGCGCTCCAAAAAGCGTTGGCGTTTGCCATCCAATCCGGCCGCGATCTGGTTGAACCGGGTGATCTTCTGGTTGGCTTGCTGCAAGAAAAAGGGTCTATCGGCGCAGAAATTTTACTCAAATCTCACATCACGGCTGAAGCCGCTGAACGCGCGTTCGGGGGCTTAGCCCAAACACATGTTCAGGGCGCGCCTGTGGCACCGGATCTTTCCCCAGCCGTCAAACGGTTGCTCGAAAAATGCGTGCTCACGGCGCACGTGTTTGAGCAAAAATACATCGGCACAGAGCATCTGCTCATGGCACTTCTTGAAACACCCTTGCCCGACATCCACCAATTTCTTGAAACGAACGGCGTTCAGCTTGATGCGGTCAAAGAGCAGGCGGTTCAGGTTCTCAAATCCACCTCGCACTTCCCCGATCTCCATCCACCCATGCCTTCCGAGGTCACAGAAGGCGCCGAGTCTGCGGAAACAAAAACTGCTGGAGCACGTGCACCGCGCGGAAAAGCTATGGATATTTTTACGCGCGATCTCACCTCGCCGGAATCTATTGCTCAGCTTGATCCAGTGATTGGTCGTGATGCGGAAACGGATCGCGTACTCGAAGTCCTGTGTCGCCGATTTAAAAATAACCCCATTTTGTTAGGTGAACCGGGCGTTGGAAAAACCGCGATCGTTGAAGGCCTTGCCCAACGCCTAGCTTCAGACCAAGTACCGGAAACACTGCGCGGAAAACGGCTGCTCGCGCTGGATTTAGCTTTGATGGTTGCGGGCACCATGTATCGAGGCGAATTTGAAGCACGTCTCAAGCAGCTTGTTGATGAGGTACGCCAAGACAAGGACGTGATTTTGTTTATCGACGAAATGCACACCCTTGTTGGTGCAGGTTCGACCTCCGGCTCACTTGATGCGGCGAACATGCTTAAACCCGCTCTGGCACGTGGTGAAATCCGCTGTATCGGGGCCACAACCTGGGCTGAATACAAAAAACACATCGAACCAGACGCAGCCCTGGAACGCCGATATCAACCCGTGGATGTACAGGAACCGAATGCGGAGATGACTTTGCGCATGCTCCAAGGTCTCAAGCAACGCTACGAGACGCATCACGAAGTACGATACGAGCCCGCAGCTCTCGAAGCAGCGGTGCGTTTGTCCGAACGCTACATCACGGATCGATTCTTTCCTGATAAAGCGATTGACGCACTTGACGAAGCCGCGGCTGCCGTCAACGCACATCGTCCAAAAGATGAAACACGCGAACGGTTGCACGCTCTAGAAATCGCTCTGCATGTCATGCAAGAAAAAAAGGAGGAGGCTGTCAAAGAAGGGGATCTTCCTATCGCCAAAACCGCCAAACAGGACGAGGATCGTTTGTTGAAAGAAAAAAAGAATCTCGAACAAACCATCCGCAACAAACGCGAACGTCTCGTCGTCACCGCTGAAGACGTCGCTCGCATCATTGCGCGCCACGCCCGCATACCGGCGTCACTCATCACTGCCAACGAACATGAACAGCTACGCGATCTTGAAGCGAACCTGAATCAAAACATCCTCGGTCAAACGCAGGCCGTTCGCGTGGCCGCAGAAGCTATCCGCAAGGCGCGCCTTGGCTTGGGCGATCCGCGTCGACCAAAAGCGAGCCTGTTATTCGTCGGTCCTTCTGGCGTCGGAAAAACCGAACTCGCACGACGCATGTCACATGAACTTTTTGGCCGCGAAGACACGCTGCTCAAGTTTGACATGTCAGAATTTTCCGAAGGTCACTCCATCGCCAAATTGCTTGGTTCCCCTGCCGGCTACGTCGGCTATCGCGAAACCAATCGTCTCACCGATGCGCTCCGTAAACGTCCGCACAGCGTGATCCTGTTTGACGAATTTGAAAAAGCACACGCCGACGTCCAACATCTACTGCTGCAAATATTGGAAGATGGGCAGATCGCCGATGCCTCTGGACGCAACGTCTCCTTCCGTCAAAGCTACGTCATTCTCACCTCAAATGTCGGTGCTGAGGTGTGGATGCGCAGCCGTCTTGGCTTCAATGATACGGCGATCTCTGCCGTGGATGCTTCAACTCACCTGCTCAAGGAGCATCTCAAGGATCGCTTCCGTCCAGAGCTCTTAAATCGACTTGATTCCATCGTTCCATTTCAACCGCTGGAACGTGAGCATCTTCGCAAAATCGTTCAACGCGAACTCGAAGATGTCTTCAAGCGCGTGCAAGAAACGCGCCAAATCGCCACCGAAGCGAACGACGAGGTGATTGATTGGCTGCTCTCCCAAAACTTCAAACCAGAGGAGGGTGCTCGCGCCGCCCGTCATCTCGTCGAACGCGAGGTCACCCCACGCATCAGCCAAGCCTTCATCGACAAACCCACCAAACGCCGTTGGCAACTCAAGGTAAAAAAGAACGTATTGACAATGGCGTAATCACCCATGCGACATCATCGCAAGAATAATGAAAAAACATCCCTCGAGACATCGTGGGATGTTTTTAGAAGTCGCGCTTTAACAGGAACGAAGTCGATCCCAATGCGTATCACCTGGAACCCGCAATAGCGTGACGGACTGAGAAGCGTACGCGATCTCAATCGTGTCGCCCGCCATGAGCGATGTCGCGTAAATGCCGTCCACAAACACCGAAGGAGGTTGTTGCAACCCTGCTGGAATACCTGTGTTGCAACCAACATCCATGAGCGTGATACGCAAGCGCTCTGTCGCTGCGGAAATGATGGAGCCGGTCGGCACAGCACGCCGCTCATTGATCCCCTTCACATACAACGCCCGAATCGAGGGATCCATGCGTGGCGCAGAAAGATGCACGGCCATGGGAGAGGTGGAACCAATAGCGGAACAGGTACACACGCCCGAGCTCTGCATCGTCTTGAACCAAACGAGTGCTTCATCGCTCACGATCTCCATCTTGAGCGCGAGCCAGGTCATGGTGCGTTCCAAAAGGACATCGTTCACCGCCCTAAATACTCGCCGCTCCCCTTGCGACTGACAGATGACCTGCAAAACAGGAACCTGCATCGATACAAGCGTTCCGGTCAACGCAGCATCCAGAGTAGCTACGAACTGCCCCTCATCACGCACCGAGCAGAGAAAGCCCTCATGCCCCGTGTTACAGGCGAGAACATGCGCACGTGTCTCAGGATATGATCGAAGCAGATCAAGGAACGTGCCATCACCTCCGAGCACGATCAGGAACCCAGCCTCGTTGACAGAACCTTCGACGATTGTCGGCCAGCGATCAGAGAGATGCTCCTTCAAGCGATGTTGCCATTCGCGGGTCTTGGGCGTGGGGGTTCGTGAGAAAATCGCATAGGACGCGTAGGGAATGTGCATGCCTTGTTTGTACCATGTCCATCAACAACAATGAGACCTATGAACAAAAATTGTACTTATTTTTTACACTTTAGATCTTCGTCAACCCGAAGCCAGCAAGAGTTGTTAGTCTGTGTATGAAGGAACGAGGATACGCCTCGCCCTTCATCGCCCCTTCTCAAGGAGTATCGTCATGCAACACGATTATGACGCCTTCCCGAATCAGCGCACCGCCCGCGGGATTCTCGTCCAGTTCCCGGAGCGCGCCGAGATCATCGTTCATCGCGATCGAGATCTGCTCCTGCCGAAGTTCGGCCTGGAGCGCACCTGCCGCTTCGAGCCCGATCTGAGCGCTGCTCGTGCAACGGTCGCAACGAACGAGCCGGTTCTCCGCGACATCGACACCCCCTGGGACATCCGCAAGCATGCAGAGGCCCGTCAGCCCGTGTCGCTCGGCATGCTGATGGATACCGAACACAGTTCGTTCGTGCAACCGCTGCCGCCGTTCGCAGGCCACCTGCTCGACATGCCGATCAAGTTCCCGCACACCGACGTGCGCGTGCCCGGCGAACTCGCGAGCTGCATCCCGGTGATCCGACGGATCGTGGACAACGAGGCGCAGCTCAACCCGAGCTACGCCGAGTACTACGCGTACCTCTCGATCCACCAGGGATGGGTGCGGCCTGGGCAACGTCAACGCGAAACGCCGGCGCATGTAGACGGTTTCCAGGGACCACGCTGGGAGAAGAAGCACCCGGCCAACCACAGCTACCTGGTGTCGGACACGCTGCAGCCGGACTTCTACCCGGTCGACTTCCCGCTCGAACACATCGATCTGAACTTCGATGACATCTACGCCGAGTTCACGCGGCGCATCGAACAGGGCGTCACCACCTGGAGCCCCCGAGATCTCGAACTGATCCTGATGGACTGCTACTGCGTGCATCGCAGCCGCATCGCGCAGGAGCTCGTGTTCCGGACCTGGCTGCGGGTGTCGTGGGAGACGCGCGTCTTCGATCGACTGGGCAACACTCACAACCCGCTCTTCGACTACGACTGGAAGATGGTCGCGCGCGACACGGATCCGCGCATCCGTCCGCGCCCGCTTCCCCGCTCCGCCTGACCCACTCTCGACCGACAGACATCTTCTGTCGGTCTTTTTATTCCTGTATTCATGGACTCCTGTCAAAAAAACTGTACTAACTATTGACACTTTTCCTGTTTTCAGTAAAATCTAGAAATGAATCCTCATTTTTCTTCCATAGAAGCGCTTACCGCATCCGGATTGTCGGAACGCGACGCGGCGTTGTGGCTCGCTCTTTCGACCTACGGGCCAATGAACATCAGCCAACTCGCTCGCGCGACCCGGCTTCACCGTCCGGCCATCTACAAACTCCTTCCATCTCTCATCAAGAGCCATCTCGTGAAAGAACTCAAAGAAAACCGTCGCGTACGCTACCAATCAACCGGAATTGAAGCCCTGACCAGGTTTCGAGCATCACGTGATACCGCATTTGCAACTGAATTAAAAAAACTTGGGCAAAAAGAAAAAAAGCACGACCTCTCGGACACCGTTCGCGTCTATCACGGCAAGGAGATGCAGCACGTATGGGAAGATGTTGTTGCGACCACGCCAAAAGCCTCGGTATTTTTACGCTACGACGGCTACACCCCCTCGACCAAAGTAAAAGAATATATCCCCGCGGATTATTTCAAAGGTATCGAACATAAACATATTGATCGCTTCGTGATCACGAACGGCGCTCTACGAAAATCTGCGTATAAAAAACGCCTCGAGTGTGCCTCGAGGGTTCTTCCTGAAACATTTGATGCTTTTGAACAAGGCGTGAGCCAATTTGTCTTTGGAGATAAAATTGCCTTGATCGACTTTACGACGGAAACGGCGATTGTCATAAAAAATCAGGCCCTCGCGAAATATCACTCGCGCGTCTTTCAATATCTGTACCGCTCACTTCAGACTTAAGCCACCCAATTTTTGATCAACTAACTCATCCAACCATCGAGCCAGACGTTCTGGCGAATTCTTTTTGTCTCCCCCTTTCCCGTCTGCTATTCTGTCCCCATGTCAGGTGCGCAGCCGCTCCGTTCGTCCGCAAGCAACGACCCTTCCAAGAAAAACGACATCGCTCCGTTTTCGCGTTTTGATTTTGGCAGCCGAATGGGCAACGGATGGACGTATGCCGGCACTTCAAAAGATGGCCGACTTCTGTTTACCCAACCTGCGGGCAACACCACTCGCCCTCTCATTCTCACCAGAGAACAGTTTGAACTCACCAACGCAAAACCCGCTGCCACACCTCGCGATCAAAAAGTCGCCTTCTCCCCCAACCAACATCTGACCCTTGGTTCAGCCAATCGTGCCAAGGTCGCTGGATATGATAGCGTGAACCATCGCGTCTTAGTTCAGGGTCGCGTCAACGGCGAATGGGTTAATCAGTGGGTGGATGCAAATCTCGTCAACAGCGTCGCAAAATCCAAGGTGCGTGGCGAAAAGGCGCAACTCGACGCGCGCACAGCACTGCTCAAAGGACTCGGTGCCGAAGCCTCAACCGCAACAGAAGCGCCGACCGTTTCCCTTGAAGACCAGCTCAAAAAAGATTTTGAACGTACCGCGGAAGACGCTCGCAAGCGCATCGGTCAGGTACACAGCGTTGAAGAAGCCGAAGAATTGGAGCAAGAACTGTTGCGTGGCAACGGCGCCTTTGATATTTCCGCTGAAAATCTTCGTGCGCTGAGCGCCCGTGAATACAGCCATGTAGACCAACAACGCAAAGAACTTCTCGGTGAATTACGAAAAAAAATAGGCCAAGCAAACCAAAACTTTGCCGCGCAAGCAAAAACCGCAGGTGAACAACGAGCCGCAAACGACAATGATGAAGAGGGAGAAAAAGAAGGTGCCAAAACATCCGCCGCATCAGCAACCGGCCGCCCGGTTGACCGTGCACGGGATCGTCAAATTCCGCAACACTTACGACATAAAAATTCGTTAGCGAGTAACGAGGAAGATTTTTCTGAAAACACGGACTCTGCTTTAAGCACTACAGAAGCGACACAGACCTCAACCAAATCTGACCGCCCAGTCGACCGCGCGCAAGATCGACCACTCCCAGAACGTTTGCGACAAAAGATCTCTTCAAGAACCCGCGTCACGACCCTTTCAGAAGAAGATCAAACGGCGGCACTTCAAGAAGCGGAACCTTATCGAACAAAACAGAACGTTCCAATCACACGAGAATCGCCAAAAGCGGAGGAATCCCTGATCGACGAATCAGAGACGGTGTTTGAAGAAGCGTCCGAGATCAAAAATAGTTCGGTCGCGGTGTCATCGCCAACCGCCTCCACTCAAAACATCAGCTCAACCTTGGCGCTACTCCGTACAAAAGCACAAGAATCGCGGACGGCTCATTCAGGAGGCGGGCAAACCTCGCGTTCTTTTCAAGCTTCAGCAACAACCGATCCGTTATGGGTCAGCTCTGCGGCCGCCATCGGTTCGCTGATTCCATCTATCGCGACGATCCCCATCTCAGGATCTATCGGTGGCTCACCAGATGAAGCTCCTCTTGTTCAAACAATCAGAAAATCCATCAGCGCTGCATCGCCACAACTTCATTCGACCCCTGCAGGAACCTCGACAACCGTCGAATACACTTTTAACACCCATGCCTGGCAGGCCGCAGAGACGCAGGCGAAACAAGCAATCCAACAACTTCAAGATTCTGCTGATCAGCTCTATTTAGAACAAAGCAAAAAATTGGCAGAAGTGGCAAAACTTAAAGAATCTCTTCGCAAACTACGACAAGCGGTCTTGCAGTCAACTCAGGCGGGTGTCGAAGAGTTACAACTAAGCGCAGACACGCTTCAACAAGTAGAAGAGCGGCAAGCAGAACTGCGTTCTGAAGCAGATCAACTCTGGCAACGAGGCAAATTTGCCGATGATCAAAAAATATCCATTCAAAAACAGGTTTCTCAAGGTCGTGCGGAGATCGCCCTAATGGATCTAGTGCAAGAATCCTTTCCCAAAGGAATTCCCTCTGTAAAAGCAGCGCAAAAAATCCGTGAGGGCGCAATAAAGCGGGGGTTTAACGCAGATGACGCCCCGAGTCTCCGCGATTCATCCGCACGCGCGACAACGCGCGTCGGCATTCCTGCGATACCGCGACGATCTCTTTCGGTTGCCCAACCAAACACCAATCCAGAGTTCAAACGTCTCACCCCTTCGCCTGTCGTCCCCCTCGATATCGCGCGTTGGTCGAACCTCAACTCTGACCGTTCACGCGAATCGCAAGACAACATGTCCGGCGATGCGCGTGCGCAATCCATGTCTACAGAAGGGGCGAATCAGAGCGGGTTCTCCCCGCTTGATCTGGATGGATCCAACGGATCTCCAGCCTCGTACATACACGGCAGCGAACAGGAAAAAGATTTCGCGCAACGCACGCAGGACATGGCGCATCGTCGCGACATGTTGCTTGGTGCATCCATGGGCTCCGGACAAGGCGGCGGACAATCCGTCAGCGGACAATCCCCGTTCGAAATCGGACAACGCGCCGGCCAAACCGGATTCGCGCCAATGGCTAGCCAACGTTCAGGCTCTATCATACCTCCAGGCCAAATCAACCCAGATGAACTCAACGCACAGCAAGATTTTTTAAGTGACACGGCAAACAACATTGCCGGCGATGAGGGCGAGGGCGCAACAAAAGCTCAAAAAGCCGCAGAAAAGGCAAAACTTGATCAACAGGAAAAAGAATTTTTCGCCCGCCTTATCATCAACGTGACAGGTGGCGCGTTCGATGGAGTGCAGTTGCTCTGGGCTCTGGCCGAAGTTCACCTGCAGCTCGTGAAGGAGCATCTCGGCGCCCCGGGATTCTTGAAACGGCACTTTCCCTGGTTTCACCTGCTCCTCATCTGTTTGGATTTTAGCTGCTTTCTCGCGATTATCTCAATGATGCTTCTGCCCATCATTATCGTTCTTGGTCCGGCCCTGATTGGAGCGGCTGTTATCAATCACGTCGCGTCAGCTGTGCAAAATGCCACAGGACATTGAAACGCGCGCGTGATAGCATGGATCTAACTTTCATTTTTTTACACCTATGCTTGAACTTTCAGAACGGAACAAACGCATTTTCACGGTCATTCTCTTCGTGTGCGCGGTGATTGTCATCGGCTACCTCCTGTATTTCTTTTTCTTCAAACCGCAAACACCTGCGCCTACATCCCCCATGGCGACACCAGGGCTGAACGGTTCACTTTCAAAGGCAGGAGCAGGAAGCGGGGTTGGAAGCAACCCTTCTGGCCCGGGTGCACTGCCTTCGAGTGGAGGTGTTGCCGTACCTGTTTCTCCTGGTGCTCCGGAAACAAATGGAGCCCCTTCGCGCACCACGGTTTTACGCGACGCGATCACCAATAGCTTGTCGCTGAGTCCGAGCGGAACCGGTGTACGTTCATATAACCCCTTGGATGGAAAATTTTATCGCGTGCTCGATGATGGAACGCTCGCCAGCATGTCGAATCAAACGTTTTATAACGTTCAACAGGTCACCTGGGGCAATCAAACTGACAAAGCGGTGCTGCAATTCAATGATGGCAGCAAGATGATTTATAATTTTTCAACTCAAACCCAGTACAGTGTCCCGAATTATTGGCAAGATTTTAGTTTTTCTCCCAATGATTCAAGTCTTGCCGCCAAAAGCGTTGGCAACAATGAAAATAATCGTTTTCTGGTAGTCACCGACGATAAAGGCGGCAACGCAAAATACATTGAAGACATCGGCAACCATCAGGACGATGTCCATGTGTCCTGGTCACCCAATAATCAGATCATCGCCTACTCGTTTACAGGAGATCCAGTTGGCTTTGATCGCCAGGCCATTGTGATGGTTGGGCAGCACCAAGAAAATTTCAAGGAACTCATGGTCGAAGGACGCGGATTTATTCCGAATTGGTCACCGAGCGGCAACAACATTCTGTATAGCGTATATAGTTCCGCGGATAATTTTGAACCAAGCCTGTGGGTGAGTGGGGCCGTGGGCGACATGATCAACGCCGATCGTCGCCACATCAATCTGCAAACGTGGGCAGATAAGTGCGCCTGGCAAAATGAGCACACCATTATTTGCGGCGTGCCTACCTCGCTTCCTCAAGGCGCTGGTTTGCAGCGCGAAACAGCCAACACCATCCCTGACACGATTGAACGGGTAGACATCGACACAGGCACGGTCACGAATCTCGGACAACCGGATGGCAACGTTGCCGTACAGCAACCAGTGCTGAGCAAAGATGGTCAATCTCTCTACTTCAGCGATGCGCAAACAGGAAAGTTGATCAAATTTTCGTTAGCGGGATGATCCCTTGAATATTATGAATGAACAGCGCTGGAAACTCCTTTTTCTTTTCGTGGGCTTGTTTACCGTGGTGACGCTTCTCGTCACCTGGAATTCAATCTACCAATACGAAACACATTTCACCTCTGGAACCAATCCAGATATCAATCCAAAGGCACCTCCTAAACCCCAGCTGCCCACCATTCGGCCAGAAGACCCGACACGTGGCAGCAAACAGGCGGCCGCTATCACCGTGGTTGAATTTGGTGATTATTATTCACTTGATGCGCGTGTCGATGAACTGGCGCTCAACGAGGTTCTCGCGAACAACGCCGGAGCAGTAAAGCTTATTTGGCGTGATTTTCCAACAGCGACGGACCGCGATGACGGCTGGCTTGCAGCCAGTGCCGCGCGATGCGCAGGAGCACAGGGCGCATTTTGGAATATGCACGACGCTTTGATGCAGGCTAAAAGCATCGATCAGGCAGCGCTCGCAAAATTAGTTGCTCAGGAACATCTGGTTCCAGATACATTCAACGCCTGCCTGCTCTCCCCTCAAACATTAGAAAATTTGTACCACGATCTCCAAGACGCGAAGACCAACAATATCGTCACAGCACCAACCTTTTTTATCGGCCATGATATTTTGACAGGAACGGTCACGGCCACAGATCTCCAAACCGCCATCGATCGAGCCGCAATCACGAGCGGACCGTAAAATAAAAATAGATCTCCTCACCGCGCGATACCATGGATATCCGTATGCTCTTTCAGCGCTCCCCTCAACGACAACGAGCTTTCTCCCTTCTTGAAAAGATGTTCCTATCTTTCCTATTTGCCTATTCAAGTCTTCTCGTCATCCCCATCGCTCAGGCGCAGGTCACGGATGGAACGGTCTGTTGTTTATGTACAAAATCCGGGGCAGGAAATCTCTGTTTCACCCCTCCGACCGCAGGAAGTGGTGTTGGAAGCGACGGAAGCTCGCTCTGTGGACATTACGCTCAAAGTCCAGATTATGACACGTTGAGCGACGCAGCAAAAACAACGCTGCATGACTACGTCTGTCTCCCAGGAAACGCTACACAATGCGTACAGCATAGTTCAGAGCACGCGAGCGGGATGTGCCCAAGCGACACCATCGCCTCCATGGCAGATGCGGCAAGTCCAACTCCTGCCGCACCTCCAGCAGCAGCGCCATCAGTTTCAACCGCCTGCTGTCTCTGCACAAAAAGCGGGGCCTCAAACGTCTGCTTCACCCCTCCGCCTGCTGGTCCAGGGGTTGCAAGCGACGCAACGTCGCTCTGTGGAAACTACAACACGAGTCCGTTATTCGTAGGACCGACCTTACAGGCAGCGCTCGCAGGATATGCTTGTACCCCTGGAACGAGCGATCAGTGCGCACAACATAGCGCAACTCAGGCGAGCGGGATGTGTCCATCAAACACCATCCCGGATATCACCAACGCGGCCTCTCCTCCCGCGGCTGCAAATACAACTCCAACAAGTGGTGATTCCACAAGCCCTGCCTCACCACCTCCTCCGTTTCATTCTTTAACGCCAAGCGTATCCGTGACCGTTCCAGGTCTTCACTTTGGATCCGCACACGTTGAAGGCGATCAAGTCGTGATCCCTTTTTTATCGGACTACATTAAAGCTTGGTACAACTATTTAATTCTCATCGCCTCATTGGTCGCCGTGGTTGCCATCATCTACGGAGGATTTCTTTATCTTGTTGGGGGAGTTGCCGGTGAAAGTAAACAGGGACTTGAAATCATTAAAAACTCAGTCATTGGTGTCGTCTTGGTGATGGGCGCGTACGTAACTTTACACACCATCAACCCTGCAACGCTCAATCTAGACGCTCTGCGCATGCCCACGATCAACACCGTTGATCTGATCGACGGAGAATTAAACGCTGCCACAGGCACCACCATTGGACCGAGCGACGCCACCGGGAGCGGTGGAGGAGGTGGCGGTGGCGGGCCTAGCGCGGCCGGCGGTACGGCTCCACCAAGCTTCTCATCCTGTCCACTCCAACTCCAAAGTCCTCCAGCAATCATTCCATTCAGCCATATTCCAGGAACCCTCGGACTTCGTCGCGGAGAAGCATTGGACATCATCACCCCAAACCGAGGGGATCCACGCTCGATTGAATTCGCTCAGCTCGCTCAAAACGCCTATGCTTCCAACGGATTCTCCCAATGCGTCGGACTCGCGGGTACAGCTGCTGCCGCATGCGGCGTTCATTTAGGTAGCTGCAACGCCGCCGCCCTCAGCATCACTCACATCTGCGGCGTCAGTCACAGTACGGATCTCATGCACGCGTTCGGTGCAGATGACATGAATTTTTTCCGCAGCCGTGTGTGTCCTGGAGCTTGGGATACCTCCTGTAGTGTTGCGGCTATGACCGCCGTATTTCAACGTTTGCAATCCGAAATGCCGGGCTACCCAGTGAATCAGATCTCTCAATTACAAGCCGGGGATCGAATCTACATCTTCAATGGAAACAGCGGGGATAGATACGGATTCCACTCACAGCTGTTTTTAGGCTGGGATGTTCCAAATGTTCACGCCTACGTTCTGAACGGCCAATGGGACAGGGTTGTGTGGCGCAGCGAGACCTGTTTGAACATCGGAACCGGCTGTGCACACGCCGCACCCATTATACGTATCGTCCATCAAAGTTAATCGTATGAAAAAACAGCTTGCCAACCTCCAGAAAAAAATCCTCGCAACCTCCCTGGTGTTGGCAAGTTTTTTTACGATCGCGTTGCCTCTGACTTCGTTTGCGCAAAGCACCGGAACCACTGTTTGTTGTCTCTGCACAAAAAGCGGGGCCTCAAACGTCTGCTTCACCCCTCCGCCTGCTGGCCCGGGTGTTGCGAGCGATAGCGCGTCACTCTGCGGAAGCTACAACACCAGTCCGTTATTCGTAGGAGCAACCTTGCAAGCAGCGCTTGCGGGATATGCATGCACCCCGGGAACGAGCGATCAGTGTGCGCAGCATAGTGCGACTCAGGCGAGCGGGATGTGTCCAAGCGATACTATTCCAGATATTGGAAACGCTGCCCCCGCACCAGCTGCAACCGCAACACCTTCTTCACCAGCAACAACACCCGCCGCTGCGGCAACGCCTGATCCTCCGCCTTTTCAATCCATTACTCCGCAGGTTTCAGTAAGCGTTCCTGGCCTACATTTTGGGCAGGCGCAGGTTCAAGATGCAAACATCTCCGTGCCATTCCTATCGGACTACATCAAGGCCTGGTATCGGTTTTTGATCCCTGTTTCCTTTCTCGTAGCAGTCATCATGATCGTGGTCGGTGGATTCTATTACCTCATCGGCGCCACCGGAGGAGACACAAAAAAAGGGATGGAGTACATCCGCAATGCCGTTCTTGGGGTCGTGTTGGTCATGGGGGCGTACACGATTCTACAAACCATCAACCCAGAAACGCTCAACCTCGACGCGCTCCAACTCCCCTACATTGCCAATGTTCCTCTCAGCAATGGAGAGCTGGAAAACGCCAACGATGGCGATGTGGGATTTAGCCCTCCACCGGACGCCTGTTCAACCCCTGGTACGCTCGCCGCTGGTGAGAGCGTCATCCGCTTGCCACGCGCGATTCAATATACCCAGTACAGTGGGCCATGGGCACACGAAGCTTATGGCCGCGTTCCCTACCTCGGCTTTGATCAAAGCGATTCGGGCTTTGCTCCCACCTGTCACGGTGGAAGCGAGGCTGGCTGCTGGACAACATTTCAGGCTTCCGCCTGTGGCGTCACCTCGCTTGCCGTCGTGCTTGCTTACTACAACGCCCAATTTGAAGGACATCTCGTAACCCCAAGAGACACGGGAAGATACGCTGTGTTGATTGGTGCACGCACCCGTTCAGCAAACTCCAATAATGGGACATCCGAACACATTTGGGATCAGAACAATCTCAGTCAATATTTTCCTGGATTCACCCATCGCACAGTTCGCGCCTCACAAGCGATTACGGAAATTCGTGCAGGACATCCTCTCATGTTTGGTGATCCGGCTGCGTGCGCCGTACGAAAGCTTCGCGACGCCAATGGAAACCCTATTCTAGATGCTCACAACCGACCGACTGCCGACCGTTCGGGCTGCTTAAGCGCAGCCTGTGGCATGCGTGACCATCATGGTCAGCCCATTTGTGGAGGTGGCGTAGGTCATTACATGGTGGTCATTGGCGTATCAAACGATAACAGCACCTTCTACATACATGATGTCGGCGGAGAGGTTTGGAGTATGCCTGCAACCCTCGTCAATAGCTTTTCGGAGGTCTATCCAGCAAGTGGCGGTGGAACCGCACCAACCGCGAGCCATTCAGGAGGCTCTTCTACACTGTGTAATGGTTCAGGATAGACTCACGATTGCGCATCTTGGCTCTCAGCGCGTAGACTTCCTTACATGTCTAAACCTCCTGCCACCATTTTTCGTTGTACCAAATGCGACGCGCAATTTCCGAAAGGGGCTGGGCAATGCAGCGAATGCCGCACCTGGGGCACGCTTACCGAAGATGCGCCTACTATCGAAAAACGAGTGGATTCAAACACGCCCGCTGCCGCACTTACCGCATTCTCCTCGCTCTCAACCGCTCATGCCTCCCATGACGCGACCGGTTTAGATTTTTGGGATCGCGCGCTCTCAGGCGGGCTCGTTAAAGGCTCGATGACACTGCTTGGTGGTGAGCCGGGGATTGGAAAATCAACGCTGCTCGCACAACTCGGCGTACTAATGGCAAACAATAAAAGACGCGTGGTCTATGTCACTGGTGAAGAATCACCGACGCAGGTCGTGGTACGTTTGAAACGCTTATCCGCAACCTTGCCACCAGATCTCTTTTTTGTGGATGAAACCCGCGCTGATGTGATCGCAGCAACCATTCGCGATCAAAGACCCGCGCTGACGATCGTTGATTCCGTCCAAAGCATCTCACTACCAACCGTTGCGGGCGAAGCCGGTAATCCAACGCAGATCAAGGCGAGCGCTGCAACCATTCATGATGCTGCTAAACAATCAAACAGCGCCGTCATTCTCGTTGGACAGGTTACCAAAGATGGCGATCTCGCTGGCCCACGTCTCCTCGAGCACCTGGTCGACAGCGTCCTCATGCTTGAAGGCGATCGCTTCCACAGTTTGCGTTTGCTCCGTGTTATTAAGCATCGTTTTGGCGCGTGCGATGAGAGCGTCATTCTCTCGTTAAACGAAAAGGGGTTGCAAGAGGTTCTGGATCCAAGCGCCGCACTGCTCGCAGATCGACCGACCGGCGTTTCCGGAAGCGTCGTGTCGTGTCTGGTTGAAGGTTCACGCGCGTTGCTGGTGGAAATTCAAGCACTGGTGACGCCTGCGGGATATGGAACACCTGCGCGACGCGTAAGCGGCGTTGACACGAACCGCGTGAATCTCGTCATCGCCGTTCTTGGACGTCGTGCAGACATCGCTCTGTTTGATCAAGACGTATTTGTGAACGCGGTCGGCGGCATGGATGCGAAAGATCCGTCGATCGATCTCGCCATGGCGCTCGCTATCGCTTCCGCAAAAACAAATCGCGTTCTTCCAGATGATCTGGCTGCCTGGGGCGAAATTGGACTGTCCGGCGAACTCCGACCTGTTCCTCGTCTCGAAGCGCGTATCAAAGAGGCCTCTCGGTTAGGTTTCAAGCGTATCATCACCCCGCTCACACGAGAAAAACCAAAGGTCCCGAGCAACATCACGCTTCTCGCCTGTAAAAACATCAAAGAAGCGATTGAACAAACCTGGAAGTAACCTCAATCGTGGATGGGTTTTTGCACCAACATCAAAAATCCTGTCACCCATACGCACAAAGCGAACACGATTCCGAGTCTGCCGGCTCTCGCCCATTGCATTGACCAGATCAATAAAACGCTGACGACAGCAAACATAAACACCGCTCGCTCCATACGCGAAGGCTGTTGAGAGACAGGTGGAAGACAAAGAGTCAGCATCCCTGTCACCAACAACGGGATGCGCAAAGAGATGAGTGGCTCAACCCAACCAGGCGAAGCCCATTCGAGCGCAAGCAGAAGCGCCAAGAGCACGAGCCAAGCTTTCCACGCTTGACCAAGCCATCGTCTAAAAAAATCTTTTGAAAACATACATTGATTACATTTGATCCTTTATCACAGCTCTTGCCCATCCCACCAACCACTCTCTCCACTCCTGCCAGGTCCTTCGTCCACGCACAAAAAACAGATCAATCGATCGCACATCGATTCTCCCCTGGCGCAACAGCAGATGCGGAGCGGACAACGTGAAATACAGATGCTCAGCATTTGCAGGAACGTTCATCGTAAAAGAACTTCGCATCCAACCATCTGTGAGCGACTCGATCGATCGATCATCGACACGAACGACATTGATACCACCCACATCAAGCGGTGTTTCGTCATTGAACGTCCGCGGAGACGGAAAAAATACGGTCTGAGGATCAAGCGCAAAAAATCCATCACCTGAAAATCGAACATTCTCGCCGATCGCATGCACTGGCTGCGGCGTCTGACATTCCACTGCGGTTGAACAGATCAAAGAAAAAAATTCGCTCGGTCTTTGGAGAAAAAGCTTGTGTGATCCGAAGAGGATTGACTGCTTCTGTCCATCCATGGACGCGGCCTGAACCGTCAATGAGTTCGTCCACAGTGTCGTCGTGGTTGCGCTGGTCAAAAAGGTATCTGCAGCAAACACCCAACGCTTCGCATCCGTAGAAATTTCGCGCGTCACCAGTTCCACAGGGACGTGAAGCTCAACACGGTACACACCCGCCCGTAGGTGATCCGCCTGCAATGATAGATCTTGAACCGTTTGCGCCGGGACAACGACGCCAACCGATCGAAGCAGTGTATCCCCATCAAATACAGACGCCTGTGCCAGCGACGGCGCAACAAGCGTCGACGCATCCAAACGCCAACGTACCGAGATATGACCGTTCACGGGCACCACACGAAGCTCCTGATCCCCCTTCAAGGCCGTCACATAACTCTTCGTGACAATTTGTCCTTCATCTGCAAGCAACGGAGCCGTTGACGTGGTGCGCCAAGCCACCTGATGAGCAAAATCAGACAGATCTACCTGCGTTGAACTGACCGCAGCACGAACCAAAAAATGCTGACCCTGTTGAACTACCGAGCCCCATCCATGGGACAGCGCCTCGCTCCACACCGGAACAAATGCCGTCGTATCTTGTCCATCAAAACGCGTTCCAATATCAAGCAAAGGCTGATCAATGGGACGAAACTCAAACGACACGCGCACCGTATCAAACACCCCGGGCACACGCACATTGCCATAGGCCGGATCATCCAACATCGATTGTCCGATAAAACCAGCGGGCTGAAGTCCGGGTTGAGTGACACGTTCTGCAGGCAAAAGATCGTTCAACCACGGACCATGTCCATTAAACTGTGCTTGTACATCCTTACTACCGGACGGAGGAACATGAAACTGCCAAATAAAAATAAGAACACTACTCACAAACAACCAAGGTAAAAATAAAAGCAACCCCTGAAGTCTTTGAATGAACGAACGGGAAAGTGTCATAGTGGCAAGAGCGTCACATGAAACAGATGTTCGCGTCTGAACACGGCCACATCTTCCAGCTGAAGCCCTGAGGTACGCCAATGATCGCGCGCGGCTTGGGACAGAGCCGGACTAAAAAAATCGACCACGAGCGATGTCGTTCTCAACAAACGAACCACTTCGGATAATGGCGGAACGGGTGAGGCAACGCGCGTTTCAGGAAAAAAAATCTTATCAGAACGTTCTGACAGAACCACATCCGGCTTTGGCTGCTGCGTCTGAAGCCCTGCTCGAATCAGATCGTACTGCGCAAGTTCCCCGCGCGTCGTCCAGATCCCCTCATTGTCCGCTACATACGCACGATACACGCCAAACCCTGATAACAAAATACACACAACGATCAATGCGACTCGTTCCCGAGTTCGCGCTAGGGAATACACCCATGCGACACACGCGCCAATTAGCGGCGCAACAGGCAGGAGGTACCGCAAGAAAGAATTTCCGATAGTCAAGGCTGTTGGATTGATATTATCCGTATAATGTCCACTACCGTACACATAGAGCAGCGCGCCCACCGTCCAAACACCAGCCAACCAATACGCACACAAACCCGCGCTCGCCATGTATCCGCGATGCCTGGTGGTCACGTAGATAAAAAAAGGGAACGCTACGCATGCGCCCAACAAGATCATGGTCCAGGGAAGCGCTAAACCAAGAGCAAACTGACGAAGATTTAAAGCAATACTATCGAGATGAAATCCAAATGGCAGATGCCAATGAAACAGGGTCGGTGCAATCGGGGGAACCGTCTGCACCTGAGTTACCGCAAGCTGATTCGTTCCCGACACAAAAACTGGGAGCGGATTATCGTGCAACAAATACCCAACACGATACCAAGCTCCATAGGTTTGCGCCGTCAAACTCGCAACAGGGACACAGATACATGCAAGACCAAACAAAACGAGCAACAGCTCCTTCCATGTTGGACGCCACTTCCAACCAACAAGCACAAACCACGGCAACATCCACAAAACCTCAACGGGACGAACGACGATGGTACAGGCCAGGATCAAACCAAACAAAAAAGAGAAAAATAGTCGATTCTGTATTTGAAAAAACGTGAATCGCCCCGCCCATCGATGTAAAAAATCCATCGACCACTCTCCACGAGTAGAAACGGAAGGGTTACTGGTGTCGCGGGACAGGTATGCGAACAACCACAAGCTCCACAAAAAAAATGCCAAGGCAGTCATTG
>CAIKOH010000009.1 GCA_903829075.1 Candidatus Uhrbacteria bacterium
CGCGATCAGGTTGTGGTCGACCATCAGCGGCTGCACACCGGAGACAGACGGGCGAGAGGTGGAGGAGAAGAAGAACGAGGCTGAAGTAAAAGAGGGTACAGATGTCAAAGAGGCGTAAATACTAAAACACTCTCCAGAAAAAGGAGGGTGTTTTAGTATTCGTCGAACTCGCAATGACGGAGTCAACACTGCGTGATATTCTTTATGCACTATGAATAAACAGCTCCTCGCGCTCTTCCTGACGGTCAGCGCCTTTTTACCGTCCGTCGCTTTCGCCGACATTGCCCCCAGTGTTTCTACGATCGGTTCGATCTCACCCCCTAAGGAAAGCGCTATTCAGATGTCACGTGAGGTGGTCACCTTTACGGTTCCATCAAAGATCATTCCGTACACAACAGACACGAGCGCGCCAACCATGCCGGCGCTCGCAACATTTTGGATGAAAAATCCGACCGGTAAAGCAATGACACAGCAGGTATTGTTTCCTGTAACGTTTAGCGTTGGTGTGTCTGGCGAAGTAAAACAGTATGCCAAAAATGTTCGCGTGACCGTCAATGGAAAACGGGTTGCGTTGAAAGAAACTACCGGTGCATATAATACGTACACTAACGGCGGGGTCATGAAAACAGAACAGCGATCCAATGGATACTCCTTCGTGATGAGGATTCCGGCCAAGAAAACCGTAACCGTCGTGGTACGTTTTGATGCGCCTGTTGGGTACAACTACTACAATGAGCAGGAACCAACCGTCGATTATCTTCTTGCCTCTGGAGCGGGTTGGGGAGGGCCGATTGAAAAGGCGACCATTCAGTTCGTTTATCCTATGAAGGCAAGGAAGCAGTGGGTAAGGCAGATTGAATCAGCACCAACGTCCACCGCACAGACCCTGACTGGACGAGCCGTGAGTTTTCTGTATACAAACTTTGAACCAAAAGAAAACGATAAGCCGCATTATGTTTTTCTGACTCCGGTTCAAGCAAAAGTAGATCCCGCCGGAGCGCCCGTGACAACAAAGTACCCAGGATGTGATGACAAGCATCCAGAAAATTGTCCATAAAGAATAAACCGTTGATAAAAAACACTCTCTTTTTTGGAGAGTGTTTTTTTATCAACATGCAACCAGCTTGTGCGTATGCTATTCTACCTGCGTTATGCCGCTCCGTCTGCAACCCACACGTCCCGTGTATCGAGAAATTGTCCGTGAAGCTTTGACTTTTGCCTGGTCAGAACGCCAGCTTTGGCCGATCGCGCTGTTGGCCGGTATTTTGCAAACAGCAGGGGTGTACGATGCTGTTGCCACGGCGTTGTTGAAAATTTCCTTGTTGCAGCAACAGTCAGATTGGATTCAAGGTTCTTTGCAGATTCTTGGGCAGGCGTTTCAGCCACCGACCTCGTGGTCATGGGCGGCACTCGCATTTTGGATGGCACGGCTTCAGCCACTCTTGTGGGGATGCGTGATTTTTTTCTTGGTGTTTACGATTTCAAGTATTGCGCAAGGAGCGTTGGTTCAAGCGTTTGCGACGTCGACGTCCAACCGTCTCCGTTCGGTGCGCGACGCGTGTCTCGCAGCCGCATCGCGTTGGCCATCCCTTATCTTGCTGAATCTTTTGAGTTTATTTTTTCTTGGGTTAAGCCGTACCTGGTTGTTTATCCCTTTTGGATTATCCGTCTCGGTACCGATCGCGTGGGTGCAGACGCTTTTCGTCCTTTGTTTGATCGCCTTTGGATTGTTCGCGATCGTGGTGACGAGTCTCCATCTGTTTACTTTGCATTTTTTGATGATTCGTGAACAATCATTGAGTGTGGCGTTGGAATCAGCTGTGAAACTGTTTAAACGCGCGTGGTTGTTGTGCGCGGAGATCGGTTTGGTGTTGTATGTGTTTGGATTGATCGCGGTGATCGGACTTTCTATTGGTTTAGTGGTGTTGACGATTCCGCTCGCGATCTTGTTGGTGTTGCTCAGTGTCATTGGATGGGTGCTCCCACAAGAGATTCTGTTGTTGGTGAGCGCAGGTTTTTTGCTCGTGGTTGGGGTCTGCGCGTTTGCATATGTCGTACTTTTTCAGTATTCAACCTGGTATAAATTATTTCGTCGCGTGAATCAAAATGCGGCGGTGTCAAAGATTCAGCGAATGTGGATGCAGCTGGCAGCAAAGAAAGAATAGAGAAAATGAAAACCCCCTCGCGTCGAGTGACGAAGGGGGGGGGGGTGAGTTGGTGTGAGTTCAGGATTCGGACTTGGCGAGCAGGCTGAGCTCCATGACGTGAGCGTTGAGTCGCATGTCTTCCAGACCTGCGTGGAGGCCCTTCGGTGTGATCCAGATGAAGGGATCGGTGTTATACCCGATTCGGCCAGGAGCTTCTCGATGAGCGCACGGTCTCCCTGGATGAACCAGGCCTCGTTATGGCAGCTGCCGTTGTCGGAGATTGCGGCGTGGCGCGCGCGCCGTCCTTCGGAATATCACGGGTCGATCCACGAAGCCCGTGCGCCTCCAGCCAGGCTGCGTCGAGGAGGTGGAGGAGCGCGCGTTGCTTCTGCGCGGGATCGGCTTCGAGTTGCTTGCGTCGGTCGGGGTTCATTTGCACCGGCAGCGCGAACATCATGCGTCCGAATGAATCGTCCTCCGAGTGGCCATGGTCGAGGTAGGCTTTGACGAGCATGTTCCCGTCGTTGTCCGCGATCGCGGCGATGACTCCGGTCTGTTGGCGGAAGACCGGCCAGTAGGTGACGTTCCTGATCACTCCTCCCGTGGGAGTGGTGACCAGAACAACGCGTTCCTCGAAGACGACCTCGAAGTAGGTGTTGCCGACGATCGCCTTCCTGTTCTCCGTGAGGTGCCACGGTGTTGCTTCGTCGAGCGTTACGTAGCGAATCTCCACGGTTTGACCGCGCGGACGAGCCGCCATCAGAAAATCCCTGATCTGCGGAAGCGTGCTCACCGTCTGAAATCTGTTCATCGTTTCTCCTGTCCTCAAGTCCCCGCCAGACAGTAGACCGAATAGTCACTTATGTCAATTTCTCGCGTCTATGCTACGCTTGTTTCCATATGAAACTCTCTCCTGGTCAAACCGCCCCTGATTTTACCTTGTTGGATCAAGCCAATGTAAAACACTCTTTAAAAGATGAACGTGGTTCATGGGTTTTATTGTATTTTTATCCAAAAGATGACACACCGGGATGCACGAAAGAGGCCTGCGGTTTCCGTGATAATCTGCCGAAGTTCAAAAAATCTGGCGTGACCGTGTTTGGCGTAAGTGTTGATTCGGTGAAGAG
>CAIKOH010000010.1 GCA_903829075.1 Candidatus Uhrbacteria bacterium
CTTGAAGCATCGGGCATCCTCGGCGTCGGTATCTTAGAAAGATTCAACGGAACAACCTGAACTCCGGGCTTATACACTCTCCTTTCACTCATATAAAAGTGCAGTTAAAAAAATTATTCTTTCTAATTTTAGCACCGCGTCATCATCATGACAATTTCTGATTAAATCGATTTTTTTATTCATCACATAGCCTGGTTGACAAAAAAAGATACTTGTGATTAAATTCTCAATCCGGAATTTTCCGGAAAGCTTCACAGAGGTACACCACCATGAACGCAGCTTCCCCCGCCGCCACCGACAGCCAAATCATCGCGTTCGTAAAGAGCTTGAGCAGCGATGGCGTAGCTGCCGTCGAACTGCTCGGAGACCTCCCGGCAGTGGAAACAAAGGACGGACCGTGCGTCCGTATCAGTAACAGCTTTCCGCTTTCCGACGGAGAGCGCCATACCTTCTTCAACGATGCCGCAGAGATCGGACTCCTCCAACGATTCGGTCTCAATGTCACCTGCCTCGATGGAAAGGCCTGGTCACTAAACCAGGCTGTCTACGACAAAGTGATGGCAGCGATATCAGAGCTCGGGATCACCTCGACGCCTCCTGCGTTGACGCCCCAATTGGACGAAGATGGCGACGATGTCGAGTCACAAATCCAGGATGCACCGTCCGAGGACGATGCGGTCACCGATCTTCCTACCCTTCGACAGCGGTTGAGCACAGCCAAAATGGAGCGGGCGGGCTATCGTGCCGAGAGCTTGGAGCTCGCCGCGCAGTACCGCACAACTGTCGACGAAATCGGGGAAACTGTGAAAATCCTCACCGAGGCGAGGAGGCGTCTCACGGAACTCCACAAGGAGCGGATGCGTCTGAAGGGAGCCACAAAGACGGCTAACGTGAATCATGTGCTCGCCTGCACCGACGCAAAGCAGCTCGCGAAGCGGGTGGCCAATCTCGAACGAGCCTCCGTAGACGCGGTCGCTCAGACTGTTCTCGAACTAGTGACGGCCGAAGCAACACGCACCGGCCTTTCGGTCGGACAGATCCTGGCCCGAGCGCGAGCCAAGGCGCCGTCTGAACGGTAACGGACGCCGTCGACGAAGATAACTGCTACATTCTCACTAACCCCGATTACAGAACGACAATATTCGTCGCCTGCAATCGGGGTGTTTGTTATTGGATTGCGGATATAGTAGCAGGCGTTCATAAGGGAGATAAAAGGTAATAAAAAACTCCAACCATCCCTCCATCCCCAAACAAAAAACGCCATTTTATTAGCGTTTTTGCGTAGCAGACAAGAGCGCGCGATGTGGGAATGTATTTCATGACTCATCCTACTATACAACTTACCGCAGCTTGGGTGCGTCATGATTCTATACACAAACATCCTCACATATTCACCCCAACGATCACCACCTCAGCATCTGCATCTAAATCTCCAAAATAGCTAATAGCTGACTTTGTGTTTGCGTGCATGAGACGAAAGAATGCAAGTCGCATCTTCGGGATAATTCCTTGTACTGTTGAAATGAAACGTTCTCTCCCGGTAATGATGAGCCACTTTTGTGGATCTTCCGAAACATGTAACAAGTGCTGCTTTTGCAGGTCTGCTAATGCCGTACGGACATCAGGATCTTCCATGTATCCATAACGAACCTGTACCGAAATAACATTTTGTTCGTCCTGTAGCGCGTCTGAAAAAGAATATACCGTAAATCGTTCTTCGGATGCGATATAGGGGTGACGTTCTTTTGTCACTGTCAAAAGAACTAGCCGTGCTGGTACCGCTCGCCAACGTTCCAAAAATACTTGTAACGCGATCGGAGTAAGGTCATCCAACTTCTCCACGAGCACTGGAGACATCACAACAATGGTCCGGGGAATGACGACCGTTGCTTTATTCTGATAGAGGCGTAAAAAATCGCGTATCGTCAGATGCGATGCTTCATGAATAACATGAGCACGATATTCTTTTCCCCATTGCCAAACAGACATCAACCAATACAAACAAGATGCAACCAAAAGCGGAACAAATCCACCTTCAAAAATTTTCAAACTATTCGCGACGACAAACACGAGATCGATCAACAGTAGGGGCACACAAAGACCAGCAGCTCTCCACAGCTCCCATTTCCAAATATATCTCGCAACCACGTAAAACGCAATCGTGGTAATCGCCATAGTCCCGGTCACGGCAATTCCATATGCGGCCGCAAGGCTAACAGAGGTTCGAAAACCGAGCACGATAAAAATACATCCGACCAAAAGAATCCAATTAACCGTCGGAATGTAAATCTGTCCAGGGACGCTCTGATTCGTTTGGAGAATACGCAGACGTGGGAGTACACCGAGCCCAATCGCCTGCTGCGTGAGCGAATACGCTCCAGAGATAAGAGCTTGACTCGCAACAATGGTCGCCATGGTCGCGAGTACCACCATGGGAAATAGTGCGTAACTTGGGACTAAACTGAAAAAAATATTTCCTCCGATAATCGTCGTTCCATCAAGTAGATGTGCGCCTTGTCCAAAATAGTTCAACAGGAGAGCGGGCAAAACCAATCCAAGCCAAGCAACGCTGATCCCTTTTCTCCCAAAATGCCCCATGTCGGCATACAATGCTTCGCCTCCCGTGATACACAAAACAACGAGCCCGAGAATAAACAGCGAGGCAATGTGTTCATGGATAAGTAAACGTAGGCCGTAGAGAGGATTGATGGCCAAAAAGACCTCCGGATGTCTCGTAAGCGGCGGAATGGCAATAAGAACGATCGCAACAAACCACATAATCATGATCGGTCCGAACAATTTGCCGATACGATGTGTCCCCTGTCGCTGAAGAAGAAACAGTGCAATCAAAATGATAATTGTAATACCAATAACGTATGGATGAAAACTTGGTGCGACAACATTCAACCCCTCGACTGCCGATAGCACAGAAATCGCCGGCGTAATCATACCGTCACCATACAAAAGCGCAGCTCCAAAAATGATCAGGGCATTAAGCGCAAGCAAGAGTTTTGGGTTGAGTTTTATTTGATCTTTTTTTTGTTTAATGAGAGTCATCAAGGCAAAAATTCCGCCCTCACCCTCATTATCAGCCCTCATGATGAGACCGATGTACTTAAAGGTCACCACGATGATCAACGCCCAGAAAAAAAGTGAAAGCGCTCCAAGAATCGTATTCAGATCGGGCTGCAACGATAGAGTTCCAAAAAAAGTGCGTTGAAGGCGTACAGTGGCGACGTTCCAATATCTCCAAAAACAACTCCGGTGGCGCCAATGATGATAGCGAGTGTCAGAGGAACGTTATGACCATGATCATGTTTAGCGGTAAGCTGAGTAGACATAAAAAATAAAGGGCTCCCATTTTGGGGAAATTAAGTATTCCACAAAATAAAAATAGTTTCAAGGATGATGAAAAACATCTTGCGCCTCAAAATCGCTCTTCTAGAAACCGTTCCCAACCATCTCTTCGCTATCAAACAAAAAAACGCCAATACAACGGCGTTTTTTTGTTTGATAGGCAACAGCTACAGCGCCTTTGCTGCACGATAGCGAACGAATCCATCTTCATACGCAGCATACAGCTCTTGTTTTTGTGCCGCATCCAGCTTAGCTTTATCCGCATCACTGAGCCCCGTTTTTTTTCCTTGTACAGCTACGCGCAATCTCGCCGTGAATCGTTCGATATCCGCGTCAATGTCCTGGTCGTTGGCGAGAATAGCAGATGCTGATTTTCCCTGCTCACGTAAATCAATGTAGGCGGCAAGACCGCTCTGAAAATCCGTCATGTACTTTAGACTACCAACAAGATTGCTACGATGTTGATCAATGTCATCATACGCAAGCGCTCGACCAATGTTAAATTTCAGATCTTTATCATCACCTTTGTATGAAGCATCAAACCAATTAAAAGGACTGAGATCCGTGAGAACGGTTCGTACATCGTCCACCAGGACGTTTCCAAAAGAACGGTTCAGAGCACCGGACAGGGAATTCGAAAAATGAATCCCATCTATCGTATACAGGTAGGCATTCATGTCCGTTGGATCTCCTGTGATAACAACGCGAACGGCTTTACCTTTGACGGTGATCTCAACGGTTTGCACGCCGTCAGGCGCTGTTGCAATTTTGTCCGCGGCATCACCAATTTTTTCTGCATCACTCGGAGTGAGTCCAAGTCCTTCAGTGATAAAATGGCATCCACCTACGTTTGTATCAATTTCATATCCATAGACGCAACCGCAATAATGTCCGCGCTTCACGCGATGATCACCAGGACATTCACCGGAAGGAGTCTGCTGATCCGTGACGATTGGTGCGGCCGCGGGAGTCGTTCCACCTGTCTGTTGCGGTGGGGTCGAATTTTTTGGTGGTGTCCCGACAGGTTGATGTGCGCACACACACGACTTTATAGCTTCCATGATGGGTGCCATGAGCTCTGAGGAATCTTTCTTGCCGAGGTCTGAGTCGTATGTGCATCCACTTAGACTCTGGTTGCGTAGCTGACCGTCAATCGTCTCTGTTGGCGTGCGAAAATATCCACCCTGTTTCAAATAAGAGGACGGGGTATAACGCGCGATGCATCCGGCGCTGTCTACATTCACTCCATTTGAAAATCCACCGGTTACAGTCTTACCGTTTGCATCCGTCCAACTCGTTCCTTGGAGGCGGCAGCCTTGATTGAGATACAGATCATCTACCGCATTGTTGAATGAAGGCTGTGTCACGTGACAGCCGAGTTTCGCGGTCTGCTGCACAGCCCAGGCTTCGCAGGCTTGTGCGCCGGATGGGTCGCAGGCGGCGAGAACGGTTGAGACGGGAAGAAAAATGCTGCCGATGACGAACAATCCAATAGAGAGGCGTGGGGGCATATTTTTGAAAGAGCGGAGAGTTATTGATTCAAAAGCAAAAATAAAATAGATGTATTGCCTTAATGACAATTCTTAAAATCTGCATCTAATTGCACTTGATCTCCAGAGGGAAGCTTACAGGTCGCGTGCACCTGTCCACTCGCCGTTCGAACCATATTAATTTGTGAATTAACGTCAACTTCAGCAGAAGCTTGATAGGGATTACACACGCTAGAGTTTAAAATTACCTGTGTATTTTTGTCAGAATCATCTTGCCATACAACCACACTTTTTCCGTCGCCTTGTTCTTGTGGTCGATCATGTATTTCCGCGTGAGTCTTAGGTCTATCGGCAAAGATCAACTGCGCTCCATTAAAAGAAGGAGAAAACGCATCCCCTGATGTACAGCCGCTAATTTTTGCACTCCATGTTCCAAGCGTTGGACCCGTGACCTGGAGAGTGCCCGTTGCGGTCGTGATCGCTCCTTTCACCGCTGACATGACCGTGAATCCGATAAAGATAACAAAAAGCCCGATACACAAGAAATTGACGATGACAGGAAGGACGGCGCTCAACCCTCCTTTTTTCATCATCTGATTCACTTGAGGCGGGATGTCCGTTGGTGTAGGCATATAGGAGCAGTATAACACTATATTCTCATGGTCTGAAAACATTGTACCCTCCCCGCTTTATCGGTCGGAACTCAAGAAAACCCAATGCTAGCAAACAAAAACACCTCTTTGGATGAAGAGATGTTGTTGTGGCGGGCAAGAGTACATGATGTGGGAATATATTTTAGGGAACACCCTACCATGCAACTCACTATATTTTGAACCGTAGGACTATTTGGTTCACTTCTCTAGATCCTTTGTATGTGCATCAACGCGTCACCAACAACGTCAAAACTAGGCGAATCATTTTTTCTTTATCTTTTGGATTGCTTTCAGCTACAAGGATGGTCAACGCTGTGAGTGCTGGCGGTGTCATGCGTACCACATCCAGAATCCCCGCTTGCCGTAAGAACCAAACAAACGCATACGCTCCATTTCGTTTGTTCCCATCCACAAACGGATGATTCTTTACCATGAAATACAGAAGATGTGCAGTCTTTTCTTCGACACTTGGATACAGCTCCTTGCCATCAAACGTCTGCATGACATTCCCGACGATACTGGCCAAGGCTCCGGCGGATCGTTCAGTACCAAAGAGATCGGTCGCCTCTCCTTTCTTCAACAAGGCGACTTTAAGCAGCGCAAGTTCGTTGACAAGTTTTTCAGCCGTCAGCATCACTCGTTTTTTGGTCACTCCTTTTGTTACCAAAACATCCTTGTCGTAGGCATCCAATGAAACCCAGGTATCTGCGAACAAACGAACGAGTCCAAGAACACTGTCTACATCAACCGGCGTATCCAAAGGCAATAAACGCTTGACTTCCTCTACAGCCTCTACGAACTGTGCATAATTCTTTGCAATACGCGTACGATTGATTGCATACCCATCGACGATATACCTCCGAAGCGTTTTCGTGGCCCACTGACGAAAACGAGTTGCTTGTTTTGAATTGACTCGATACCCGATAGATAAAACCAAATCAAGATTATAATACTCGATATGACGTTTTACGCTTCTTCCTCCCTCATTTTGAACTGTTTCCATTTTGGAAACAGTTGCTTTTTGAACCAGTTCACCTGAATCAAAAATATTCTTGACATGCTTGGAGATCGCTGCCTTTTGTACGTTGAATATCTCCGCCACCTGTTCTTGCGTAAGCCAGAATGTATCTCGATTCGCATCCGTCCGCAGTTCAAGAGCTCCAGCTTTCGTCTGATATATGACGACGTGTTTATTTGAGGAATTCTTTTTCATATTATTTTGTTATTCTTCAGTATGGCATCAATGAAGCTCGTCCTCAACATTCAATGAAACGAGTTCCAACCATCCCTTCTCCCCCAAACAAAAAACGCCATTGTGTTGGCATTTTTTGCGTGGCGGTGTCGGCGGGTTAGGTACCAACGGTTCGAGGATCTTTCAAGGGCTTTTGAGAGATTCCAAGTTCGGTGATTTTGAGGTAAGTGGGTCGGATTCGCAAAAGACAAAACGAGACAAATGAGACAGTACTAAGGGGGTTTGAGACTGTCCCACTTTTGGTATTTTGTGTCTCAGTTTAGACAATGTTCCTCTAAAAAAGAGAATGTGTCACCCGTCTCATTCTAAGGGACATCTATGAAGATTTCAAACGATTTTTTCTTATCCAATAACCGGTGCATGAAGCGGTAAGTCCACCAATTGCACCCACAACGCTTAGACCAAGTGAGAATACCGTGAATACTAAAAATTTAGAAGACACTCCTTGAAAGCCAGAAAACAAAAACGAGAGAGAAAGGCAAAAACCATACAGGGTACCAGTCCATAGAGCCGTCTTTTTGTCTGGACAGAAGAGGCCTGTGCCTACACCGACGATTCCCCAAAATACAAGATTGTACCAACCGAGAGAAAAGCCGTGAGTACTTAAAAATCCGGATACGACGCCGATGATGATTGCAACGATAAACATGTTCTTTGATTTCATACATTCTTTCATCTACAACTTTGATACGAACAAAACGAAAAAAACGAAAAATGTGATTATACAGATCCAGCCAACCGTATATCCAAAGAATTTCAATGCTTCAATTTTAGCTCCCTCGAGATAGAGGAGGACTGGTCTGCCCAATACCAATGTTCCGACGATTGTTGCAGAGAGGGTAAAGAGCAAAAGTACAGCGAGCGGCAGCACAAAACTTTGCGTATGCCCAAAGATTCTTTGGTTGTTAAACAGAAGCCATGCGACACCTGAAGTATATATCAATACGAGAAGCGCATGACCTAGGCTATGAAGAATTGGGTGAGTATTTTTCATATTCTTCGTTTCATATTAGAACGCACCATCTTTATTTGGAGAGTCACTCGGAATCGGCTGTCCGCAATCCCATATCTCAATAATTTTTTCATTTTGGAAGCGGAGTATATGTACTACCACCA
>CAIKOH010000011.1 GCA_903829075.1 Candidatus Uhrbacteria bacterium
ACTGTGGAGGAGACATCCATGCGCTCTTGAGGATCAGAAGGTTTTTTCTCTCTTGGAGACATAGTTATGTTTGAAAACTCAGCAACGAACGGTGCGCCATGGTGTAATCAATTGTTTGTTTTAATCCGTCGTCTAATCCAACGAGCGGCATCCAATCCAATTTTTCTTTGACCTTGCTCAAATCTGGCAACCCAAGTTCTGTCATAAACAATAACGCCTCCTTGAACGTCACTTTGGAAGCCGAGCCCGTCATCTCGATGATACGATGCGCCACCTCAAGCAACGGAATGTCCACATCGCTCCCCAAATTCATCGGACCAATCCCCGCAGGAGCGGCCATGTACTTAATCAAGCCATCCACCATGTCAGACACGTATACCATCGAGGTCATGAACGTTTCGTCCCCGTAAATTTCCAGATCCTTGCCATCAAACGCATTCACAATAAAATCTGGGACCATCTGACCATCATAGAGCGGCATGCGTGGGCCATAGGTGCGAAACATGCGCGCAATACGCACATCAAGATTGTGCACCTGCTGATACGTCGCGCACATGGATTCTGCAAAACGTTTGCCCTCGTCATAACAAGCGCGCGGCGAGAGCACATCTGAACCACCGGACTCCTCTTCTCGAAACGGATGTCTGTCTGCCGGCCGAGTTCCATACACCACCGAAGTCGAGGCTTGCAAAAAACGCGACTGAAATCGCACCGCAAGATCCAACACATTCTTCATGCCAGTGGAATTTGCCAGCAACGTTTGCATGCGATATTGATCAAACTTCTTTGGACTGGTCGGACAGGCCATGTGGTAGATTTCTTGAATGCCCTGAAATTTTAATTTAAAACGCGTGAGCTCTGGAAACCCTTCTGGATCAAATGGCTGATTGATATCATGACGGATAAATTCAAAATCCGTGTGCTGAAGCAGCTGATCGATATTCGATTCCTGACTCGTCACAAAATTATCTAAACAGATCACACGTGCGCCGGTTTTCAGCAGAGCTTCGCACAGATGCGACCCGACAAATCCCGCGCCGCCCGTGACCAGCACATTCTTCTTATCAATCACAACAGGTGTAGGCATAAAAGAGGTTGATGAGTTTCAGAATTACATCCCTGGACGCACGCGCTGCCGCTCCGATCGACCGTATTCTATCATCCGCTTTAACCCATCCTCCAACCGCACAAGCGGCAACCAATGCAGCACCTGCCGCGCTTTTTCAAGATCAGGGAGAGGTGCTTCAAATAATGAAGCCAACTCTTGCTCAAAGCGTACGTGTGAACTTGATCCGGTCAAACGCACGATCGTTTCCGCCAACAGCGACAAGCGCACCGCCTGATCTGACCCGAGGTTCACCACGGTCACGGCGATCGGGGTGTGCATGTGCTTGATCAACCCATCCACCATATCTGACACAAAACACAGGGCCAAACTCGAATCTTCTGAACCGCGCAACACGAGCTCCTGCCCATCAAGCGCGGCATTAATCAGATCCGGCAATAAATTCCCGTCATGAATTTTCATGCGCGGTCCATAGGTACGAAACAAACGAGAAATTTTAACGTCAAGCCCGTATACATCTGCATACGTCGCTAACAACGCTTCGCTAAAGCGCTTACCCTCATCATATGCACCGGATGGCGTCAAATGATCAAGCAAACACGGATCATTCTCCTGAACATAAGGCTTCTCCGCCTGCTTAGGCCCATACAACGAAGACGAAGAAGCAAATAACACCTTGGCTTTATACTGTACCGCAACATCCAACATGTTTTTCATGCCGATGGAATTCGTCAGTGCCATCGCGATCCGAAATTCGTCAAAATGTTTTTTTGAAATGGGACACGCGAGATGATAAATCTCCTGAATCCCCTGAAATTTTACCTTAAAACGATCCAAAAGATAGTTCAGAAAGCAGGTTTGTTTTACACAAGTGCGATAACCCCATTTGTTGCAATCCGAATCATTTGTTTTTAGGGAATCATCAGGACAA
>CAIKOH010000012.1 GCA_903829075.1 Candidatus Uhrbacteria bacterium
AATTCAGCTGGCCCATGTATCGATCGATCCACATGACTTTCTGCAGCAAAGTTCACAATCGCTCTTGGTTTGTGCTCACTCAATAGGCGCTGTACAAGCTCTTTATCGCCAACTGCGCCAAGCTCGAGGCAAAGGTGTAGATCGGCGTAAAAATAGTATTCGCGATTCCCGCACCGATCGAAGTCTTAACATTATTCGCGTTCACCTCATTAAATTTCTTACGAAAATAATCTAGACGATTAAACGCCACAATCACCTTAAAATTATTCAGACTCTCCTGAATTTCCGCACTCAAACTGCCGAGGGTCTGTAAACTCTCCAAGTTCTTACGCTTCACCCATGCAGACACGAGCTGCGTCACCACAAAAACGCCGAACGCTGGAATGAGCGCAGCAAGACCCAAATGAACATTCAAAACTACAAGAAATACCCCAGCTCCAACAATCAAAAAGAAATTTCCAACAAATTGCATCAACGCCTGGGCAAAAAATTGGTTTAAACGATCCGTGTCATTATTGATACGCGAGATCAAATCACCAACCTTATTCTGATTGAAGAACGCCACGGGCAACTGCTGAAGCTTGGTAAAAATTTCGTTGCGAAGATTATAGAGCACGCGCCGACCAACCGTTCCCATACGAATCGTCTGGGTATAGCTCGCAAGAAGACCAACCAGGTAGATCAACAACAATACTCCCGCTGACCACAGCACACCAGAAAAATTTTTTGTTTGAATGTAGGTATCAATCGCGTAGGCAATAATAACCGGGGCAACCAATGTCGTTCCGGCATTCAGCACGATCGCCACAAGAGCGATACCCAAATCCTTTTTCTCCGTCGCAAGCAACGGGAGAAGGCTTTTTAGGGCAGCGATGTCGCCCCCTTTTTGATTGGCCGCCTTGGCGGAATTATTCAGTTTGTAGTTCATACGAGCTGGTGCTGCGTTGTGATTCGTAGATCTGCACATACTCCGGCGAACTCTCGAGCAGCTCCACGTGCGTCCCCTTGGCGAGAAGCTCCCCTTCCATGAGCAGAATAATCTGATCATATTCCTCGATCGGTGCAATTTTTTGCGTGACAGAGATTAGGGTGAGATGCGGATAGTTCTTCTGCACATTCTGCAATATACGACGCTCCGTATTGCTGTCCACACGCGCCGTAAAATCATCCAACAGCAAAACGCTCGGATTCAAAGCCAAAGCACGTGCCAACATGATGCGCTGCTTTTGTCCGCCAGACAGGCTCGTTCCGCGTTCAGAGACGATGGTGTCTAATTTTTCCGGCAACGTGTCAATAAACTCTGCCAACTCTGCTGTGGCGATGGCTTTTGTTAAATCGGCGTCCTGAACCGTATTACTAAAAGCGATGTTTTCCCGCAAGCTCAAGTTGAACAAAATGCTGTCCTGAAACACAAATCCGATCTGCCCATGCAAACTCACCGGATCGTATTCGACTAATGGACGATCGGCATATTCGACCTGGCCAGCACTTGGCTCGATCAACCCAGTCAACAGGTACAGTAGCTGTGTTTTTCCGGCTGCTGTCGGCCCAATAATCGCGGTTCGTGAACCCGATGGCACAGTAAAAGAAACATCTTTCAACACAAACTTGTGACTATATTTTACACTCACCTCATTCAAGCGTACTGATCCACCGACCTTAGCGACAGCCGTGCCATCGGATTTTTTCACCGGTTTCAATAGCACCTCGTTCACGCGTTGATATGAAGCAGACGCCTGGGCAATCACGTTACTCATGAACCCAAGAACCACAATCGGAAAAATAAGGATCGCTAAATAATTATTGAACGCGGTAAAATCCCCGAGACTCATGCTGCCCGTGATCACAAAATGCCCACCCAACGCAAGAATCGTCAGCGTTGCCGCATTCGTCGCAAAGGTAATCACCGGAATCAAACTCGCAAATAATCGCAAGATGCTCATGCCGATATTTTTTGCTTCGGTGTTTGCTGCGATAAATTTCTCCTGCTCAACCTGCTGTGAGTTGAGCAGTCGAATCAACGAAGAACCCAAAATACTTTCATTGATCACCTTATTCAACCAATCAATCGCCTCCTGAGATTTCTTGAAGAGCTTGCGGACCTTCGTAAAGATAACATAAAATGTCCCGCCAACGATCGGCACGATCAATAAAACCAATAGAGCGAGTCTCCAATTGATCATCAACAGCAAAACACTCGCGCCAACAATAAGAATAATCGACGAAATGATGGATGTGATAACCTGCGAAATAAACAACTTGACCGCATCAATATCGGATGTGAGGTTGGTCAACAATTTCGAGGGCGTGATACGTTGGATGGAGGCATATTCCTGCTCTGAAATCTTTGCCGCAAGCTTGATGCGCAGATCTCGCGCAACGTATTCTGAGGCGTATGTTTGCAAGATACCCTGGACGCACGTAAGCAAAAAAATACCGAACGCCACAAGAAAAAATTCCAAGACAACCGTCTGCATCACAAAATGTCCGGCCGTGTAGGCATCGATACCGCTGGCGATAATTTTCGGAACAATTAAATTCAACCCGTTGCCCAAAATCGCCAGTACAATAAAGGTACTAACGAGCCCTTTATAGGGGCGAGCGAGCTCAATCAGATCCGTTGTCGTCGATGCAGAACGTTGTGGTTTCATGGCTTATAAAATTAGCATTCTATCTAGCATTTGTCAAAAGAATCCAATCCCGCTTCTTGTACGGGATTGGATTCTTATTGAGTACTTTTTGTGCCGGTCGTTCACTGTTTTTCGATAAATTTACGATCTGTTCTGCGTTGGAGCTCCGTCGGGTTGGCCCTGACCAAATCCCCCGTGACCAAAGTGACCATGCCCCATACCGCCTCCTCCGCGCATCATCCCTCCCCCAAACATCAGGTACTGTGAAGGAATAGCATTCGTCTGAGCCCAGGCTTTTAACGAATCCATCTCTGTTTTTAGAGCGGTCTGACGATCAGCTGCACTCTTCCCTTGCAAAGTCGTCATGAACGTTTTGACCTCTGCCTGCTTTGCGACGATCAAATCCTCCTGAGCTTGCGTAAGTTTGCCATCTTTAACCGCCTGATCAAGCATCGTCTTTGGATCAGGACGATTCATCCCACCTCTCATCCCCATGCCGCCTCGACCGAATGGAACGTACTGCGGGGGAATAGAATTGGTCTGTGCCCATGTCTGAAGGGCAGCCTGTTCCGTGGTCATCGCTGCTTGACGATCAGCTGGAGTTTTACCCTGCAAGCTCGTTTCAAACGCTTGTACCTCCGTCTGTTTTGCCGTGATCAGATCAGACTGCGCTTGCGTAAGCTTGCCGTCTTTCACGGCCTGCGCAAGCATCGCAATGAAGCGAGCCGCGCCCTGCTGCTGCATCTGAGCGGTCATCTGTTGACGCTGTTGGTCAAAAACTGCTTGCACATCGCTTGGCGCAAGATGAAATTTTTGCGCAATGGCGTTCACTAAACCGGACAAACGATTTTGGTATCCTGTTCCGAGCTGTGCAGCAAAAACGCTACTTGCGCCCAGTGCCCCCACTCCCAAAGTCGCGATCGTAGAGGCGATGACAAGGACCTTTTGTGTATTGGTCATATTGCTTAAATGCTACATGAATAAACATGCATGGCATCGAAAAGGAAGGGGCTGTGTCGGAGATAACCAGCAACACACACGTATCGCCAATTGTTCCGATGAAACCCCTGCGACCGTGCAGATATGCACAGGTCGTTCTCGATAGTAATGGTGTAGACCATCTCTTACACCATAGCAGAACCCTCGTGAAGAAAAGATGAAGGGGCTTTTGGTAGACGCAGCGTCACCACCGTCCCCTGTCCAAGCACGCTTTCAATATGCACAGATCCGCGAAGCTGCTTCATGATCGACTGGACAATCGCAAGTCCAAGACCACTACCACCCGTTTGCCGCGAACGACTTTGGTCTGTTCGATAGAACCGATCAAAAATTTTCTCCAGATCTTTTTTTGCAATCCCAATACCCGTGTCCGTCACACGAACCACAATCTGTGTTCCTTCGCGTTGTATCTCTATCATCACGCGACCATGCTCCGTGTTGTAGGCGATCGCGTTTTTTATCACATTGCTCAATGCCTGTGAGAACAGGTTTTGATCGGCCATCGCCTGATATGCCCCATCCTCATCAACACAGGTCAACGTAATCCCCTGACGTTGCGCGATACCCTGCAAACGATGCGTTGTTTGCTGAACCACCCCTGAAAGGTTGATGGGCTTTCCCTCGCTAAAGGTCTCATCCTTTTCATCCAGACGAGACAACACCAACAAATCATTCACGATACGACTCATGCGCCCCACCTCCTCTAAATGACTGGCTATGCGTCTACGCGCGCCTTCATCTGCATAGATATCCGTTCGTTCGTTTTCCAAATCTGTTTGCAAAATTGCGAGCGGTGTTCGCAATTCATGTGATGCGTCACCCAAAAATCGTCGCTGACGATTATAGGCGGCCTGGATCGGCTGCAATGTGATTCCGGCCAGCCAATAACTCGCAAGACTCGCGGCCAACAACAACGCTCCGTTCACCACCAATAATGAATGGATGAGATCATCTTGAACATCCGCAGGACTTGGCGATAAATTTGGCACGATAATTGTTTGCGGCGGACGCAAATGAAAACGGGCAAATCGAAATTCCAATCGGCTAGAGAATAACGAGTAGCTACTCGCGCTCGACAATAACAAAATCACTGTGAGAATCGCGATGTAAACCAAGGTTAACTGAAGACGGCCTTGGTGAAATCGTCCGCTAAGTAATCCGGTAGCCTTTTCCCCAGATGGTTTTGATACGTTTGGCATAGGCCGTAGGAAGTTTTTTGCGAAGATTTTTTAGATGCACATCAATGATGTTGCTGAATGAATCAAAGAAACGATCCCACACATGGGTCAAAATATCTTCGCGTGTGGTGACCGCGTTTTTGTTGCGCAACAGATGTTCGAGTAATCCGTATTCACGCAACGTCAACTTTATTTCTTTTCCATCCACCGTGACCTTTTGCGAACGCGTGTCCACCTGCAAGCCATCAAGGACAAGTACATCGCCCGCCGTGAGAGGCTTGCGGCGAAGCAATGTACGAATTCGCGCCAACAGTTCTTCAAAAGCAAATGGCTTCACCAGATAATCATCGCCACCAATATCCAAACCCTCAATCCTATCTTCCACCGCATCTTTTGCCGTCAGAAACAAAATCGGCATCTGCATACCTGCAGCCCGTAAATTACGGCAAACCTCGAGACCATTTCTCTTCGGCATCATGACATCCAAAATCAAAAAATCATACTCATTTACACGAGCCATCCGCTCCCCTTCCTCGCCATCAAAAGCAAAATCAACCGCATATCCACGGGCTTTGAGCCCCTGAACCAAACCTTTATTTAATTTCGGTTCATCTTCAACAACCAAGATCTTCATGTACAATGAGTATAGCTGAAGAGATGTGAAGAGACGATGAAGACCTTTTGTTGACTTATCTCACCAATGGATAGATAAGCTTCCAGATCATCGTCAAAACCGGATTAGCGATATACGCCATGATCCAACCACCGGCATCTGCCTGAATAGAATCACCAACGGTTCCTTCCACGTTCTGTTGAAACAGGATCCGCGTTTCCGCGAGTCGTAAAAATTCATGGTCATTGATGATACGTGCAGCCTGGATGACCTTGCGTCGCGCCAACAACCAGCGCCACATCTCTGGCTTCGCATAGTCGCCCCACGATCGCAATTTTTCTCGCCACCACCCGCTCTTGAGCGCAAATAGCATCGACATAATTTCCACGCAGATGAAGGGAATCGCGATCAAACACCAGGTCCATACCTTGT
>CAIKOH010000013.1 GCA_903829075.1 Candidatus Uhrbacteria bacterium
CTCTCTGGATTTTCGTCAGGAAGCACCGGCGGTCTTTCAGGGCGGTTTGAGTGGCCAACCTTGCCGTCAGCCATCCACCGAATTGATCCGCCGAACCCGCCAGATGTTCGGTCGCCGTTTGACCGTGATCGGCGTCGGCGGGATCATGTCCCCGGAAGCGGCCATGGAAAAATTCGATGCCGGGGCCGATTTGGTGCAATTAATTACCGGAATGATCTTCGAAGGACCGGGGCTCGTGAAGAAGCTATGTCGAGGTTACGCGACCAATTTTTAGAGGTGTGACCCACTAGTGTCTCGTTAAAAACCTAGTAACGGCAATGTCTTTTGGAAACCCTCTTCAGGACTTTGTATTTCAATATCAGAAAACAGCTCAACTAAGCTACTTTTGTCGAACAGCGAGGCACTCGTGATTTGTAGAATTTCGTAGAGATTTTGCTCCAGCCGGAGTTGTTTCTTCAGAATGGCGACGACGAGGTATGAGCACAGAGCAATGCAGATTTGCGTCTTCACAGCGTTCTCGGAATGTCCCCAGAAGGCTTTAATCTTCAAATGTTGCTTGATCCATTTGAAGAAGAGCTCGATTTGCCAACGATGTTTGTAAAGAAGAGCGATTGATGCCGCTGAAGCTTTGAGATTGTTGGTAAGGAAAATATATGTATGTCGCGTTTCCGCGTCACGATATTTGATGCGGCGAAGCGTGTCAGGATATTTCTGCGCCGTCTGCACTCCTGTAAGGAAAATGATCTGATCGCAGAGAACACCGGTCGTCTTGTCGACTGGATTTGAATATCTCCTCTCGAAGAGCATGTTGTTCTTCGCTCTGGTGACGAAAAAAGCACCAGCTTTGTGGATCGCATACAGTCTTTTGAAATCGAGGTAGCCACGGTCCATCACGTAGAAGGCTCCTGATTCAAACGAGATCATGTCCAGGAAGTTCACGTCATTTACCTTTCCGCTCGTCATGTCGAAAAACGTAGGAATAGAGCCACGTAAATCCAATACAGTATGGAGCTTGACTGCCGCCATCGTCGTCACGAATGGCGCCCATGGAAAAAGCGAGAGACATAGATCGATACTTGTAGAATCAATCGCGTAACAGGCACCAACCAAGTCGGAAGCGATGGCTGGTTCGTTCACATAGAGCTTCCTTGCTTTGCCGATCAATATCTCCGCCAGGTCTCGGTAGATGCGCCAATCTCTCCGTTCATTAGCCTTTGCCAGCGTTGGAAGCGTCACGGAAGAATGAAAACCGAGGTGATACATCTTCGGTCGATGTGATGAAAGGCATGCGACGACATCACGGAGCGATTCGCGATACGAGAGTTGACCAAAGACCATCGCCAGAAATTGATCACGGCATGAAAATGACTTCGCGTACCGCTCACCCTTGTATCGTTCTACGCAAGAATCGAAATCGTGACGCGGCAGATGCTCCATAATCTGCGCGAATACATATTGTTTGTAATTCATAGTGATACCAGAGTATCACCAAATGGAATTACCCTAGACAGAACAGCAAAATCATTCTGCGGTCTTCGATTTCAATTGAAATCGTGCGGAACACAAATACAAAAATACGGCTTCACTGCAGAGCTATATGAAAAAGGGGAGATTTTAACGAGACACTAGTGGGCTTAAAGACGAGAACTTCGAGCCGATCGTGGTCGGAGAAATCGGGCGGCTTCCACTTACGGTCATGGGAACCGTAATCACCCTGGATCAGGATAACCTCCAAATATTCGAGTACCCCGATCATGATTCGGCCATGAAAGAAGCCTCTCCGTTGGCCTTGAAATATTCGTCAGGCTCAGCTAATTCGCATTCATCGGCTTGGAAAAAAAGTGTGCATCTGTATGTGTGCGGCGACCTGGTCATTTTCTACATGGGAAATCATAA
>CAIKOH010000014.1 GCA_903829075.1 Candidatus Uhrbacteria bacterium
GCTGTGCTTTCTTTGCTGAACTTGTATTGGCCATGTGCCGCGCATCCTATCCGAAATGTCATTTTTCCGCAACCGCGCTATGATGCGGGCATGATTGGTCACCTTGAAGGCACTGTGCACAGCACCCATGCGGGATTTCTGATTCTCTCCGTCGCCGGCGTCGGATACAAGGTTGCAACAACGCGCGAAACGCTCGCCTCACTCAAAAACGAGAAGACCGCCGCACTCTGGACGCATCTTGCGGTGCGCGAAGACGCCCTGGATCTGTATGGGTTTCGCACGGAAGAAAAAACCCAACTCCTGCACGCCGCCGTACAACAGGAACAACGTCTCAGCATTATCTACCTCAAAGGCAAGGACGAAAAATCCACCCGCGTGATTCTCCCACGCTCCATCGGAAGAGAACTCTACAACGGAAAAGAATTCACCGCCGTGCGCGCCTGGTGCGATATGCGTCAGGATGAACGCGTCTTCAATCTAGAGCGAATTTTAAAAATTGAAACCTGCAGCCCTTGACACAACAGCGTTTTTCACATACGTTCAGCAAGCAAAGGTCTATTCGCGCGTCATTTTGAAGCACGAAAATCTACCTGTAAAATATCTGTAAAAGGAGCTGGTCATGGTCCCCAGAACAAGCTTCGTCATCATGGGTGCTGCGTCTGTGTTCAGCGAGCCTTCGAACGTGGAGGATGCAAGAGCACGGATTCTGAAGCTGAAGAGTGAAATTCATGAGCTGGAGGCGGCTCGAGCCCATACCGGTCCAAACAGCTGTACGCAGACTACAGCGCGTGAAACTCGAAGACTTCTCACGCAAAAGATGCGCGAGATCGCTCAGCTGAAAATCTGGATCACGCTGTCGGGCGGCAAGACGATCAAGCCTGGGCAGGTTGAAGGTAAGCCCGCCTTCCATCTTCTGTGGCGCTGCAACGAACTTTTTCAACGTCTCCGTGAAGAAGGGGTGGATTTTACACCTGAAGAAACCGCGCTCATTTCAGAGGTCGCTGACTTTACCAGCCTGAAGACCGATGACCTACTCAATGAGGCACGCGCTCTCGTACGGGGCGGATCGAGGACCCACCTGTTCCAGTGTGGCGGAATGATCGCAAAGGTCACGGGTGATGATCGTGATCTTGCTATTCTGAGGTCCGAATGGACCAAGATCAATGGGAAGCACCTGGATAACGAAAAACTCCTTGGAAGATGCGCGGTTCTGTACGCGGATACCTTGGCCTACCTTGGCCGATTCGAAGAGGCGATGGCCATCGCACGCAGCTTCACCTCATCGCACCGGGAATCCGTCTACATCTGGTCAAGCATCGCGCGCTACTCGCCTGATACAAACCTGCTTGATCATGCCAGGCAGCTTGGCCGCAACCTCCCGCTCCAACAACGCGCCTGGTTCTTTCTACATCTGTATGAAATCACGGGCAGCACAAACGACGCGGCCTACATCACGCTCAATCCGGATGAGGAGTGTCTGCTGACCGCACGGGATGAACGCTTTCAAGTCATGATCGTCAAGGAACATGCGGCCTGGGAACGGTTCGATGAGGCACGCGCGATGTTTGGACGACTGCGCGGATTCGAAGACCGCCTTCTCGCCGCAACGTACCTCGCCGAACACAGCCGAAATCCTGATGACCTTGATCAACTTACCGATCTGTTCGTGCAACAAAGCTCGATCAAGCCAAGCATTCTGAAGCGCGCCATAGCTGTACTCGCCGAACACGATCGTGACGGTGCCGTGGTCCACGTTCTGGAAGCTTCATCAAGCTGGCTGTTCAAGTGCAGCGGGTTCAGTACCCTGTCGCGCTTCATAGACGGCCGAGCGTCGGAGATGCTGGACCGAGCCGAACAGGTCGTGACCGCCGCCAACATTCGAGGTCATGGTGATGAATCGGAGGCACTCTTCAGCCTCGCATACGCCCAAGCCAGCAATGGCCGCGAGGCTGAAGCGGTTCGCACCACCAGAATTATGGAGGACAAGGGCTTGAAGTGCATGGCGCTGCTGCTCCTTCATACGTTGTTCGAAAACGATCCCCTCCCAGACTTCCTGCTCGTACAACTATAGCGAATATTCGTCGCATCGAATCGAAAGCGCCTCCTCCAACACTGGTCTCACACACCAGTGTTTTCTATTCACCAAATAGTTTATTGACTTAATCCATAGCTTGACGTCTCAGGTGAGCCGGATACTTCTCTATCGCATAACGCAATGCGGTTCGCGGCATGGTCTTTCGATGATCCATGACAAATGTGAACACCTGGTCTGGAAAACAAGCACTCGCCCCCTTCAACATCCATCCATATCCCTTCTGTACTAAATCATCCTCGTCCTGCAAGAGAACCTCTGCCTGATGAAAAGCCTCATCAAGATACAACCCGTGACGCAAAGGAACGATCAGGCTCACAGCTGATGCGCGTCGCATCCACCGATTTTTCGCGTGTGCCCATAGCTCAATCCTCGAAAGAAATTCTGGAAACATTACAAGAAAGGGACCCATGACGTGCGAACAAAAATCATCACAGATACTCCAATTCGTAACATACGTTTTAATCCATCTCTCCCAACGCGGAAAATCACTTGGATGAAATTGCTTACGAAGATCCGCTGCCCAAGCGCAAGCAATCGTCGTCTCCTCATTCCATCCGCTGCGCAAAAATTCTTCACACGCATCAAAAATTTCTTGCTTACTATGGATTCCTGTTTGCGGACGGTGCTTCCTCGCCAGTCGCCGAACAGACGGTGTACGCACACCTAACACCTTAATCGGTTCTTTAAAAAACCGTATCGCCCCTTCACGATAGGCAGGCTCAATCAAAAACTTGAGTTCCCGTCGAATGTCATGAATATGCTGTGCGAGCGATTCATGGTTTTGTGGCATAGATTCTGCAAAAAACTTTTTGACAGCACGCACCTCCCCTGAACCATCCACTCACAATACTAGCACCTTTTATTCAAATCCATACAAAAACACATCGCTTATACGATGTGTTTTGCTTGGTTGCGGGGGTCGGATTTGAACCGACGACCTCCAGGTTATGGGCCTGGCGAGCTGCCGCTGCTCTACCCCGCTACAAATGAAACATTGCCCTTGCAGTCAAGACAATACGCTAGTTCCAGCAACGTGTCAAACTTGTCTACGAACGGTTCCCACGATCTCTCTTGACCATTTCGCGTCATCCCTTTATCCTTGTGGTGCATCGTCTGTTCTTGCAGGCGAACAATGCACAACCAAGCCGGGATGGCGGAATTGGTAGACGCACGGGACTCAAAATCCCGCGATCGAAAGGTCATGAGAGTTCGATTCTCTCTCCCGGCACCATCGAGCTAGGCTCGGCCGCAAGCAACTCTTCTTCCAAGAAGGGTTTTTTGTTATCCTTCAGGCATATGTCAACGCCATCACCTCGCATCAAACTTCTTCCAGAAAAAACCTACCTCTCAGTGATTAAAAATAGCGTCGGCTCGAACCTCTTTCGACATCTCTATGCGGAGGTAAATGGCGAACAGATCGACCTCTTGCAAGACGGTTCTTTGTCCTGTGCACTTTTCGTTTCATCGGTCCTTGTCCTGTTCAAACATCTCCACGATGTCCACGCAACCGTTGATTCCACCGTGAAAGATTTACTGAAGAGCGGTTGGCGATCCGCAAAAAAACCGACCGACGGATGTATATTGGTCTGGCAGGAAAAAGACTTTGGTCTGCAAACAGGTCGCCACAAACACATCGGATTTTACATCGGCAACAAACGCGCGATCAGTAACAGCGATTCACTCGGACATCCTGTGGAACACGACTGGGTTTTTAAGGGCCGGGATCTCGAGATGATTTTACTAGCACCAAAAACGACCGTAAAAATCAGATCAAAAGAATAACAAAAAATGTCGACAAAAAGAGCATTATCCTCCTGCACACCTTGACCATCCGGACCTACTTACGTCCGATGCCAAACACCGTCACGATAATTCGCGACACACTCACCACCGCATGGATCATCCCCCATATAAAGAACGGTGTAAATAGAGCCAGAATAACGAGTAGTGGATGGAATGGAAGGATCCGTATAATCATACTTCGCTCGTTGAAAATTCAGATCCATTCTATCTCCAGTCGAATCAGTACCTTCTACCTCAAAGATCACAACCCCTTTTTCATCAATCTGTTGATTTACTATCCTGTAGGGTCTGCCTTGAAAAATATCTGCAAACATACACTCCATTGCTTCCACAGAAGGAAAAGTTTCTAGCAATTTTTCCGATGTCGCTTCTACAGGGGCTGGAGGAATGGATTTTGAACCGTTTTCGGGGAAATTCATAAAAAGCTGTCTGATCAAGAATACATCAACAGGTGACGCGTGACTAGGCTGCTATATCTTCGGCCACTCAAAATGTTCAAACGTCCACGCGGCGAGCGCCTTATTATCTTGAAAACGAGCAAGGTGATTCTGGCTATCTAACACCACAACCACAATCTGATCCCCCTGTGCATCGCGCGTAATTTGTGCGAGACAAAATCCCGCCTCTGGCAATGAGCCGGTTTTCGCAAGCACGATGCGATAGGGTGGCGCGTTCAAATACGAATGAATGAGCAGGTCCGTGGATACAATGTGATACGCCGGATGACCGATCTGACTTGGTACGTCAATGGACGAAAGTTCAGTCGCTTGGCGAATTTCTGGATACTGCAGCGCAGCGCGCAAAATCATGGCTACATCTTCAGCAGAAGCTTGATTATCCGGAGAAATGCCGACCGGATCCACAAAATGCGCATGTTGCAAGTGAATAGTTCTTGCTTTTTGATTCATCGCCTGAATGAAATTTTCACGCGTCCCCTCGGCATGCGCAAGTGCGTTGGCCGCCGCATTCACCGAACCAATGAGCATGGACTGGAAAGCCTGACTCTCGGTCATGCGTTCATTGTCAGCAAAATAGCGGTGCCCATCAACGTTCGTGTCGTCGGGCGTGATCGTAATTGAACGATCAAGCTGTGGATGCTCATCCAAAAACGTCATGGCAGTCATTAACTTCGTCAAACTCGCGATTGGCATGGCCTGATCAGCATTCTTCGCAAACAAGCGTTGACCACTCGCAATATCCACCACCGTCGCCGCACGCGCTGTAACATCCACCCCCACATCATCAGGATTTTTTTTCACGGGAGCGTTTGATATATGAATCACTGCATGTGCACTCGGCAGCTCCTGCCAGGACACAACGGGCTGCGTAGGTTGGCTCACTGCGTGCAGAGCGGTCCAGGCAATAAACGCGAGAAGAGGTGGGGTGGTCATACGTTAAATCAAGGTAGCTTGCGTTGATGAAGCTGTTGGAGCGTCCATATCATTCAGCAATCGTTCAACAAGATCGTGTTTGTGTAACGAAAGATATTCCGGCAACGCCTCGATCCGTTCTACGCCAAGATGTTTCAAAAATTCAAGACTCACCGTGTACAATGGCTGCCCATGCGGACCGCCTTCGCGCACGTCAACCAATCCACGCATACTCAAATTGCGCAAAATAAGCGCGGACTGTACGCCACGGATCTGTTCAAGTTGCGGACGCGTCAACGGTCCTCGATATGAAAGAATCGACAACGCTTCCAACGAAGCCTTGCTCAATTCAGACTGCATCTCCAATTGCAGAACCCGCCGCACCAGCTCAGCCGCATCTGGCGCTGTCACGATTTCAACCTCATTCCCCTGCTCAACAAGTCGAACACCTGCCTGCGTTGAAACATATCGCTCACTCAACTCCTCAATCGCCTTCTGAAGTCCGGCAACATCAACCTGACACGCGTCCGCAAGCTTCTTTTTAGAAACCGGCTGAGCGAGAGCGAAGAGCAACGCTTCAAGTTGGGAGGAGAGGGGCATACGTCATTCCAAAGGACTCAGTTGGATATCTTCAAATAATTTTGTCTGTTCTGCATGAACCTGTCGCTGCTTTAACAATTCAAGCAAGGCCAGAAAGGTGACCACGCGTTCATGCGCATCACGTGCTTCAGATAACACGCGCCCGAATGACGTCCGCATCTGACCCTTCACACGTGCATGAAGTTCAAGAATTTTTTCCTCCAATGTCACGACACGATGCAGCGTCGACTGCGCCAAACGTCGCAACGGTTCAAGCCGACGCAAGAGCAATTGATAGGAATCCCGTAGATCATCCGTCGCAAGACCGCGTGGAGGAAAAAATCCTTGGGTAATCGCTCGCTGCGGACGACGACTTCGACTAAATGACTCAGCGCCCCGCTGCCACATCTGACCGATCTTCTGCGCGGCCTCGACAAACGCCTGATACACCCGCAACTGTGTAACCAGATCCGGACCATCCGCCAACAATGGATCATCGTCGGTCGGCAGAAGCGCTCGCGACTTTAAGTATAATAATTTTGCCGCGATCAACAAAAAATCTGCCAACTCATCCAATGGAATTTCTTTTCTGTGCGCTTGCAGATGTTCAACAAACGGCTCAGTCACGCGCGCAAGAGACACGTCTGTGATTTCCAGCTTATCAGACTCGATCAGCTGTAACAGGAGGTCAAGCGGACCGTCAAATTGATCGATGTGAACAGAAAAAGCCATGGGAAGCTACGTACGCGGCGAGGTATCAATCTTGATATGCGCATCTTTCAGACGAGCAGGCGGCAGAGGTGATGGTGCGCCCATCAGCGGATCACGCGCATCCCCTGTCTTTGGAATCGGAATAACCTCGCGAATGTTTGGCTCATTCGCCAAAATCATCACGATACGATCAATTCCCGGCGCAATTCCTCCATGTGGTGGCGCACCAAAGCTCAACGCTTCAAGCATGTGACCGAACTGCGCCTGAATCTCCTCCTCGCTGAATCCGAGCACCTCAAACACACGATGCAACGCCTCTGGATCATGGTTACGGATACTACCGCCACCGGCCTCATATCCATTCATCACAATATCATACTGTGTGGTCAAAATATCGCCGATGTTTTCTTTACTCATCAACGAGGACATGTACTCGGGTTTTGGTGCAGAGAACGGGTTGTGGCTAAACGTCCAGCCACCCTCCTCTGTTTTTTCAAAAAATGGAAAGTCGACCACCCAACAAAACGCGAGCAGATTCGGGTCATTTTTATCTTCGCGTAAGTCGGGTTTATCGTTGCCGTATTTTTCCATGGCCTCTTGATACGACAAACGAGGAAATGGAATCTGTCGAATGCGCTTTTCCGGGGTCACGGTTTGAACAAGTTTGATCATCATGCTTTCAATCAGATTCATGACATCCTCACGCTCAACAAATGACATCTCAAGATCGAGCTGCGTGAACTCTGGTTGACGGTCTCCACGCTGATCTTCATCACGAAAACAACGAGCGACCTGGAAGTAGCGCTCCAATCCTCCGACCATCAACAGCTGCTTAAACTGCTGCGGCGACTGCGGTAAGACATAAAAATTCCCTGGATGCAAACGCGACGGCACCAAAAACTCTCGAGCGCCTTCAGGCGTGCCTTTGGTCAGGTATGGCGTTTCCACCTCAACAAAATTTTGCTCGTGCAGATAGTTTCGAAAAAACGTGATCACGCGATCGCGCAACAAAATGTTTCGATGCATGCGCTCAGTACGCAAATCTAGGTAGCGATATTTCAAGCGCAGTTCTTCGTTGACGCCGATCGTATCTTCCAAAGGAAATGGTGGCGTCTTAGAAGGATTTAAAACCGTTACAACGTTCGCCAAGACCTCGACGGTTCCTGTTGGGATTTTGTCGTTGATCTGTGCAGCTTGACGCTGTTGGACGACCCCGGTGATTTCGACGCAAAATTCTGGACGGATCTCACCAACCGCGACCTTGGACGCGTCCGTCAACTGGCTCGGCACAAGAACAACCTGCACCATGCCGCTCGCATCACGCACATCAAAAAAACCAACCTTGCCCATGTCTCGGCGCGTCTGCACCCAGCCCTTCAACGTGACGGTCGAACCGATCTGCGTGAGCGTATCGCGTACCATTGTGCGTGTGGTCATACGGGGTACATCTAAACAGAATTACTTTTTGTTGGCTAGAGGATGCCTGCGCGAACGAGGAACAGCTAGGATCACTCCCTGTTTTATCGATGGATTTGCTCCAACCGTTGGTACGATCACGGCCTGCGTCGATGTCGGTTGCTGCAAATCAACAGTGCTCGTCGCACCCTGTTCATTCAGACCTTGATTCATATTCGACGATCCCTGCGCGCTGTCCGTCTGCACCTGCGTCAAATCCCACCCGCTCGCCTCCCAAATTGGCGACGAGTCGCAATCAGTACGCGTATGATGTGCACACCCCGTAAACCGATCCGCCTCCGCAGACACGACCTGATGTGCCTTCCAAGACAGAAGCCCGAACATCGTACAACCCAACAGACCAATCACGATCCAAAAACGAATCCAGGTAGAAGACATAGGGAGATATTCAAAGAATCAATTATTTGTAGATGCGACCGTCGGCGCTTGGGGTAAAATCGACAGCGTCGTCAAACTTCCATCCGTGAGCGATACTTTTTCTAGCACATTACCAACGGACAAAATTAACGTTTTATCATCCTGCCACATCAATGGTTTCCCCGTGCCTGTCCAACGAAGATTTCCGGAGATAGCCGTGGTCTGACCCGTATCTAAGGTGTACGCAACCGCGCCGCTTGGACCCGCAACCGCGCCAATAATCACGTGCTGCGGATCAGTAGCTACGGTGGAACTCACCCCGTTCAGACCGATACCGATCAAGCTCGATGGACCGATGGGTGCACTCTCAATACCACCGCATGACTGATACGTCGAGAACCAAGCCGTGCCATGACTCACCGATAACGGGGTACTGTTTTGAGGCACAGGCGCAACCTCCTGCACCTGACCGCTTTTTGGATCAACAGAAAGGAGCGTCTGCCCACTTCCAATCTGATTTGCGACAACCGCTGTATTTTGCGGATCGAATCCACCGATCACCTGAGCGCTCTGATAAGGCGAGCTTCCCCCTGTCTGCAGAACAATTTTGGTACCGCTTGCGGTAATAAGCTCTGTTGGATCACCGAGTTGTGTAGGGATCTGTATCCGAGTTGGATCCGCTTCTAACATCGTGACCCGCCAGCCATCCGGCACGCTCTGCTCTTTTATCGATTGCGTTGTCGGATCAAACACAAACAGCTTATCGCTCTTGCCATTATTGATAGGGACGCCAAGCAGAATACGTGTCGGCTTAGGTGTCGAATCATCAGGCGATGCAGCAGGCATATGATCCTGATGAATAGAAGTACCAGCCACAACGCGAGGAGCCGTACTCAAATCCTTAAAGGCAATGAAAGCCGCGGCAGAAAAAATTGGGGCCAACAAAAGCGGAACCAACAGGGGCATCAAACGCGATGATCGGCGTTCATATTCCATGGGACGCATGGTCTCCATTCTACGCTATGAACACAAAAGAGAACAGGGAATACGCTCTTGAAGATCTTTTAAAGGAACGTGTTCTCGATAACATGATTCTATAAAATCACACGCAAAGCGCAGGGCCGGAATCTCAACTGTCACTGCAAGGCAGTCCGTCAACGAACGACGACGTAAAAAACGAATCAAACGTAAAGAAAAAGACGGAGCGGTCTGCATCGTTCGATCTGCGCATGCACGACAGACGAGCGCAAACGGACGTTCCGCGAACCCCACATCCTCGTTCATTGACAGATGACATCGGTGACACTGTTCTAATTCTGGAGCATATCCAAGTGCATCCAGAAGCTTTAACGTGCACGCCGCTAACATGCACCGACTGCGTTCAGCGGTCCATTCTTGCGTCTGTGCTTGACACACGTTCAAAAGTTCCTGCAAGACATCAAACACGAGCGGCTCAGCGGCATGCGGCTCCGTCAAACGCGAAACACGATCAGCCGCCTGACCAGCCACGGACACGACAGACAGAAGCGAACGTAACTGCGGACGAGCACGCAACGAGCGCGCAACCGCCATGGTCTCATGCGTTGTACCAGAAGCGAGCATCACCTCAATCTGATTTAGCGCATCAATGTGTCCACGATGCTTTGCCTGCCAGCGCCTTGCCCCACGCGCGATTGCCAACATTTTTCCATGCTCACGCCCAAACAGCGTCACGTGCGCATCGTGCTCACGCCATACCACATTCTGCAACACGATCGCCTCATCGCGCAGGTACATAAAAAAGGAGCGTATTACCGCTCTCTGTCTAAATAGGTTTGCAAAATAACCGTTGCCGCCAAATCATCACGTTTCCCTCGCTGCCCCTGTTCGCGCGTTTGACGTGCAGCTAACGCCGTTGACCATGTCTCGTCCTCCTCCACGACCACATGACCACGATCACGCAAACGCTGAATAAACATTCGAATTTCCTTCGCCTGATCGCTTTCCTGATCCAACGCACGCGGTTGCCTTGGCACACCAACGATCAACGTATGAACGAGTTCAGCGTTCACGATTCGACTATTTTCATCCAATAAACGCAGCTCATCCTGAGACGGAATCACGCACCACGGCGAAGCCACACGCGTTTCTGTATCGCCCAAAGCAATACCTGTACGCGCGGAACCATAATCAATCCCCATGAGACGTGACATGTGAGGCTAGATCGTCGCTACATGCAAAAATTTCTCTCGAACATGCGTAAAGGTTTTTTCGAGCGAGTGTAGCACGGCGCTCACCCCGTCTAAACCATATCCACAATACGGAGCCTCCATCGCTCCCCAGGCGGTCGCAATACCATTTAGATATGCTGCATATGCATGACCAAGCGGTGTCGTAGAGCTTGCCGTAACACGATAATGCGTCCCGTCAACTTTTGCCTGACTCAAACTCGAGGCGTATAAATGACGGATCGAGGTCGTAAGACATTTTGAAGCCGGATTCTTAATCGAAACATGTTCGTCATGATACACGACGTGAGGATTATACAAATTGTAGGCGTATCTTTTTTTGATTCGAGCTTTCACCGTATGTGAACTTGTTGTTTTCTTGACGGTCTTTGCGGACACGGAAGCGACCGGCATGAATGCTCCTCCAACTAAAAATACCACAGAGAAAAAAAGAGAGAGAATGCCTGTGAAGATTTTCATACTGTAGATCAATGAATAACGCTAAGCATTCGTTCTTGAGCACACGTATCTGGCTAAAACCCGCATTCCTAAATATGTCCCAATAC
>CAIKOH010000015.1 GCA_903829075.1 Candidatus Uhrbacteria bacterium
TCAAGCATGGCCTCGTAGATCCAGCGATGTTTGTCTACGTAAAAATCATCTGGAACCAGCAGATCAGCGACCTTGATCATGGCATCGCGATCCAGCAGAAGCGAACCAAGAAATGATTGTTCGGCTTCAATGTTTTGTGGGGTGAGGCGTTGGAGGGAGGAGTCCATGCCGTTTATCCTAGAGGGCGCGATCTATGGCGACAAGAGAACAGTTTTTGGCTAATGGGGGATGGAACTGTCTCGGGTTGTGGATAAGTTTTTTCGAGTGTCTGTATCTGGACAGAGGAGGAGAAAAGTGATAGCGTTCTTTTTAAGGAAGGAGGGTGTACGTGGAACGAGCACCTGTTCGCATGACCGTTCAAATGTGGATCGCTTTGTTTCGTCTTGTGAGACGCATTCCACGCCTAGTGCGCCGCCTGCCCGATGTTGTGGTTTGGTGCGGCTACGCCGTTGCTTCACGTCGCTTTGCGGAACCGTGCGTGCGTTTCCCGAATGAGGATGGGCGTCAGTCAACGGAGTATCGGGATTGGTTGCTCTGGGAGGGCGAGTACGTCTGGCGCGGCTACCGAGCCATTTCGTTGGAAAGCTGGATGTACTGCGTGAACTACTACCATGAGCCGGTCATGATGGGGCAGCGGCGTGAGGTCGACGAAGAGGCGACGTGCTACGCACCTCATTGGCCGCCAGTGGTCCGGCGATCACTCAGACCGTTGTGACGGCGAAGCGTTCGGCCTGAGCCTTGAGAGATGTTCTGTCTTTCAGGGCTTTTTCTTTTTGTTGACATGCGTGTTTGTAGAACCTACTCTGTCTTTAACCTGTATGGATACTCAGACCGATCTGGTTTCTTGTTGGACGTTGAATGGAGAAAAGATGCTGATTGAAAAATCTCGTTTGTCTTTTCGTCCTTCGGCGTATGCGTTGACGGTGCACGAGGGAAAGGTGTTGATGACTATCATGCGCAGTACGGGAAAATTTACCTCTCCGGGAGGCGGGGTTGACATCGGCGAAACACTAGAAGACGCGCTCAAACGTGAAGTCATGGAAGAGTGCGGTGTCGAAGTTGTGATTGAGAGACAGCTTTTTTTCAAGGAACGATTTTTTTATTATCAGCCATTAGATAAAGCTTGGCAGGTCATCATGTGTTTCTTTTTATGTCGATCAACTAAAGTGTTTGAAATTTCTCCAGAGTTTGATCCAAGCGATAAAGACGATGAATCCATCAAACCACAATGGGTCGACATTTCGTCCTTGCGAGCAGAAGACTTTCAAGTGTGCGGTGAGGAGATCGTGAAGATGTTGCAGGAATGCGTTTGAAATTTGACGAATCTATGCAAACTTTTTCCGTCACGCAATTTGTCACCTACGTCAATGAGACGTTTAAGGCGATTTGGGATTCGAGCGAGGTGGCGCTGGAGGGAGAGGTATGTGAATTTCGTGTATCGCAGGGGCAGTGGGTGAATTTTAATTTGAAAGATGAACAGAGCTTGATTAGCGTATTCATGGTGTTGCGCAACGTGTCCGCACCGATTCAGGACGGGATGCGCGTGCGCGTGTTTGGTGTGCCGCGGATCTATCCGAAGTACGGGAAATTTTCCTTTAGCGCGGATCGTATTGAATTAGTTGGCGAGGGCGCGTTGCAAAAAGCGTTGTTTTTGTTGCGTCAGCGTTTGTCTGAAGAAGGATTATTCGATCCAACGCGCAAGCGGACCTTGGTGCGGTTTCCGGAACGGATTGCTCTGGTGGCATCGATCGAAAGTGCTGCGTATGGAGATTTTATTCGTATCGTCAGTGAACGCTGGGGCGGTTTATTGATTGATGTCTATCACGTGATTGTCCAGGGCGAGCAGGCGCCAACAAGTATCGTGCGTGCGCTCAATCGCATTCAACATTCAACGGTACACTACGACGCACTTGTTTTGACTCGCGGCGGCGGTTCACTTGAAGAGCTTATGGCGTTTAATGATGAGCGTGTGGTGCGCGCGGTGCACGCCTCGCGCGTGCCGACGTTGGTAGGTATCGGCCATGAACGTGATTTAACCTTGGCGGAAGAGACGGCGGATGTGCGCGGGTCCACGCCGACGGATTGCGCGCGATTACTGGTGCCGGATCGTCGTGACGTGCTGTATCAGATCGCCAATCAACAAGAACGCATGGAGCAGCTCTTGCGTACGCATATCTCACGCCTGCGACAGCAGATGGACACGCAGACGTTTGGGATGGAGCAGTGGGTACGCAATTTAACGACACGTTTTGATCTGACCGTTCGACTGGTTGATGAACGCGCGCATCAATGGATCTCCCGCATGGACGAACAGATTACGGGAATACAGCGTGTGTTAAAACAAGCGGATCCAGAACAGGTGCTGCGACGAGGCTATACGTTGGTTCGTGGGGTGGACGGTCGGGTACGCACCTCGATTACGCAAGTGGACGCCGGAGCCGCGCTCGTGGTTCAATGGCATGACGGCAAGGCGCAGACCGTGGTGCGTTCTGTCGATCGTGACGGCCGATCCACACCAGCTCAAGCGTCACTTCTCTAAAAATATATGGCCAAGAAAACTTCCCCAGAAACATTTGCAGAACAATTCGTTGAACTTGAATCTATTATTCAGTGGTTTGAGGGTGGCGAAATGGATTTGGATCAAGGCCTGGATAAATTCAAGCGTGCCATGGTGTTATCACAGGTGTTGAAGGAGCGTTTAACCGAAGCGGAAAATCAAATCACGCGCATGCGTGAAGACCAGCCGAAATAATTCTATGAAAACAACTGTTATGATGATGCTTCTCCTCCGTTTATTTTTGAACGCGCTCGCTGTTATGTTGGTGGCCGTTCTTGTTCCCGGTGTTCACGTGACAGATTTTCCTCATGCGTTTTATGTCGCGATCACCCTTGGTTTGATTAACGCGCTCCTGCGTCCATTGTTGGAACTACTGTCGCTGCCTATCACTATTTTGACGTTGGGCATTTTTACGTTGTTTATCAATGCGTTGCTTTTCCGTCTTGCGGCAGTGTTTGTTCCTGGCTTCGAGGTGCGCGGATTTGGTGCGGCATTTTGGGGCGCGCTGGTATTTTGGGTCGTGTCATGGACAAGTAATGTGTTGATCGTGCAAAAAATTTAAAAAAAGATCACTCGATTCGCTTCAAATGCATGAGTGATTGACGTCGATTTGTTCGTGGAGCATCCTGCAATCATGTCACCCATCGTCATCTCTCTCGGAGGTTCGCTCGTTGCTCCGCCAAGTGGTATTGACACCGCGTTTTTGAAAGAATTTCGTGACTTGATGTTGAAGGAAATCGCCGCGGGTCGGCGATTTATTTTTATTGTGGGTGGAGGATCAACGGCGCGTGCGTATATGCGTGCCGCGAACGAGATTGCTCCGCTTGAAAGCGATGACATGGATTGGCTGGGGATTCATGCTACGCGCATCAACGGTCATCTCTTGCGTACGGTGTTTCGCGATGTGGCGCATCCGATTATGATTAAAAATCCCATGCATGTTGTGCGATGGACCAAGCCCGTGCTTGTCGCTGCTGGATGGAAGCCGGGGTGGTCGACGGATTATATCGCCGTCCGTCTCGCCAAGCGTTTTCATGCGCAAGAGGTGATCAATCTCTCCAACATTGAACGCGTCTACGACCAAGACCCGGCAAAATTTCCACACGCCAAGCCGTTTGATCGATTGGATTGGCCGACCTTTCGTGGATTGGTCGGCGATACCTGGTCGCCTGGTTCAAATGCACCGTTTGATCCGGTCGCGTCAAAACTCGCGCAGCGCTGTCACATGAAGGTGATAATTGCGCGCGGCACAGATTTGAAAAATTTGAAAAAGATCTTAGATGGAAAGAAATTTGTGGGAACGAGCGTAGAATAAACCGTTCCTTTTGCCACTCCGTCACGTTTCCGCTAGGATGATTCGCAACTATGTCTGCTTCGTCTATTGATGTTCAGGACTCGTCGATTCAGTGGTTTCTTCATCATGGCGTGGAAAAAGTGTTGCCAGAAGATGGCACGCTTGAACGCGCCTTGAAGTCCGGCAAACGTTTGCGCGCGTATCTTGGGATTGATCCGACCGGTCCGACGTTGCATCTCGGTCACCTGCTGAATCTCAAAAAACTTGCCGAGTGGCAACAGCTTGGACACGAAGCGATTTTATTGATCGGAGATTTTACCGCCATGATCGGCGATCCGACCGATAAACTTGCCGCGCGCAAGCAGCTCACACGTGAACAGGTCCTGGAAAATTGTAAATTATATAAGGAGCAGGCCTCGCGCGTGTTGAAGTTCGACGGATCAAATCCGGCCCAGTTCAAATTTAATAGCGAATGGCTGGCAAAGATGTCGTTCGCCGATGTCGTTGAACTTGCGTCGCATTTTACGGTGCAACAGATGTTAGAGCGTGACATGTTTGAAAAACGAATCAGCGACGATAAGCCCGTTTATCTTCACGAATTTTTGTATCCATTAATGCAAGGTCAAGATTCTGTGGCGATGGATGTGGATGTGGAGATTTGTGGGAACGATCAGACGTTTAACGCGCTCGCCGGCCGCACGTTGATGCGTGAAATCAGGCACAAAGACAAATCTGTCATGGTTGATAAGTTGTTGACCGATCCGTCTGGCAAAAAAATGGGGAAGACGGAGGGCAACATGATTGCGCTCACGGATTCGCCGCAAGATATGTACGGCAAGGTCATGTCCTGGAGCGATGAAATGATCCTGCCTGGATTTGAATTGTGTACGGACGCATCCGTCGATGAAATTCAATCCATGCAGCAGAAGATTTCGTCAGGAGAAAATCCCATGGCGTTCAAGCATGACCTTGCGCGACGCATCGTGACGTGGTTGATTGGGGAAGAAGCGGCTGTGTTTGGCTATGAGCATTTTTCTCAGGTGCATCAGCGTGGAGAGGTGCCGGATGAAATAGCTGAGTTCGGTGTTGATCAAGCGGATACGCTCGTGTCTTTGTTGGTGCTCTCGGGTTTGGTTGCCTCGAAGACGGATGCGCGCCGACAGATAGAGCAGGGAGCGGTCAAGGTTGACGGAGCGGTTATTATGGATGTAAATTTTCACGTGACTTTGAGACCAGAAGGGGTGCTTCTTCAGAAAGGAAAGCGCGGATTTGTGCGGATTGTCCAGAAGTAAGGTTGGCGGCTTGACATGTTTTTAAAAGAACTTGACCCCGGCTCTTTTCATGAGTACTGTTGATGCTGAACGGGTGATAGTCATGAATCGGATCGTTTTGTCTTACGTTTTCGCTCTCCTTTGCCAGCCTGTATGCCTGAAATCAAACCAGAAATTGAAACGTTTGCAAAAATTAAGGTCGTGGGTGTTGGTGGTGGGGGAAATTCGTCCGTGAATCGCATGATTGCCTCGAAAATTCGCGGGGTGGATTTCATTGTGATGAATACGGATGTGCAGGCATTGCTTGGTTCGCTCGCACCGCAAAAGCTTCACATTGGAAAGACGGTCACGCGTGGATTGGGTGCAGGCATGGATCCGGACATGGGGTTGCGCGCCGCAGAAGAAAGTCAAAATGAGATCCGCGAGATGCTGAAGGGCGCGGACATGGTATTTGTCACCTGTGGACTTGGTGGAGGTACGGGTTCCGGCGCCTCGCCGTTTGTTGCCAGCATCGCTAAAGATATGGGGGCGCTGACAGTGGCGGTGGTCACCAAACCGTTTTCATTTGAGGGAACTCAGCGAAAACTTGTTGCGGATGGCGCCTACGAAAAATTAAGCGAACAGGTTGACACCATCATCACTATTCCGAATGATCGTATTTTGCAAATCATTGATCGAAAAACTTCTTTGGTTGAAGCGTTTGAGGTAGTGGATGACGTGTTGCGTCAAGGTGTGCAAGGTATCTCTGAGCTCATTACGGTACCTGGCTTGATTAACGTCGACTTTGCTGATGTACGTGCGATTATGGCGAATCGTGGCTCTGCCCTGATGGGTATTGGCCGCGGTCATGGCGACAATCGAGCTGCGGATGCGGCGAAAGCAGCGATTGCCTCGCCGTTGTTAGAAGTTTCTATTGATGGAGCCAAAGGAATTCTGTTTACGATTAGCGGTGGTTCAAATTTGGGGATGTACGAAGTGTCAGAAGCGGCCAAGGTCATCACGCAATCTGCGGATCCGCAGGCCAAAGTGATCTTTGGTGCGATCATCGACGAAGGTATGAAGGATGAGGTCAAAGTCACGGTGATCGCCACAGGTTTTGAGACGCGTCCAAATATGCCGCGTCCGAAGACGGTGTTCGCCTCTGGAACGCTGCCTGCACGTCCCAGCAGCAACCCTGAGCCACTAGAGCGTTTTTCATTTCAAGCGCAGCGTCCAGTTGCGACTGCTCCGCAGTATCCGACGTATGCGGCTCCATCGGTTCAACCGCCGGCGCCTGTTGCGCAGGAACCAGCTCCTCCGGTTCAGTCAGAGCCAGAGCCCCCGCGTCGATCTGTGTCTCAGCCGGCTTCGTATCAACCACATGTGAATCCGCCGCAGTATGCTCCTGCGGCTGCGCCGATGCAGAAACCAGTCGTGTATCAACAACCAGCCCCAGTCGCGCCTCCAGCTCCTGCGCCGGAACCGGTGGCTCCACAGCCCGTTCAGGTTCAGGCAGAAGCTCCAGCACAGACCTCTCCTCCATCTGAAAAAGAAGATTTAGATATACCTGCGTTTATTCGTCGTAAGATGATGTAGGTTTTTATGCACTGCCCTGTCTGTGGACATGCCGATTCGCGGGTGATTGATTCGCGTCTCGCACCGGATGGGGCCTCGATTCGTCGTCGACGACATTGTGATACCTGTCAATATCGTTTTTCCACAATGGAAGAAATTGAGTTGTTAGATGTGACCATAGTGAAGCGCGATGGTCGCCGTGAAGCGTATCGTCGCGACAAACTTGAGCGCGGTTTGCGTAAAGCGCTGGAAAAACGCTCTTACACCGAAGCGGATTTTCGCGGCTTGGTTCAGGCTGTGGAAAACGAGATCCAGCGCTCAAAGAAAAATGAGTTGCGCAGCGCTGATGTTGGTGAATGCGTCATGCGTTGTCTGAAGACCTTTGATAAAGTCGCGTACATTCGTTTTGCGTCGGTGTATCGTTCCTTTGAAGATGTGGAAAGTTTTCAGAAGGAATTAAAACGGTTAATGAAAAGAAAAACGTTAAAAAAAGGGAAGCCGCGAGCTGCGATAAAGAAGACGTAGATACTCGACGTTCCTTGCGATGACGGCGCCGTGCACTCGTGATATACTCCGGCCATGTCTTCCGCATCTTTCAAAGGTACCAAGATCGTGTGCATTATCGGACCGGCTACGCAGACGCCGGAACGTCTTCGTGCGTTGGTTCAGGCTGGGATGAATGTGTGTCGTTTAAATTTTTCTCATGGCACGCACGAAGAGCATGCAGAATTCATGCGCCACATTCGTGCGGTTGATAAAGCCACGGGCGAACCGCTCACGATTCTTCAAGATCTACAAGGTCCAAAAATTCGCGTGGGTGAGCTGCCAAAAACGGGCGTCACCTTGAAAGAAGGTGGAGAAATTATTTTTACTACAGGTAAGGCGACAATCGCAAAAGGGATTTTACCGGTGACCTATGCGCAGCTACATGAAGATGTTCGTCCGGGTGAGATGATTCTGCTCGATGATGGACTGTTGGCGATGAAAGTAAAGCAAGTCAAAGGAAAAAATGTCGTGTGCGAGGTCATCAACGGAGGGCTGCTCACCTCACACAAAGGGATGAATCTACCACAAACAAAGATGAACGTGTCGTCGTTAAGTGATAAAGATCGTGAGGACGCCTGTTTTGGGGTGGAGCAGGGTGTGGACTGGATGGCGTTATCGTTTGTGCGTTCTGCACAGGACATTCATGAGTTGCGGACGTTGATCGAACTGCATGCAAAAAAGAAGCGTCTCAAGTACGCATCGTCGATTCGCATTATCGCGAAGATGGAAAAACCAGAGGCAGTCACCAACATGGATGAGATCATCGAGGCCGCTGATGGCATTATGGTGGCGCGTGGAGATCTGGGGGTTGAAATTCCAGCGGAACAGGTTCCGGTAATTCAGAAACGGTTGATTTTAAAATGTTTGAATGCCGCCAAGCCCGTCATTGTGGCGACACAGATGCTGGATTCGATGATTCGTAATCCGCGGCCAACACGTGCAGAAGTATCTGACATCGCGAATGCAGTACTTGATCACGCCGATGCGACCATGCTTTCTGGTGAGACCGCGAACGGAGCATATCCCGTGGAAGCGGTCGACATCATGTCGCGGACGATTCGCGCGACGGAGAAAAGCGTATTTGAGACGCGTGTGCCTGAATTGCGGGTCACAATGCATCCAGAATGGGCGATGACGAACCTTGCAAATATCCTTGCGCGCGATCATCAGGCAAAAGCGATTTTAGTCGCGTCACATTCGGGTCAGGCTGCGCGTTTGGTGAGTCGACACCGTTCCGGTTTGCCAATTTTTGCTGCGACCTCTGATGAGCGCACGGTGCATCAGTTGAATTTATCGTGGGGTGTTCAGGCATTTTGCTTGTCTTCCTGCACGACTGTTGCCGATCTGTTGCGACAGGCTCTTCCGCACTTAGTAAAGCAGCATCTGATAAAAAAAGGAGATCGTTTGATTGTGGTGGCAGGGGAACAGTTGGGAACGTCTGGAAATATCGATTTGGTGGAATTACGAACCGTTTAATTTTTTACAGCGAACTGATAGGGATAATTTTTTGCTGTTCGTGGATGATGATATAACCGCACGCGAGATCCGTGAGCGGAGGTTCATCGAGATGAAATTCGTGGCTCCAGGCTCGCATGAGGCGGGTGATCACAGGAAGATGGGTGACCAGGATGTAGCCCTGTGGATGATGCGGTGGAGCGTAGACGGCTGCATTGCCATCGGTGTTGATGCGGGCATCTTCGTGAAGGGGGAGATGAAGATGTGTGTGGAGGATTTCTGCGCTAAATTTTGTGCGTTGTGTGGGTGAATAGCGAATTTCCTGCCATGTATTCGCGTACGTTTCGAGTGCAACGGCCAGACGCCGCATTGCGTTTGCCCCATCTTCTGTCAGCTGGCCATTGCTGATTTGATAGGTTGCGTGACGAATAAGAGTAAACATAGGTAACTCCCATCGTTCCTCTCGCGAAAGGAAACGTCAAGTTGATCTTGACAAGGTACGCTTCTTGGTTGACACGTTCGCTCTTTCTCGGCAAGAATGCCTACATGTCTGTCCGTTTACAGCTTGATGAACCCACATCTTTTATTCATGGTGCTACGCCGCTTGTTCGACGATGTTGGGAGGCGCTGGAAATTCGAACCGTGGGGGATCTGTTGTTGACGCCCCCACGTCGGTACGATGATTTTTCAAAAATCGTGTTGTTGTGTGATGCGCCTGCGGGCGAGATGGTGACGATTCGCGTGAAAATTTTTCGTTTGCCGCCACCAGGATTGTTCAAGGCAAAAACGCTACGTTTTGTTGCAAAGGATGAAACGGGAACGATCGGTCTCATCTTTTTTCACCAGCCCTGGTTGAAGGATCAGTTAACACTTGAAAAGGAGATCCTGTGTTCAGGGAAAATCCAGTTTCATCCGCGTTATGGTCGCAGCATGATGAGTCCGTTGTGGGAGGCGGCCGATGCGCCGACGATTGCGGCGGGAAAGATTGCGCCGGTGTATGCGCTGTCCGGCGAGTTGACGCAGAAGCGATATCGCACATTGGTACAACAGGCTTTGTCTCTCGTTGATTTACCGGTTGATCCGTGTCCACTCGAAACTCTGAAAACGGAACAGCTTTTAGAGTTCTCGCAGGCATTGCAAGCGGTGCATGAACCTGCGGATCGTTCTGCGGCTGAGCAGGGTCGTCGTCGTTTCGCGTTTGATGAGCTGCTGGCCTATCGTCTTGCGATGCGCATGGTTCGGCGTGAGGCAGACGCGGCAGGGGCGCCAACCGTCGTGTTTGATGAATCGTTCGCAAAACGATTTGCTGCGAGCGTACCCTTTGCGTTGACGGGGGATCAAAAGCGCTCGGTCTGGTCGTCCATTCAAGACATGACGCAACCAACACCAATGCGACGATTACTGTTGGGTGATGTGGGTTCTGGGAAGACCCTAGTGGCTGGGTTTTTGATGGCGCTTGTGCAGCGCGCTGGTGCGTCTGCAGCGATGCTTGCGCCAACGGATATTTTGGCGCGTCAGCATGCGCAGTCGTTGCAACGATTGTTCGCGCCGCACCATATTCCGTTAGTGTTAGTGACGCGCACGGACAAGCGAATGTTTTTTGATCGCGAAGAGCAGGTGCTGCCGAATGAGTCTGCGGTGCAAGAGGTTGTTCAGCGCGGTCAAGCGGTATTTGTGGGGACGCATGCGTTGCTACATCGTCATCGGCTGCCTCCAGATCTCGCCCTCGCGGTCGTGGATGAGCAGCACCGTTTTGGTGTTGAACAGCGTGAACTGGTAACCTTGTCTGTTCGTCCAGATGGTCGTGTTCCGCACTTTTTATCAATGACGGCCACGCCGATTCCACGTTCACTTGCACTGACGTTATATGGTGATCTCGCCGTTTCCTTCTTAAAAGAAAAACCGGTTGGCCGTCAGCCGATCAAGACCTCTCTTTGCGTTGGAGGAGAGCGTGAACAGGCCTATCAGGCTGCGCGCGAGGCCGTGGTTCGTGGGGAGCGAGTGTTCGTGGTGTGTCCATTGATTGATCCGTCGGATGTGCTCGGCGTTCGATCTGTGATTGAAGAGCAGAAGCGTTTGTCGCAAGGACCATTTGTTGGTATTGCGACAAGTTTGCTGCATGGGCGCATGAAGCCGGCAGAAAAAGAGCAGGCGATGGAGGATTTTGTGTCAGGGAAGACCCCTATTTTACTCGCGACAGCGGTTATCGAGGTGGGTGTCGATGTTCCGCAAGCCACGGTCATGTTGATCGAGGGTGCGGAACGTTTTGGGCTCGCGCAACTCCATCAATTGCGCGGACGCGTTGGGCGTTCGACCCTTGCGAGTCGATGTTTTTTGCTGACAGATGCCGAAGGGGAGTCGCGCGAGCGGTTGCGATCGTTAGAGCGCTTGCACGATGGATTTGCGCTTGCGGAAGAAGATTTGAAGCGACGTGGGAGTGGAAATTTAATGGGTACTGTGCAAAGTGGCTATAAGCAAATGTTTTTGTCTGCGCGGTTGGATGACACGGATTTGATGCAGGCCGCGGATCGCGAGGCGCAGCGTTTGCTGGAACAGGATGCAGCCCTTGAACAGCAGCCCTGGTGGAAAGCGCGTGTGACGGAGTTGCGACAGAATGATCACTTTGAATAGATTCTTGTCTTTTTGTTGGCGAGATTTGTTCCTTTCTTCGGGAGCGTATGGTATCCTGTGGACGCATGTTTGATACATTCTCTTTGCTTGATTTTTTTAACCATTTTTTGGACGCGGCGGGCAGCAATCCGTTTTATGCCATGGCTTATTTTATCTGGTATGGCGGATGGATTGTTTTTCTTTGGGTATTTTTGTGGTTTGCCTTGCATCAGTACAAGGATTACATCCAAGGAAAATTTGCTGCTTCGCGTGAGTGGATGCTGTTGCGCATCACTGTTCCTCGAAGTTCAGAACAGACGCCAAGGGCTGTGGAAAACTTATTTGCGCATTTGGCGGGTACGCATGGGACCTTTTCTTTCGTTGAGGAATGGATTAAAGGCATGACACAGAGTCAGTTGGCTGTCGAAATCGTTTCGATAGATGGTAATGTTGGGTATTACGTCTACGCTGAACGCAAGTTTCAGGATTTGATTGAAGCCTCTATCCACGCACAGTATCCAGACGCGGATGTGGACGAGGTTCCAGATTACGTCAAGAATGTCCCGCATCATTTTCCAGATGAAGAATGGGACACGTTTTCTACGGAAATGGTATCCGCGGGGAAGGGTCATGATGCGGATGCGTACCCGCTGCGTACGTACATGGAATTCGTGGACACGGTCTCAGGAGAATTTAAGGATCCAATGGCGGCTATGTTGGAAAATCTTTCGCGTCTGGGGCCAGGAGAACAGGTTTGGTATCAAATCGTTTTGACGCCCATCGGTCAAACGGATTTTGTGAAGAAGTGCATGAAGGTTGCAAATAAACTCAAAGGGAAAGAGGAAAAGGTCAAAAAATCCTCTCTTGAACAGGCAATCATGCTTCCTTTGGAGCTGCTCAGCGAGGCCATGGGTACGATCATTGGCATTGGACACAAAGAACCAGAAAAAAAGAAGGAACAAGGTTTGTATCCAAAGCTTGTTGCGATGTCTGGTGTGGAGCGTGAGATATTGGAAAGTATTGAGCGCAAATCTTCAAAAATTGCCTTTGCCTGTAAAATTCGTTTTTGCTACATCGCGAAAAAAACAGTCATGAAGAAGTCGCGCGCTGTGCATCCGTTTATTGGAGCGATGAAGCAGCTCAACACGAACGATCGGTTTGCCTTGAAGCCTGAAGGAAAACATGTTGGGGTGAACGGAACGCTGCTCTTGTTTAAAGATCAACGCAACAACACGCGTCGTAATCACTTTATGCATGCGTATGCCCAGCGTTCAAATTGGGCTGGGATGCCGTCATTCATGTTAAATATTGAGGAGTTAGCGACGTTGTGGCATTTCCCGATTTTGATGCAGGTGAAAGCGCCTTCGCTCTTGCGTACGCAGGCCAAGAAATCAGAACCTCCATCCAATATCCCGTTCGGATAATCTATGCCCATTCAATACGACCACGACCACGAGAACGAGATTACGCTGTTTGCGGAAACAAATTTTCGTAATCAAAAACGGCGTTTTGGGATTAAGACGGATGACCGCCGTCGCCACATGTATGTGTTGGGTAAAACCGGCATGGGCAAATCCGTTCTGCTTGAGAACATGCTCATGTCCGACATTTACGCTGGCCATGGCTGTTGTTACGTGGATCCGCATGGAGACACGGCTGAGAAGTTGATTGATTTTATTCCGCCACATCGTATTAACGACGTGGTCTACTTCAATCCGGCGGATACGGCTTATCCGATGGGTTTTAATATTTTGGAGATCAGTCACGAAGATCAAAAATCTTTGGCAGCCGCTGGATTGATGGGTGTCTTTAAAAAAATCTGGCCCGATGTCTGGAGCGCGCGCATGGAATATATTTTGTTGAACTGCGTGCTGGCCCTGCTTGACTATCCCGGGGCGACCTTGATGGGAATTACGCGATTGCTGTTCGATAAGGATTATCGCGATAAAGTTTCTGCAAAAATTCGAGATCCGATCGTGAAAACGTTTTGGGCCGTCGAATTTCCAACCTGGTCTGAAAAATATGCGAATGAGGCGATTGCGCCGGTGGAAATGCCGGAATTGGTTGATTTAGTGCGCGAACTTACCGGAAAATTTCCCGCAATCAATAAGCGGCTTAAAATTTCCCGCGGCAGATTTGTGAACAAAGGTGCGGGATCGGTGGAATTAAACCCGGATATTTTTAACGAGCCAGGACAAGCGGTAAAAACTTTCGCGCA
>CAIKOH010000016.1 GCA_903829075.1 Candidatus Uhrbacteria bacterium
TCATCGCTGGAAAAACGAACTTCCCGCGACCGGTGACCGTGCTTCGTGATGAACTTGTCGTGCTTGAACAGGAGATCAAGCGACGTGGTAAGGAATCAATTCTGCCGGATAAAGAGGCGAAACAAGTGAAAGCGAAGCGACCGCCGAGGCATGGGAGATCGAGAGGGTGAGGGAGCGCAGATAAAAAGTTGTCAAGAGTCCGCGCTCCATCTACGCTCCCTGCATGGACTCCGTCGAAGACATAAAATCGCGTCTCGATATTGTTGATTTGGTGAGCGAATATCTGGCCCTGAAGCCATCTGGTCAGGGTTCTTTTAAAGCGTGTTGTCCGTTTCATCACGAGCGTACGCCTTCATTTTACGTATCGCGCAATCGTCAGACCTGGCACTGCTTTGGTTGTAACGAAGGGGGTGATCAATTCAGTTTCGTTCAAAAAATTGAAGGTATGGAATTTCGCGAGGCACTCGAATTTTTAGCGCAGAAAACTGGCGTCGAGTTGCCAAAGTTTGATCATGAAAAAGCCGGAGCACGCAAACGTCTCTTTGAAGTGAATGATTTGGCGGCGAAGTTTTTTCAAAACACCTTGCAACAATCACCAGGGGCGGAGGTCGCGCGCGCCTATCTCAAAAAACGTGGACTCGATGATTTGACGGTCGATCTGTTTAAGCTTGGGTATGCGCCTTCTGGATGGACGACGTTGACCGATGCCCTGCTTAAAAAAAACGTGACGGCTGATGAATTAATTCGCGCCGGACTGTCCTCTACGCGTGAGCAGGGCGGTGGGACGTACGATCGTTTTCGCGAACGCGTGATGTTTCCGATTCAGGATGTGCATGGCAACATTGTCGGATTCACGGGACGCATTTTGACGGACGACAAGACGCAAGCAAAGTACGTGAACACGCCGGAGACCGCGATCTATCACAAGTCATCGATGTTGTACGGTCTCGATAAGGCAAAAGGGGAGATCCGCCAAAAAAATATGGCGGTGTTGGTTGAAGGGAACATGGATGTGATCTCTTCGCATCAGTTTGGCGTGTGCAACGTGGTCGCGGCTAGCGGAACAGCGTTGACGCAAGATCAACTCAACTTGATCAAACGATTTACCCAAACGCTCGTCATCGCTTTTGATCAAGATGCAGCTGGACGAAACGCGACCATGCGTGGACTGGATATGGCGCGCGCGCAGCAGTTCAATATGAAGATTATTCAGTTGCCAGCCGATGCGGGAAAAGATCCTGACGAAGCTGTGCGTAAAGATCCTGAAATTTGGAAACGCGCAATCGCTGATGCCATGCCGATCATGGACTGGGTGTACCTGAGCGCGTTTCGCGGACGTCATCCAGAACAGCCACAAGATAAAAAACTCATCGCGCATGAAATTTTATCAGAGGTCCGTCGGATTGCGGATCCGATCGAGCGTGATCATTGGATCAAGCGCTTAAGTCGTGAACTGGATGTGAGCGAGCAAGTTTTGCAGGAGGTATTGGGAGCCACGCGCGCGGATCCCGTTCCAGCAATTCCTCGAGCGAGTGCCTCAACCGCTTCTCACACGCCAACCGATCCCATCACGGAGAGCGAGAAACGGCTTCTGGCGTGCGCGTTAAGTCAGCGAGAATTGTGGGATGAGTTGACCGCGGTTCTTCACTTTGAATCCAAGGAGTTTCGTGATCCCGAGTTGCAAGCCCTTTACGCATGTGCGTTGGAGGCGTATGCTCTTCCACAAAACCCAGCCGTTCGTCAAGGCGCGTTTCCCGCGTCTATTCCTCACGCCTCTTCAGACAATGCAGCCTTGCTGCAAACCATGTCTTTTTTAGCAGAACGTGATTTCGCTCCGTTGAGTCTCCAGGAACGTCGTCATGAGTTATACCGTTTAGTGGCGAGTGCACGTGATCGTTTTGTCACGGATGAACGCCAACGCCTCGCCGAAGAGATGCGTCAAGCTGAACGCGTCCATGATGATGCCCGTATTGCAGAGCTGACCAAAGCCTTTGGCGATCTGCAGATCAAGCGGGATTCGTTGCGACCGATCGTCCAAGGGTCTGGGTGAGGTCATCTGTGTTTTATTTACTTACGTTTGTTGCGTATGAAGAAAAAACCCGCCGGCAAGAAAAAACATTTCTATCCCTCTAAGCCGGTGAAAAAAGTCGTGCAGAAAAAAGCGGCGCCCATTTCTCGTACCCCAAGTAAGAAAAAACAGGCTGCTCCAGACAAGCGGCAGAAACCGCCCGCGTACGTGAAATCCCCACCGCCGGCGCCAGAGGTGATCGAAAAATTATTTGATAAAGCGAGAACGCGCGGCTTCATCACAGAAAATGAGGTCTTGTATGCGTTTTCTAATATTGAGGATTACGTTCCTGTATTTGAAGCCTTTATCGATCGCTTAGACGCGGCCGGTATTGGATTGGTCGAACAGAAGGAGGGGATTCTCGGACGTTCACAGGAGCGCCAAACGATTTTGCAGGGGTTGCACAGCGCAACAGCCGACGGTTTACGTCTGAAGCTTGATCCGTTTGATGTCACCGCTGAATCCATTCAGATTTATTTGCGTGAAATCGGAAAAATTCCGTTGTTGAACGGTGAGCAGGAGGTCGCACTTGCCAAGCGTAAGGAGAAGGGGGACAAAGAAGCTGAGAAATGTTTGATTGAGGCGAACCTGCGCTTGGTGGTTTCCATTGCCAAGAAGTTTACCGGCAAATCGTTGTCGTTACTTGATCTGATTCAAGAGGGAAATATTGGCTTGTTCCGCGCCGTTAAAAAATTCGAATATCGCAAGGGATTTAAATTTTCAACCTACGCCACCTGGTGGATTCGTCAAGCCATCACTCGCGCGCTCGCTGACCAATCGCGTACCATTCGTATTCCGGTGCACATGGTGGAGACCATCAACAAGTTCCAGCAGGTCGAACGTGAACTCATCCAAGAACTTGGACGTGAACCGTTGCCAGAAGAGATCGCCGCCGAAATGGGCCAAGAGGTCGATAAGGTTCGCCACATCATCAAGATTTCACAGGACACCGTTTCCCTCGCGACCTCTGTCGGCGACGATGACGATGAATCCACGCTGGAAGATTTTATCGAAGATGTCAAAAACGTCACGCCAGATCGTGCCGCTGGATTGCAGTTGTTGCGAGACTACGTGCAAGAGATCGTGAAAGATCTGAACCCTCGCGAACAAAAGATTCTCGAACTACGTTTCGGACTCGCGGACGGCGTGTACCACACCTTGGAAGAGGTTGGAAAAGAATTCGATGTGACCCGCGAACGTATCCGTCAGATCGAAGCCAAAGCCATTGAAAAAATGAAACAGCATCCATACATTCGACGCTTGGCGGACTACTAGTATGCTTTCTTGGTTTCGTTGGAAAACAGCGCTCGCAGAACGCCTGTCAACTCAACTTGGAGTCACGATCTCCGCAGATGAGATTGTCGTTCCCCCCGATCGAACCTTCGGGGATTTTGCGTTTGCCTGTTTTCGTTTGGCAAAAGAACGGGGCATTTCACCAGTGCAACTCGCGAAGGAGGCAGCGGATGCATTTGACGAAGTTGGTCTCGATGTCGCGAGCGTTTCTGCCCAAGGCCCGTATGTGAATTTTACCTTGGCGACGGATCTGTCGGTCGCGTCCGTTGTTCGCGAGGTCGAGTCTGCAGGAACTGCCTACGGACATTGGCCGCAGCAATCAGGTGCCCCAACGCTGTTTGAATATGCGAACCCGAATACGCATAAGGATATTCATGTAGGACATTTGCGAATGCTTCTACTCGGTCTGTCGGTCGTGCGGATCGCGAAGGCGGCCGGTCAGCAGATCATCCCGATCAGTTTTGTAAATGATCTCGGAAATAATGTCGCTAAATGTCTCTGGCAATTGGTGAATGATGCGGGATGTGATCCGGCTACGTTGACGAACGTGCAAGAGGCAAAAAAAATTCTTGCATCGATCGCATCTGATAAACACAACGGAAAATTTCTTGCAGAGGTCTACGTCGCAGCAACGAACGCACTTGAGGCGAACGAAACTCTCAAAGAAAAAGTTTCGTTTGTTCAGCATCAGTTAGAAGTTCATGCTCCGGCTTGGGAATACCTGTGGCGTGAGACGCGTCAGTGGTGTTTGGACGAATTATTTGCGATTTTTCGAGAGATTGGCATTGAGCTTGATCATCAGTACCTTGAGTCAGAGGTGATTGATCGAAGCATTGAAATTGTCGATGAACTCGTTCAAAAAAATGTCGCGACGACAAGTCAGGGCGCGTTAATTGTTGATCTTGAAGATAAAAAACTTGGCGCAGCGTTGATTCGAAAGACGGATGGGACGCATCTGTATCTCACCAAAGATCTTGCGTTGGCAGAAGTAAAATTTGAAGATTATCCAACGATTGCACGGAGCGTCGTCATGACAGACGATCGTCAGGCGCTGCATTTTCGGCAGTTGGCGGAAATTTTAAAGCGCATGGGTGTGACGAAGCCGTATGAATTTTTTGGTTACGGTTTGGTTGTCTTAAAGGACGGGGCGATGAGCAGTCGCAAGGGGAATATCGTGACGTATCAAGCGGTGCGTGAAGCGATGATAGCCTATGCTCGCGGTGAGATCGTGGCTCGTCACGCAGACTGGTCTGAAACGAAAATCGCGCATACTTCCTGGTCGATTGCCATGGCTGGCATGAAGTTTGCGGTGCTGAAGCAGGATCCAAATGCGCTGTTGACCTTTGATTTGCAACAATCCTTATCCTTCGATGGAGCGACCGGACCGTATTGTCAATACGCCGCAACGCGCATGGCGTCTATTTTACGAAAAGCTGGTTGCGATGAGGTGACGTTGTCTTCGTGGAAACATGAGGAGCTGTCCAATTGCTTCGATCATCGAAGTGAAAAGAATCTATGTTTTGTCATGGCTGAGCTTCCGATGCGAATCGAGCAGGCTGCGCGCGAATCGCGTCCTTCCGTTATCGCGCAGTGGTGCGTTGATCTGTCGCAAGCAATAAATGACTGGTATCGCGATGTGAAAATTCTTGACGCACCAGAAGACATGCGCTCTGGAAAATTGCGTTTGGCAGCAGCGGCGCGTCAATCGTTAGCTGTTGGTCTTGAGCTATTGGCGATTGAGGTACCGGAGGAAATGTAGGGTTGTATCGAGTTCCCCTCAATCGTTCCTTCAGTTGTGAATGTTTGTCATCCTGATGAAGATCAGGACCTAGCCTCGATCGGGTGGTCGATCGGGGCTGAGTTCTGGCCTTCACCAGAACGACGAGCGCAAAAGTTCGCCGCAAGCCTTTCTTCAGAGGCGTGTGGACAAAGATAGTGATGAACAAGGAGCGGTGAGATGGAACGATCGGTGACAGAACTTCCTACGTCCAACACGAGGATCGCGGATCTCCAGGATTACGCGTTGTACTGTCTGATTCGACGCATGGCGAATCGTATCGTCGAAGAATGTGTTCGTGTCGGGATTCCCATTACTCGCGATCAGCGCGCGAGCCAGATCGAGGCGCACCGCTGTCAAACGGCGAATGGAATTCTCTTCGTCACGTACGTCGGCGATGACGCTCGTGAACGATACGCGTTGTGGACCCCCTACGGGCTTTACACCTTCGGGATAGGGGAGCTCATGAGTCTGATGGAGGTCGAAGGGCCGATGACGGCGTTCGTCGTCAAGTGTTTCGGTGCCAAATTCTGCGGGAGAAGAACGCAACCTGATCGGAAGATGGTCTCGGATCTGTACGCCTTGTTTCGACTGGATGATCAGCCGCTCCCTGATCCGATCCTGTTCAGCAGCAACGTCGTCGAGCCCGGCTGTGTTGCCGACGATCTCCAGTGTTCTTTGATGGTGTGGGAGCGGTTCGTTCGCCGCTACGCAGCCAGGTGATTGCGGCTGAGCCGCACGGGTCTTCTTCAAGCGTTGCATCTGCAGCGCTTTTTCGTTCCTCTTGACAGGTAACGTTCATTTTTTTGTGACCCTGTTGAGCGATGTGGTATGATACGGCTATCATTTTTCAAGCTCTTTCTATGTTTACCCAAAAATCCAGTGATCATCCACTTTCGGGCAGCGGTGTTACGACAGTTATTGCGAAAGGCGTGAAAATCGAAGGGGAATTTATTAGTCAGGGTGATGTTGTCATCGACGGAGAGGTGCACGGGGTATTGACCGCGGCAGGTTCGCTGACCGTCGGGCCAGAAGCGATAATTAAAGCAACGGTCACCGCAGCAGAAGCGACGATTGCCGGTCGAGTCGAAGGCAACCTCATGGCGCATAAGCTTCTTGAGATCAAATCAAGTGCGCAAATTAGCGGCGACGTGAAGGCCGAAACCCTGTCGATCGAGGCTGGTGCACGTTTGCAAGGACAGATGCGAATCGGCCCTCCAGCCGAACAAACGATCGTAGCACACGAAAAAGAACGGGGTCGTTCTTCTGCAAAGGCCATGTTAGCCGAGGGAGCATCGTAAAAACGTTTTTATGTCAACCTTTGATCGACCTTTACCTGATTCATCCCACGGTTCAACAGGAGATGTTCACCGTCCTCATTCCCTTTGGACGAGTGCGGCACGAACCGCGACGTTTTTGGGAGCCATGGGCACTGCCTATGTAGGCGCGAAAGCGCTTGAAGCGGTTAGTCCCGGGGCCTATCAGCGGTACGAGGAAGGTCAGCAAAGCGAGCGTCAGCATAAGCTACATGAACGCGATCGACGCGCTACTGTCAGGCAAGAATTTTTTCATTTGCTGGAACAATATGGTGACAGCTGTTTGACGCCTCAACTGAGACTCTCTTTTTTTCAAGAGATTGAAGTGGCGAGGGATGATGCAGCTATAACGCATGCGATACGAAGTGGGTATAGAGGTTTTTTTGCGCACCTCGCAACAGAGATCATGTCATCGTCGAATCTCACGGCTGAGCAACTAATGCCACTGTTAGTCTTCCACTAAAATGTCCACCACCTCTATAATCCTCGAATCCACCGAATTTAGTATGCGCTGTAAA
>CAIKOH010000017.1 GCA_903829075.1 Candidatus Uhrbacteria bacterium
ACCGCAGTTACTTTGGCGATTGCGTAGGAATTTGAACGCTCAATTAATTGCGTGTAGACCGTTCCAGGAGCGAGCGTCTTAACCGCGGTGTACACATCCAAATATTCTGGATTACTCGCAACAAATCCGATCATACCGCCAGTTGAGGTTGTTTGAGAGGTTTCAGATCTGGTTTTTGCGAGAGCCGTGAAATCCGCTTTCGGTTGCAAGGCGAGCTGCAAAATAGCTTGCGCACGTTTTTTTGCATCTGCGTTTTTTGCGTCCATGGCCTGTTGCTGGTCTGCAGTCAGGTTCACGCTTTGATCCGTGTTCTCTGTTTTAAATTCGAGAATCGGCGTTTCACCAATCAGATCGGTCGCTTGTTTCACATCTTTGATACCCGCCAATTCAACCGTCACGCGCGAAGAATCTCCGGTATGCGTGGTTTGCACTAACGGTTCAGACACGCCAAGCGTATTGACGCGACGCTCGATCACATCACGCACACCGTCCAGAGCGCTCTGCTGATCTGTGCTGGCGACGCGGCTCATGTCCGCCTCGTATTCAAGGTGCGTTCCACCTTGCAGATCCAATCCAAGAATGTAGGGTGAGTTGATTTTTGGTAATCCAAGACCAATATATTTGTTGGCCTGTTGAATCACCCAGTTTGCTGGCGTGGGGTACGCAATTGATCCGGCAAGAACAAACAGGACAAGCAAAGCGGCAGCGCGTTGGGTAACAACACGCTTCGCAGGAATTGCACGCATGACAGGAGAAGCCATAAGGGAAATGGGAGTTTTTTATCCGGCCGAATCGTATCGGGTTGGGAAGATAAAGTCAAAGCTGAGGTTCCATTTTTGGAGGGAGTCGTTTGAGATACCAAGCCTGCTGCAAAACCGTAAGCGCGCTCATCACAAACCAATATAAAGTCAGACCACCCGGAAGTTTGATCCCGATAATGATGGTGACGATCGGCATGGTATACGCCAACTGTTTGTTCATCATCGCAGCCATGCTTTCATCCTCGGCCGCTTTATTACCCGCTACTTCTGGAGGGGGTTTCAACGCCGCCGGAGAGGTCGTTTTCAACAGCTGTCGCGCTTGAATAAACTGCACACCTGCCGCAAGCACCGCTAAAACATAGCTTGGCTGCGCAAGATCAATCACCCCAAGAAAATGGGGATTCAGCTGCTGCGGATTTGGCACGAACGAATACAACAAATCAAAACTCTTGGAAGACAATCCAAACGCGAGTGCACGATACAATCCGATGAACACCGGCAACTGAATCAACAAAGGCAGACACGCTGCTCCAGGATTCACCTTTTCTTTTGCGTACAGCGCCATGAGTTCTCGCGCCTGTTCATCCTTCTTATCTTTTAAACGCGTACGAATCTCATCAATTTTCGGTTGAAGCGTTTGCAGCGCGCGTTGCTGTTTCAACTGCTTCATCGTCAGCGGATACAGCACGAGCTTAATCAGAATAGTCAGCACGATAATCGCGATGCCAACGTCATGTCCAGGCAACGTGTCATACAACCACACGAGCAAATTCAACGTGGGTTGAATGAAGAGGGCGGTAAAAATAGAGTACATAATTGACGGGTATCACAGCTACGCTTTTTCAGACGCTTCTACTGGAGATTGATTTGGAGCTGACTCGGCGGAAGGTTCTGCAGCTTCGGGCGATTCTGTCGAAACAGATGTAGCCACCTCTTCTGTCGATGGAATAGCTCCGGCTTCTGCCTGTTCAAGATCAACAACTTTGCCTCCCGGTTCTGCGATCGTGAGACGCCAACCCGTCAATTTCGCGGCGAGGCGTACGTTCTGACCCCCTTTTCCAATCGCAAGAGACAGCTGATCTGCCGCAACATGAACCACCGCCAAACGATCGTCCGGTTGTAATTTGATGTCCAATACTTTTGCCGGTGAGAGCGCACCCGTAATAAATGCGACGTCATCCCCACTCCATTGGATAATGTCGACTTTCTCGCCACCAAGTTCACGAATAATGGTCTGAATACGTGTGCCGCGTTGGCCAATACATGAACCAATCGGATCAACCGCGTCATCCGTAGAATGCACCGCGACCTTCGAACGACTGCCCGGTTCACGTGCAACGGTTTTGATTTCCACAACACCGCTCCCGATCTCAGGGATCTCCTGCGCAAACAACGTCGCCAACAGTTGTGGACTGGTGCGCGATAAACGAATCTCTGGACCCTTGCTCGTCATCAACACCTCGCGCAAATAGACCTTTAGACGAGTGCCCGGATAGTAGCGCTCGGTTTCAACCTGATCTTCCGGCAAGAGCACGCCCGTGGCACGACCAAGATCGATCAACACCATGCGACCATCGCGGCGTTGCACGGTGACATTCATGAGCTCGCCTTCCTTGGCTTTAAAATCGGTGAAGATCACGTTGCGTTCTGCTTCACGAATTTTCTGCAACACCACCTGCTTCGCGGTTTGTGCAGCCATGCGTCCAAAGGCCGTTGGTACGGAAAGCTCAACGCGAATATCCTGACCAACTGCTGCATCCGGCTTCAAATCGCGCGCATCCGACAGCATGATCATCAACTTTGGATTAAATACGAACTCGTCCTCGGCGCCCTCTACCTTTACGGTTTCTGTTGGCTTGATCTCACGTGAGAACGGTTGGTCGTCACGTTTTTTTGGAACGTGTGCCGCTTCAAATTTTTCCATGTAGCCCTCTGGGAGCTCCATGTCCGCCACCACGGATTTCACATCGAACACACGAATGCCAGCGGTCTGGCCGTCGTATTTTTCTGGATCAAATTCCACCTGAATATTTTGATTTTTGTTTCCAAAATCTTTACGATACGCCGCTGCGAGCGCCGATTCAACCGTTGAGAGCACAGATTCGTACGAAATATTTTTTTCTTCCGCAATCTGCTTCATGGCTTGCGAGATCAAACTGGCCATACAAAATAGAAAAGAGAATGATATGAAAATGGCCCGATCCTACCGGAACGAGTCATCTACATCACAAGATAGAGGATCGAAATAAAAAAGTCAAGAAACACCTCACTAAAAAAGCATTTTATCCACACCCTCTTGACAAAAACTTCTTTTCTTGTTTAAGTACCTTCCGTTAGAATGAATTCACGGGCTCGACATGGTGTCAGAGCCCATCAACCTTCCCTCGCGGAGGCTCCCATGAAGTTCACGACTCTCTCGTGCCTTCTGGCGGCGTGGCTCATGGTGAGCCCCATCGCCTGTGGCGGTTCTCCCGCCACGACCACCCCTGACACGGGTGTCATCAACCCCGATGCCGGCACGACCGACACGGGCGTCATCTCGCCTGTCGACAGTGGGACCAACCCCGTCGACACCGCCGTCATCGCCGACAGCGGCACGCCGCCGACCGACACGGGCCCGACCATGATCACGGGCGACGACAACCTGCCGCCGAACACGACGACGGCCATGCTCCAGCCCCTGGACTCGAGCTGCATCGACCAGCTCCGCGATCCGCTGACGCTGGCGTCGAGCTACTGGGCCTACCTCGGAACCCGACACAGCCTGGATTTCGGGAGAACGGTGATGGATGACGGACTGGGAGCTCCGTTCGGTTTCATCAGTCGATACTGGACCGCAACCCAGATTCAAATCGATGGGGTGTGGCAAAACACCCTGCTCCACAACTGGTCCGGGGCTGCACCAGACGCACCTCAACTGATCATTCTCAGTCCCGATCCACATGGGGGCCAGTGCCACGTAATGACGGTTCAGACATGCGCGCTTCTCCCCGACGGACAACCGATGCACTGCACGATCATCGGAAACCCCACCACCGCTACCTGGGATGGAATCTAGCGCTACAGTTTCTTCTCGACAGCCCCGCACGGTTCAACCGTCGGGGCATTTAATTTATTTCTCATAAACAATAGATTTAAAAAATAATCTGATTAATTAATCAGATTATTTTTTGTTTTCTCACAAACGATGACCT
>CAIKOH010000018.1 GCA_903829075.1 Candidatus Uhrbacteria bacterium
AAAACGATATTTTTCATGAATTAATGACTCTGTTTTTTCTTCCACCACTCCAACATGACATCTTTTGCAACAGGAATACAGACGGTTGATCCTTCACCGCCAGACTCCAACATGACGGTCACCACAATTTCCGGTTTATCATAGGGCGCAAACGATGTGAACCATCCATGTGTTTGCTTATCCATACCAAATTGAGCCGTCCCAGTTTTTCCACCTGTCGGAAACGGTAAGGTACTCAGAGCTCGCCCAGAACCGTACGTAGTATTGTCATGCATCCCCTCGCGTACCACCTCAACGTCAGCCGGATCACCCACGCGCGTCGATGTTGCCGCTTCTTGCATCACCAGGTGCGGCGTCATGAGTAACCCCCCGTTCGCAATCGCGGCCGTGTAACGCGCCACCTGCAGAGGCGTCACCAATAAATCACCCTGACCAATCGACAGGTTGTAGGTATCACCAATGTACCACGAAACGCCCTTGGTCTGTTTTTTCCAGGCCGTAGACGGAACAAATCCGGGCGCCTCGCCTGAAATATCTATTCCTGTGGGCGCGCCAAGACCAAAACGCCGCATCCAACTCGTCAGACGATCCACCCCTAATCCAACAAATCCATTGTACCCACCTCCAACCGTGTAATAAAACGTGTTCACCGATAACGCAATTGCTTTGCGTACATCTGTGATCCCATGTCCACCCACCTTCCAATCTGGAAAGAACCACTGACCGACGCGCAACCCACCCGTCGAAAGAACGGTGGTTGACGGTGCAATCACATGCTCCGCTAACGCCGCCACCGAAACCACGAGCTTCACGGTTGAACCAGAGGGGTACTCACCAGCCCATGCACGCGGAAACAAAGGGTGGTCCGGATCATTTAGCAGGGCTTGATATTGCGTTGAAGAAATTCCATTGGCAAAAACATTATCATCAAACGCCGGCCAAGATACCAATGCAAGAATACTTCCATCACGCGGATCCATGACTACGACAGACCCACGATTCACGTGCGCAGCGAGCAAGGCTTTGCGCAAACTCTGTTCTGCGACACGCTGCAAATCCACATCCAACGATAAGGTGAGATCCTGCCCATTTTGCGGCGGCTGACGTTTTACCAAAGCCTGTACGTTGCCTACTGCATCCACCTCGCGCCCTTCGACGCCGACCGTTCCCCGCAATTGAGATTCATACGAACGTTCCAATCCGGTTTTCCCCAATTCATCCGTGCGCTGGTATCCTTGCGCGCTGAATGTCGCATACTCTGTTTCAGACATGCGTCCAACATACCCAAGCACATGCGACAAACTGGGAAGTTCTGTAGAAAATGGATACGCTCGTTTTGGACGCGTCTCCAAAGAAAACCCTTGCAGATGGGGCTCAGCAACAACGAACTGCATGGCCAACGGATAGGAGATCTGATCCGCAACCAAAATTCGCTCACCCGTGCGCTCAGGAGGCACATTCAACAGATCCTCAATATCTGCGACATGGGCGCCCAAAATTCGAGCGGTACGCCCGATGATCGTGGCACGCTCATCCGGATCACGCGGAAGATCACGCGGAATAACCGTAACCTGAAACCGCGGAACATTTTCCGCCAACACCCGGCCCTCGCGATCAAACACCTGCCCTCGATTAGGCCACAAAGGCGTTTGACGCAAACGATTCGATGCCGCTAAACGCTGATAGTCTTGCACCCGGTAAATCTGCATCCAAGCCGCACGCCCAATCAGTCCACCAATCACGAACGCGATCACCCCAAGCGCGATAAAAAAACGCCGGCCCGTATACGCCAATCCCACAAACAATTTTCGCTCACCAAGATGGTCCACCTGATGTTCAAACAACACCTCGTGTTGAAACTGACGAGGGTCTTCAGACGGATCTAAACGCAGGTCTTTGCATTCGTCCATGGAACCTGGAAACCATTCATTTCGCATACCAAGATGCAGACGAACTTCGATCCAGCGAAGGAAAAAATCGTCGCGAAAAAAACGTGATCCCTAAAAATCCAAGAGTGATCACTAGCGCATCCCAGGCATACGTCCTCCACCACACAGCCTGTGACGCCCATCCATACGCAGAACCCGTTAACCAAGCAACAAGAATTCCAAACAACCACGCCAGCAAACGTTCAGCCGTGCGTGCGATCAAACCCGTCACGAGCGCGACGGTAAGCGAACGATGCGTGAATACCTGATGCACAAGAAAAAAAACCAGCGCTCCAACCAATGGATACCGCAGGGAGGCGACATCCATGTGCGGCAAAAGAAACAGATCGAGCATCAACCCGGCAGCGAACGCCATCCCTTCAACCCACACAAACCGCGTCACCAAACTCAAAAGTACGAGCGTAGGCAGGATGGGATACGCTTGGAACACAGATGGAAGGAATGGCGTCACCGCAATTTCCCAAAGACCAACGCCGCATCCAACCAAGATGGCGAAGAAAAAATGTTTCATGAAAAATTACTTCGGCTTCAACACGGATGGACGAAGAATGGAAACGAGAAACACTCGGTTCGCATCTACCAACGGAGCCAAACTTGCGTGCAAAAATGGGTCAGAGGATGTTCCCTGCACCATATCAATCACCCCGATCGCGAGGTGTGCAGGAATTTTATCTTCGATTCCGGCACTCACGATCAACTGATCGGGTACGAGTAAAGCTGTGGCCGGAATATAATCCAGCGAAGCGGTTCCATCCCCCTGCCCCTCAACAACACCAACCAACGTGCTGCTCGCGCCTTCTGCCGCAGAAATACGGCTCAACGGATCTGTCAGGAGCTGTACCGTAGATATCTGCTCTTGCACGCTCGTAATCTCACCAATCAACACCCCATTATCCGTCACAGCCGCATCCCCGACCTCAACCCCATCATTTGCGCCGCGATCAAGCAAGAGCAACGCACGACCTTGGTGAATATCGCGATGAATCACATGCGCGCCAACACTGTCATACCCCGTCTGATTCAAAAAATGCGCCTGTGCTTGCAAGCTTCTATTCTCTGTTTCAAGAGCCTGTAGATGCGTCTCGTCAACACGAAGCTGTACATACTGTTGCTGCAACGCTTCTAATTTGGACTCTGCTTGCCACATATCCGTCCAGCGCGCCCAAAATCCTCCTGCGCCCTGACTCATCGAGGCGGTGCCATCGACAAGCGGCAAAGTCACACGGCGCAGACCATCTGCGATTGAGCGCATCAATCCTGCCAACAAAAGGAGCACAACAAAAGCCGCGCATAACAACCCGGCAACGATATGCATGCGTCGCATACGCTTTATAAACGGTGCAACCGATCCGTCGCAGGAAAGGCCACGTCCTGCAATAACGTCGGCTGTTCAAGCAGAATCCCTGTTCCGCGCACAACGGCGAGCAACGGGTCTGGCGCGATATGCACCGGCAATCCAGTTCCATGACTGATCGCCAGATCCAATCCACGCAACAACGCTCCGCCACCCGTCAACATAATCCCGCGCTGATAAATATCCGACACGAGTTCCGGTGGAGTGAGTTCCAACATCGCCTTAATCTGTTCTATCAACGCTTTCAAAGAACGGCCCATGGCCTCACGAACCTGCGCATCATTAATAATAATTTCGCGCGGCAAGCCGCTCAACAAGTCGCGACCACGCATCGGCGTCTCAAGCGGCTCGGTCAGCTCAACGGCTGAACCAATGGCGATCTTAATCGAATCAGCGACGCGTTCACCCAATAAAATATTAAACACATCGCGCGCATACTGCACGATATTGCGATTCAATTCATCACCCGCAATCGGAATCGCTCGCGAGGTCACAACACCGTTTAAAGAAATCACTGCGATCTCAGTCATACCACCACCCACATTGACCACCATATTTCCCACCGGATCAGAAATCGCCAGGTTCGCCCCAATCGCAGCCGCGATCGGCGCTTCAACCACGAGCACCTCACGTGCACCCGCGCTCATCGCCGCATCGCCCACAGCTTTGCGTTCCACCTCAGTGATATCAAGCGGAACAGAAATCACCACAAATGGACGCGGGATCGCAAGCGTATTTCCTTGATGCACTTTTTGAAAAAAATAGCGTAGCATCTTTTCGGTGACCTCAAAATCCGCGATGATGCCACGATGTAGTGGTCGCGTGACCTGAATGTGCGGCGGGGTCTTCCCAACCATAGAAAGCGCTTCTTCGCCCACAGCCAACACCTGACCGTTGCGCTTATTCACTGCAACAACGGATGATTCATTCACAACAAGACCTTGCCCTTTCACCCAGACCAACGTATTTGCCGTACCAAGATCAATCCCCAGCTCTTTGGTGAAGTATCCTAAAAATGACGGCCACATAGCTTCGACAGTGTAAGGACACGAAGAAAAAAAAGCGAGAGGCGTCAAGAGTGCTTAATAAAAACAGAAAAACGTTCACGTTTTTTTGCGTCACGTCTGATGGAGATAAAAAATATGCATCCCTCCTACGCTCGCCGACTGTCCCGTATCACCAAAAATACATACTCCACGATCCCAACGATCGCGAGCACTCCTAACCACACCAACCATGTTAAGGCGTGATTTGCGGCAAGCAGCAGACTCACCACACCCACTCCAGACAACATGACGGCGTGTCGAAATGCGATTCTGACCTGACGAAACAAGGTTTCTCCCGGCTCTTCACGGCGGGTTCGCAGCCAGGTTCCGATCAATGATAAGCTCCCTGTCATCGCAACGAACAGCGTAAGATAAAAAAATCCTGGACCAACCCAACCCGTTGCCGTGGGATCAATATCAAATAGCACCATGGCCCAGGCACCCCAAGCGATCGTGGTCATCAGGAACATGAACAGCATGTATTTTTGGAAGGACATATTATCTCGCTTGAAACAGATTGATCTTCTTCACCACCTGCTCCCCCAACTGTCGATTCATTTCATTCTGCCAACGCACATGCAACGCGCGCAATTCATGCAAAGCAACGCTCGAAGAGGCTTCCACTTTCAATGCCCCTTCAGAAAACGAGACAATGTGAACTATGGCTGACTTTTCCTCACCCCACAAGCGCAATAAGCTCGCCCGCGCCTCGCTCACCACGCGTGCGGCCGTGACCTGACGCGTAATACCAAACTGTTGTAACGCCCCTGGAAGAATTCGACGAATGGGTTGGAAAGCCATAGGAACGGTGCAACTATGCGTTACGATTTTCTAAATTCGCAAATGTCGTGAAAATCGCAGGTACGACAGGTATGTGCCTCGGGCGTCGGCTGAAAATCAGAGGCCAACACCTCATCCATGCGTGCCTGAAATTTTGCGACAAATTTTTCACGCTGCGCTGGCATCATAGGCTCTACATCCAACGCTTCTCCTTCTAAAACGTAGACGTAGGTCAAACGACCGACCCGTAATCCACGCTCTTCAAGCGCGAGCTGATACAAATACAACTGCTCCTTTGACTCTGCGTCAAGCGACGTCTTTGAAGCACCGGTCTTGTAATCATACACGGCAACACTGCCATCGGGCAAACGATCGACACGATCAATCTTGCCGCGTAAAGAGTGCTGCCCAAGCAATAACGTAAACTCCTGTTCCACCTCAAACACATCCGGCACCTCAACCTGACATGTTTCCAAAAATTTCTTGACCGCCACACGACCCTTATCCTTGTACTCTGCCGCATGCGCGGGAGAATCGTACCAATACGCTTGCCATGCCTGTTCAAATATCTGAAGAGCCTCGTCCTGCGTCACACGAAAAGCTGGTTGAACTGCAGCAGAAACAAATAAACTCGGCTGCGTAGAAGCCACGCGCGCAAGATGCGCCTCCATGATGTGCTGAAAGGTTGCGTGAAGGGAATTTCCAAGGCTCTTACGCCAACTATCTGCAATCGGGATGCGATAAATATGCGCAAATTTATACTGTAGAGGACACCGATGAAACGCTGCGAGCTGTGTAAAACTAAAACGTCGCTTCAACGGAAATGCTTCCTTGTTGGTCGGTTCAACCAAGGTGACCTCTGGGGGCTGGAGCGCATTCAACGCTTCATCGTTACCCGCGCTAGACGTTGCAACCGGCACGCTCAATCCACATTCCTCGATGAAGATGGAGGGTTTTTTCGCACGCGTCCCTCCGTAGTCTGATGATCCGCTCAACACGAGTCCGTTCTTTGCACGCGTAAGCGCCACGTAAAATAATCGACGCTCCTCTTCAAGGTGCGCATCCCCTTCTGGTAAACGTTCTTGAACCAACCCGTCTGGCAATGGGATCGCGTCGCTGCGCGCACGCGTAGGAAACCGCTGATCCACCAATGACACCAAAAACACGTACGCGAATTCGAGCCCCTTGGCCGCATGCACCGTCATGATCTTCACTAGCTCTGGACCGGCCTCCGGATCGGTTTGCAGCGCGCCCTCTTCACCACTGTCGATCTCAAGACGCAGCTCTTCCAAAAATCCATGCAGTGTCGCTCCGGCTGCGGCGCGCTCATAACGCTTCATGCGCTCAGCGAATGCATGCAGCCATTGCAAGGTTTCGCGTTTGCGATCCTCGGGGAGACGCAGAATCAATTCCAGTTCACCTGATTTTTCCAACGCCTTCTGCAACATGCGGACCGGTCCATCACGTCGCGCAGCTTGCGATAGACCGTCGACATCGGACAGCAGACGTCGCGCAATACGCAACCCCTGTTCACTCAAGCACGGAGACGCAGATACGGAACGCGCCTCCTGCTGAATCAACGACCACAACGATTGACGGTTCTGTTTCTCCGCAGCCTGCAGCAAGTTCGCCTGATCCTGCGCAGACAGCCCGTATGATTTCATGTTGAGCACGCGCCACATGGCTGGCGCATCATGCGTTCCGTTCAACAGATGCAAAAAAGCCACCACATCCAAAATCGGCGGTTTCGCATACAGTCCACGCAAGGCCATAAACTGATATGGAATCCCATGACGCTCGCACGCCGCCGCAAATGGTTCTGCGCCATCGTTTGATCGAACTAAAATCGCCAGGTCGTCCCAGGAAAGCTCTGGCTGCTGCTCTTTCAATTCGCGCATGCGCATCACGACAGCTTCCGCCTCACGTTCAACACTTGCGCACCACCACGTCTCAACCGTCCCGCCATCTCCGCGTTGCGCGACCAGCTTTTTGCTCAACCCCGTATCCTGCAAACGCACCTCCAGACGATGCGGATTGTTATGACAGATCGATGTATAGGCCACGTCAAGAATTTCTCGATGTGAACGATAGTTATCCGTCAGTGCCACGGTTTTCGCATCCGGAAAGTCCTCACGAAACTGCAAAATATTCGCCAACGACGCACCACGAAACTTGTAGATCGCTTGATCGTCATCACCGACGACAGTCAAATTTCTTTTTTCACCAGCCAACAGTTTCACTAATTCATACTGCGCCCAATTCGTGTCCTGAAATTCATCCACCATCAAAAACTTGAACTGCTTTTGATACTGCGCCAGCACCGCCGGCCGTTCACGAAAAAGTCGCAACGTTTCCAGGATCAAATCTCCAAAATCCAAACATCCTTCCTGCAACAACAGTTGACGATACTTCGCGTACAAATCTGCAAGCTCCTGCAAACGTTTCCGCTCCCCGTTGATCAGCTCCGTATCACCATCAAGAACCGCATCACGCGCGAACGCGAGATATTCTTCTGGACGAATCCCTTCATCCTTTGCGCGCGAAATATGTTGAAGTAACGCGCGCAGGAAACGCAACGGACTCCCGAGCGGTCGATAATGATCGAGTGGCAGCTCATCCACATGACGGCGCAGCAGCAACCAGGCATCCGTCGGCGTCAACAAACGAAATTCATTCGGCAACCCAATCTCCAACCCATGCGTCTGCAACACCCGCTGACAAAATCCATGAAACGTTGAAATCCAAAAATCATACGCACCCGTCGGTAACTGCTGAATCACCCGATCCTCCATCTCACCGGCCGCCTTTTCAGTAAATGTGAGTGCCAGTAAATTTTCTGTAGAAACACTCTCCTGTTGCAACAGATGTGCATAGCGACGCGTCAACACCGTTGTTTTCCCCGTTCCAGCACCAGCCACAATCAACAACGGACCATCGCCATGGGACACGGCGTCGCGTTGCGCCTCATTCAATCCTTCAAACAGGTCAGACATGTGAGCATTGTGCACGGAGATGGGGAAAAAAGAAAGAAGGAACACAAAAAAGACGCTTAGCCCGCATCTTCATCTACAAAAATACTAATGCACACTTATTTCATCCAAAAACTCAATACAAATAAACTTCCTGAAGAGATAATGACCAGCGTCGAACATAAAAGAACCGCTGCATCCTTTCGATGCAATCCATAAGCGATCCATACAATGTTCGCGACAAACATGATCGCGAAACTTATCGGAGAAAGTCCTTGTGCGCTATGCGTACGCAACACCTGCGCCAACTGCGGATACAAAGCTATGCCGTTCATTAAGGCGTTGCCTTCGGCAAGATAATCAATTACATGATGGTGTCCGGACTTCTTTTTTTTCGTTCTATGAAGAAGGTGCAACATGCGGGAATAATAGCATATCGACGCAACAAAAAAAATCTAAAACGAAAATCGACGATTGATCCCGAGGAACAGGAATCAAGTCGTCGATTGAGAGGCGGGAACGGCGAGAGGTCAGCTCGTCGGCCGAGGAGCGACCGACATCGAGCGGGCCGAACGTCGAGCGGGCAGGGCTGCTGGAACCAGATCGAAGACGAAGGGATAGTTGACCTCGGTGATTCCACCGTTGAGATGCACGGGGAATCGCCAGGTGCGGATGGCGCTCGCAACGCAATTTCCAAGCGGTTCGACGCTCTGCATCGTCGCACCCCGCATGGAGGCCTCGGAGACCGATCCGTCGTAAGCGATCACGAAGTGCATGTCCACATGCAGCCGCCGATCATCCGGATTCATCCACGTGTACGTCGCCGGATCGTACACCGCTGGATAACGATCGTAGCAGTGACTGACCTCAGCGAGGTGCGCCAGCACCGTGTGACGGATCGGCTCGGGGTAGAGCGTGATCCTCGGACCGGCAGTTCCACGACCGCGTAGACCACGTCCCGCGCCGGAACCGTAGCCGTTGTCGTCGGACGCAGCCGTACTCCCGTGCTGCTGCGCGTTGATCGCGGCGATGTCATCCTCACCGGAGGACGTCGCCTGCTGCGCGGGCTGTGCCGGACGAACCGCTGCAGGATGAGCAGTCGTCCTGCGCGCATTCTGCGCCAAGGCCTGCGAAGACAAGACCGACGTCACTAAGGCGAAACACAGAGGCACGATGAAACGCTGCATGATGCCCTCCTTTGGGCTGTTGCTTTCTCGCAACGATTCAAAGCATTTCTTATTTTTACCGTTTTGTCAAATTTTTATACATTTTTGTTTGCTATCTATAACAAATCCATATACCATCCTCTGCATGCCCCTCATCCCAAAAACCTACGAAGATTTTCACACACAGCGAGAAATTCCGCGTGAAGTTCTGCCGGATCACGAACTCACAGAGCAAGAAATCCAACACATAAGTCAAGTCGTATTTCTTGCGCCAAAGGAACGTCCCTCCGAAGTCCTGTGGGTGATCGGTTGTGAACACGAGGCCTACAACGAACTCGCAGACATCTATCAGCGAGGCTTTGTTCAACGCGTCATTGCAAGCGGAGGCATCGGCAGGGAGTTTTATCGTACAGGAACAACCTATGGACAAAAAACGTTTCAAAAATTCACTCAATACGGCATCAATCCAAAAGACATTCTCATTGAAGAAGCTTCGGCGAACACCAAGGATGAAATCACAAACACACGAACGTTGCTCGATAAGCAAGGGATTGATCTGTCGTCCATTTTATACGCATGCAAGGCGCATCATAGCGGGCGGGTGTATCGAACGCTCAAACAATATTTTCCAGATGCAATTTTGTCAGCGCATACGTTTTCTGCGATCGTCGATGGAATTCCACTCACACGTGAAACCTGGCCACACCATCCCTCAAGCCTTGGACGCATCTATGGCGAATATCTACGCATTAAAGCCTATGGCGCACGCGGAGATATCGCGAAGCTTGAAATAGACACTCAATAAAAAATTCATCAAATAAAAAACACCTCGCAATAAGACGAGGTGTTTTTTATTTATGCTCCTTAATTCACGCGAATGATGGCAGCTTCAAGCGTGCTGCTCGCATCCACCCCTCCCACCGCAGTAATCGCCTGCCCAACCTTCAAGGCAGATAACGGCTGCTCACCCGTTTGTGACACAATGATCGTATTGGCCTGCGAGGTGATCATGTCCTCTTTTGCTGCGTTATCCATGATGGTGATATTGCCCCCATCAATCTTCGTGATCGCACCAAACCAGCTCGTGCTGCTCGCTTCACCAAGCGTATCCCCATTCAAGGAACCATCCTCATTTGTTCCACGCCACATCATTCTTGGAGCAAACGGTTGCCCGTATGCGCTGTTCGAACGCGCCATGTGAAACGCTCCAAGCTGACCTCCGACAGACGCGCGGCGTAACGCAACGCGCATGCCGACGCTCATCCCCAACATAAAAATGACAACTGCAAGAACCAAACAGGAAATAGCTCTGATCACACGTACACCACGTGGAAAATGACAACTGCAAGATCCAGACGATCCGTTCTGGCAACAGTTCCCACTTCCACACATCGATTTTCCGTTGTTCATAGGATAAAAAAGAATGAATGTAGGTCTACGATATCATAGATGAGCACGCGCGTCTCTTAGAATCATCGTATCAAGCAACTCGCAACAAGATTCGGCTTATGGATGCACGAGGATTCGATCTAATGGTGAAGGAACGAGACGAACCTTTGACCAGCTTGTATACGGCAACATCGTCTCAAGCTCTCCGTAAGCATACGCAGACACCTCATACGGATCATAAAAGGTGATGAGCGCGAACGGTGTCAAGTAAAATCGGTTAAACGATCCGAAGGTGGCGAGCTGGCCATCCGTCGACGTCGCGGAATGATCGGCGATAAAACGATGGAACTCTTTTGCATTTTCATCAAAGACGCCGTCTCCACGCGTGGCGAGGAGCTGTTTCTTTTCTTGTTGCATGAATGCTCGCAACTGATTCGCTTGAACGATATTCTGCAGTGTCAACGCCTGACCCGTAGTCAAATCAAAGGTTAGCGCGCTCTGCCCTTCATTCGGATGAGCGGCGCCTGCGTTGTATTCCTCAACGGTAAAAACCACGCTCAACAGATGGTCTTGGTTCAGGGTTACGGCAAAAGAATCCAACACATTCTCGTGCTCTCCATCAAGAGGCATTTGTCCAGCATCTTCTGCGGCGGTAGAAGTCACATCTTCCTCGCATCCCGCGAGGTACGTTTCGGCAACCGCTCTCATGTCCGTGGAGGTCGTACTCATCGCTTCAACTCGCAACGCGGTATTTACCTGATCCGCAATCGCAGGCGAAATGTCCGCCGTCGCCTCAATCTGAGGATACGTAACGGAATAATCGCAGGTTCCGAACTTCGAGTCCTCCCAAGACGCGTGCACATGCGCAGCACGAATACGCGCAGACCCTTCAAGTTGAGCGGGCAAGAGCTCCAGTGGTAATTCGTGTCCGTTCGTATCACGAACCGTTCCGCTTAGAGAACGCCCGTCCGGCGACCAGGCCACCGTAGAACTCGCCACGCTTTGACCCGCAAGCGTATCCGCAAATCCAAGTGAGAGATGCGCGTCACGATCCGTTGAAGTTGTTGGACCAGCCTCATCATACACAACGCCCTGACCCCCTTCCTGCGAATACGCACCATGCCACCATTCTCCATCGCTAGACACGTCCCGCGTCAACCGCACAATCGTTTGACCGGATGACAACAACGGACCCGCGACCTCGCGATAATCTCGACCAAAATCCGTGACCACATCAGTGAAACTTTCCCGCACGGTAGATGATGCGACCGATAGTTCATCAGGCGTTGAGGAGGTCGATGAGACGGTCGCTGACGTTGAAGAGGTTGTCCATGGTGCAGTCGGCGGCATCACCGAGGGTACTGGCTGAGATTGACATCCCATGCCAAACAACGCACATCCAAAACCCACAAGAAAAAACCCCGATGTCTTTAAAGATAGTTGCATAAAAATGTATTATTTTGCATTTGCGAGCGTAAACACATGAACTTCGGTCGCGCCCGCCTGCTTCAACGCACGCGCCGCAGTCACGAGCGAGGCGCCGGTCGTCATCACATCATCAACTAAAAGCACCGGCGTGGCTATAGGCTGAACAATGTGAAACGCGTTCTTCACATTCTGCCAACGTGCCGCATCCGCGGGAAGCGTGGCGTTGGCTACAGAGGCCATTGATAGACGTCGCAATCCTTGCGTGATCGTTGCCCAGGGGACAAGCGTATCACGCACCACTTGAGTCAGAGCGACTGCGTGATCAAACGCGCGCGTACGAACACGGTGCTCGTCGCTCGGCAGCGCCACAACGGTCAATGAAGAGCGTCCAGCCCAAGGCCACGGCTCAAGGAATGAAGAGCGGAATCGTTTCAGTAATTCCGTCCACGAATCTTCAAGACAAACAAGCGAACGATATTTGTAGCTGGTCACGAATCCGCGCAACACCGGATCCGCATAGAAGCCAAGCGAGAGAATCGAAGCAAACGGCCAATCTCCATGACACACATGTCCACGCACCGAACGCATCCCGCATCGTGGACAACGCGCGTGCCGGGCTAATTCAATTCGAAACAGACATTCCTGACACATCCAGGCATCCGGCGCCTCACACATCACGCAGGTGGGAGGAAACACCACATCCAAAAGGAGTTCGCGCAACATGAAGCGGCTATAATTTGAGCGGCTCAGTACTCACGTGCGTCACCACCCAAGAAGCTCCTTGTTGATCGTATTGTAATTCGGTTTGCACATACTCCTTGGTCGAGGTGGCATCTGTAACCGTGGTCTGTTGCGCCTGAACGAGAACGCGCGCCTGGCCATGCTGCAGCAACGGCAGCCCGTCCACGATACTTGCTGAAAACGCCCGCGTTGTCTGGCCATACGTCGCTCCAACCGACGGATGAGCTTTTACCAGGGCTTGCTGCTGAGACTGGAGATACTGCTGGATACTCGGCACAGATTCAACAAACACCTGATTCAAACTTGAAAATCCATCCACGCTCGAAAACGTCCCTGCGCGCTCAACCCACGCGACCGACTGTCGTTTCAACGAATCCTCTGCCGATTGTTCACTTGTGGTCTCAGGCGTAACGCTGGTCGGCTTGGTAATCGGATGTAGTTTTGGTGCAGTAAACGAGGGATGGTACGGGGCTGGGGCAGTAGCGATCGGGGTCACCATCTTCACCGGAGCCGGACGATGCAGCCAAGGCCACATCAACCATAAAACAACAGCAAGCAGCGCCAGGAAGCCGCCACCGATCAACAGGAATGCAACAGTTCGACGTTGGATCATAGAAATAAAATCAGGCGTTACGTTGAGTTTCCGCTTCAGCGAATTCTTTCTTGGCCGCTTCTTGTTTGAGAAGTTGCTCCGGATTTGTCGTCACAATCTGATCCTCCGTGTACGACGCGACGATCTGAATGGCTGCATGCTTGGCACCAGCAAAGAAGATACCTTCACCGACACCAGATTCAAGCAGCAAATATTTTTCCGATTGCGTCAACAAAAAAGTACGCGCAACCAGATCAATCGAAGCAGGCGATTGCTTCAACAGTAGCTGCATGGAGCTGTTTGTGACAATGGCCTGGCCATAGGGCGAGGTCAAAAAATCATTCACATCTTGGGTGATGGTGGTGATGCCTAAGAAATATTTGCGACAGCGTTTAACCAACGCAAAAATAAATTTCGCAGAATCCTCTGATTGCATCAACCACCAAGCCTCATCAATCACCAAGATGCGTTTTTTGCGCTCTGATCGAACCACGTTCCAGATGTAATTAATGATGGTGTAAATCGCGAGCGGACGAAGCTCATCCTCCAAGTCACGCACGGAAAACGTGACTAGCTGATTATTAATCTGCACTGTCGTTGGCGCATTCAACAAACCCGCGAAGGTGCCTTCGGTATATTTCTTTAAACGCACGACCAGTTCAGCGGTCCCTTCCATGCCTTCCAAAATATTTTGAAAATCCTGCATGATCGGCGGCTCAACGCGCGTCAGATCAACCCCAGGAACGATATCTTTCTTGGCATACGTTTCAAGCAACGCACGATCAAGCAGGGAATCCTCAGACGTAGTTACCTGTCCAAGCATGAGTTTCAGCAAACCCTTGATGGTGATGACAGCGCTACGAATAATATCCTCCGACGATTCGGTCTCACCGGTGGGACGAGGAAGATCAAACGGATTCAGTTTGGAACGTGATGACAAGGAGATACTGATGTATGTTCCCCCGACCGCATCAGACAGGGCCTTATATTCCATTTCCGGATCGATCACGATCACATCCACACCTAACATGATCGCACGCAAAATTTCTAGCTTCACCGCATAACTTTTTCCCGCTCCAGAGGTCGCGAAGATCACCGCGTTCGCATTTTGCAAGGAAAAACGATCAAACAGGATCAAAGAATTATTGTGACGATTGATGCCGTATAGAATTCCGTTGTCGCTTGAAAGCTCTGCAGAGGTAAAAGGAAAGGACGACGCGATCGGCGACGTGCTCATGTTAAAGGTGATCTGCAACTCATCATTCCCGACCGGCAAGGTTGAATTAAATCCCTGCTCCGATTGAAAATACGCGCGCTTGGTGTAGATCAACATGGCGGCAAACGTTCCTTCCACCTGAGTAGTCACGCGTTCGAGTTGGTCTTTATCCGCAGAATAAAAGGTGCAATAAAACGCGAACTGAAAAAAATGTTCAATGCCTTGCGTCAGATCATCACGCAACTGTTCGACGTCACGCAGAGCCGTCTCGGAGATCGGATCGCGCGGCTTTCCGGCTTGCGCATCCATACTGATCTGCGATTCAAGCAAACCCGTTTTACGCTTGAGCTGTTTCAACACTAGATCCGCCTTGATCGGATAAAAAAACATCGCGATGTCAAGCGGCGCACTCAAATTAATGATCGGCGACGCCCAGCCAACGCTCACGTAACGCGGATAGGTAATGACGAAAATGGTGCGGCAAAACACATCGCCTAAGCGCACGAATGAAGGCTCGATCTTCATCGCCGATGGAGCAATCAAGTCCTTGATGTTGGCGACGCCGCGACGATAGACGCGCTCCTCTTCCAATGCAATCGTATCTTCCGCGCGCTGGCGTTCGCGTTCAGCCTTGTCCTGGCCTCGATTCAATTTCACACCACCGGCTGTTAAGACGGAGGCGTCAAATCCTTTTTGATCATCAACGGAAAATGGCATAGTTCAAGGTTCACTCGGTTTCGACCTGCAACTTATCGAGCTCGATCATGCGCTGCGTGTCATACAGCTCGGGGTTATAGACCGTGTAGAACAGTTCAATCAAGCTTTGCGTGTTGAGCTGAATCGCTTTCAACGACATCGACGAAAGTCCCGAGGTGATCTGATTCACTCGCAAACTCAGATCAAATAATTGTTTCTGAAACCGCTGTTCAGAAAAACGAATGGCGATCGTCGGGGTCAAAATCTCACCCAGACGTTGAAAAAAACTTTTTTGTTGATTGGTCGCCGGGTTTAGTGGCACCACCACATAAAATCGTTTCTGCATGATATCGCCGATCTGCACCAAGCGCTGAATAAAATCGCGATAATCGATAATCTGACGTTTCAGCAGTTCATTCGATAATTTCTTTTGTTGCTCCTCCAGCTGATGGAGATACGGATCGATATTCATCTTGCGCGACTGAATCACGATCTGAATCGGAAATTCCAAGCTGTTCAAAAATTGCATGTACGCCTGCACAATCGCCTGCTGCTCGTCATAGGACTTCAACGCAAAATTAATACTTGAGACAAGCAAGACACCGCGCAACGTTCCGTCTTTCAAAATCAAGGTATCATCTCGAATTTCCGAGATGTCTAAAAATTTTTGTGACGGAACGCCGGTTTTTCCTCCGGAGAGCTTAGTACTTTGCATACACGCTAATCTGCATCTGGATTATACACCCCGCCCGTATTCACCGTTAGGGATAAGTCACGGAGGTGCGTCAAGGAGGGACGCGCTTTGTTGATAGCTGGTGCAATTTTCGCCTCTGGTTTACGCACGATCATGGCGCGCAACTCCCCATCACTCAACTCGCGACGCCACGTACGCAACCCCGGACGCGTCCAACTCTGCAACACGTTCAAGAAAAAAATATGAAACGGATGGCCATTGATCTTCGCAAAGGCAAAGATACCCGCCAACGCCGCTGTAGGAATCGCCAACAAAATAAAATATACCAGCTGCATGACGCTGTACTCAATAAAAATCACAAACACCGCAATCAAACAGATCATAAACTGCCTGACGGTAATTGGTCCGAGGATTTTATCCTCGCTATCAATAAATTGTGGAACAACGTATTTGTCTGGCATAGCTATAATTCCAACGACGCATTGAGATGAACAATCGCGCCCAATTCCTCAGGGGTTGGGATTGATGGATCGGTCTCGCGACGACTCTGCGCAAGCTGAGCAACCGGCATACCGGCCTTAAAACTCTCTGTAACTAAGTTGAGATACGTCTGCTGCAACGGTGAACGACGCCACGCCATCACGCCATCGGTCCAACGTTCGAACGATTCCTGATGCAACGTGTCAAACTTTTGTTGAATTTTTAGGATAGCCTGTTCAGGACTCTTCGATAAACGTCGAAACGCCTCGAGCGTCATCCCGGCCAGCTCATCATCCAATCCCATCATGCGTCCAGCCGCACGAACACCATCAACACGGCTCGGCGAAACCGCGCTCCCTGCTGCATCCCCTCCCCCTTGCGGCGCCATGCGCGCCGCATCCAACGCTTGACGCAACGCGTCCTCTGGATGGAGCTGCTTGGCTTTTTCTTGGAACCATTCAGCATGTTCCTGGCTCTCTGCGAGCTTGCGTTCTTCAATCTTATTTTTTTGCGCTTCTAACGTTTCTTCGATCTTCTTTTTTTCATCCTGCATCACATTCTCACGTTGTTCTTTGTAAATTTTTTCCACCTCAGCTGCGACCTGCTCGGCCTGTTCAGGAGGCAATCCAAGCCCACCCACCTTGACTTCGCGCTCCAACATCTGGCGCGCCTGTAAGGCACTTCGCACATCACGTAAACGCGTCGAGACAAGAAATCCGAAACGGTTTCGGAGCGTTTCGTCGGGAAAAATCGCACCCGTTGAAGCCACCGCCAACGTCACCGCACGCTCCAAGGCAGAGACCGCACGCCCAACCGATGGCGTCTGTACCTCCGGACCCATTCCTTCTTCCGCAAGAATCGCGCTCGCTTGTTCGCGCTGCTTTTCAATGAAGGCCTCACGTTCCTTGTTCGTCAACCAGTCTGCGTACTCCTGTTCAGACATGACCTGTGTTGCATCAAGAAAAGCGCGCATGGCATCCGCATATGCGTAGGCCTGCTCCTGACTCAATCCAACGCCGCCCTCATCCTGGCGACGCTGCAACATCTCCAAGAACTGTTCAATCGTGCGCACGCCCTTCACGTAGGAAATCAATAATTCACGCACACGACGGATCATCTCCTCTGACAATAAACTCACCCTCGCCTGCGCAGCAATGCGACGCACCGCCGCGCCATAGGAAACCGGCCGCAAAGCGATTCGAAAGGATGATTGCACGTCGCGTTGCGGGACTCCGAGCTCGATTAAGCGTGCATCAATATCCCACGAGACTAAATCACCAAGTGGAAAAATAACGTAACGCAACAAGGAACGTTCAACATCTTCCTGCTTGCGCGCGCCAAGATACGGCTTGAGATGTTCAGAAAATTCCTGCTTCGATAATCCACCAAACACCGTGTCCCACACCACATCCATCAGATGATCCCAGGTGTCATAATCATACGCCAGTTCTTGCATGGCCTTGTCCTCATTTTCACCAGACGCGGAATCCAGAAGATATCCACGAACAAGTTCGGGAGCCTGGTTAAATGCATTCATCCATGTTTGACGATTCATAACAGGTTAGGATTCCGCCCAACGACCTTCACCATGAAGTGCTTTACGAATTCCGGAAGGGGTCTTTCTCCCTGCCGCGGTGTTGCCGTCTCGCGGCCACACTTTCTTCATTTGCTCAATGGCAACTTTATTTTCAGCGGCATCACTATCACGAATATGATCAATGAGATTCACTAATCCCTTTTGCTGATCTGGATTCGACATGCTGTCGTATGAGGCCATTAATGCATTCGCCGTTGTCGTCTTACCCTGGTCATACTCCGTCTTCATATTATCGACCAATTTCTTAATTACGGCATTTCTCGAATCATTAGAAAGACCTCCCAAATCTTTCATAACAGCACCAAAACTCTGAGCCGCTTCGGCGCGCTTCTGCTCTAAGCCATTTGCTACTAAGGTGTAGGCGTCTTTTTGTGTCTGCGTGGCTCCGGCTGGCAAGGTTCCCAACGCGCTTAGTCGCTCCTCTGCGTCTCTTACTTGATCTAACGAGTTCGTCGCTTTATAGGTAATGGCTGAGGTTACCGCTGCCTTATTACCATCCCCAGCAGCCGCCTCGGCTCCTGCATGATTCATGCCGCCTAACTTCATCGCGGAATCAATCACGGACATATTAGCCGCAGGCGTGTTCGTTGAATTGACTCCAGTTTCAAGATTACGTATCGCCGTCTGTTCATTTGCCGAAATTTTTCGCTGACCGGTTTTACCGTCATACACAGCCGCTGGCTGACCAACACGATCAACCGTTCGCAACGATCCCAAATCACTAACAGCGACAGGGTGTCCGGCACTCGCATCATTCGAAAGATAGCTCGCCGTACCCGCCATGCCGCGTCCAAATGCCGTATCCTTATTGTCGCGCAACACCCGTTTCATTTCTACCGGATTAACACCCGCGATACTCTTTCCATCAGCACTCATTATAAGAGCACCATTCTGTTTCAAAACAGCTGCGTGCAAACGTGCATCATTCGCGGCCGTACCAGACAGTGCGGCGCGCTCCTTAGCCTTATCAGGCCCAGCATTCGCTTCAGCCCATGCCTGAACAGCCTTATCGTCCGACAATAAGCTCGGATCTTTCTCGCGAATCTCCTTCATTTCACCAGCTGTCTTTTCGTCTCCCGCAGCTTTTGCGGCAGCTTCCGTAGCCGTGAGTCTACTACGCTGCGCTTCCAAAGATTGATGTTGCGCAAAAACCGCAGCTCCCTTCTCAGCTTCAACAACCGAAACCCTTGCCCCTATTAACTCAGCCTTCTTTTTTTCCGTAGCGCTCTTCATCTCGCCCTTCTGATTCTTCTCAGCCGCCTTTGTATCAACAGCCAACATCGCCGCCTTCTTCATCTTTTCTTCTTTCTGGAAGCCTAGAATCGTGCTCTTTCCTGCTCCAATAATCGGTAACTGTTCCATCTTCCTCTTCCAGCCCGTCAATGATTCGGAATGCTTACCCTGCTCCTCCGCTTCTTTCTTCGCAGCAGTCTCACGCATCATCTGGTATTCCTTCAAATTCACACCCTCCTTACCACCAATACCAAAATCCTTCGTGGTCGCGGCAACGATTCCGGTCAAACCAGCTCCACGCGCAAGCGTTGCACCTGTACCCACCGCGTCTTGGCCGATACGTTTCGAGAATGTGGAGAGTTTAGACCCTCCGACACCCAAGGTAATTCCGGCTGCCGTATTCGCAGCAACGCTTCCGGTTCCAAGACCAAGCGCCCCCAATGCTGCCCCTCCAGCTCCATACCCCGTCGCTCCAATGGCTGACCACTTGGCGGTAGCCTTTGCAAATTGTTTGGTGTAACCAGCAGCCTTTTTGGCATATGTTCCAGCAAAATCATTCACCTCGCCCGTGACTTTTGCGGCGGTCTCGAGTCCCATGAGCATCATCGCAACCCCGATGATAAACGTTGCGATGCCTTGCGTATTGCCAATGCTGCTTAAAAAACCGTTTGACGGAGCGGCTCCTGCGACAGTCTGTCCTTGCAGGGTACTATCAAGCCCTGCCGCGCTCGTGTCTGAAGCTGGAGGTGTATACAACTGCAGCGAGGAGGAAAGATTAACGGCCTGAGCAGAACCTCCTGCTCCTGCGGCCTGACCACCCGACTGCTGAACCGTCGCTAACGCAAGCCACACAAAAAAGGCGACCACCGGACCACCTGTCAATGTCGGTCCGAGTTTGCTCCAAAATTTTCCAAGCTCACCCAAACTTCCTTTTAACTTGCTTGGGATCGCTGACATGAAAAAACCGGCCGGGGAAAAAATCAACAACATCCACAGCGCAATAATACGTGCCAAAATGTAGATCACCATCACGATCATCGTTCCACACGCGATCACCAATAAAATAATCGCGAGCAGATAGGTGATGAAAATGTTGATAAATGACGGCAAGTTACTAATGGTGTTGCTCCCTGCCTGCGTCATGTTCGCCTGCAACAAACCGGTCAATCCGAACAGCTGCGCGAAATTTCCTGCTCCAGATTGCGCAAACGCCTGTACAAACGTCAACATGATCACCTGCGAGATATCGATCAAAATCATCACCAACGTTTTTGAAAAGTTAATCAACACTACGGTCACGAGCAGCCCCGGAATCTGTTTATATCCGAACCCCGTGTCAAATGGCAGGATCGTTCCAAACGCGTGCAACAACAGGAATACAATAAAAAACATGTTGCACACGTCACGCACCAGCGTCCATCCAATTCTGACAGGTAACGCATCACCAAAATGGTTGTACTGCGCAAACGACAAAAATATATCAATCAAAAAGGTGAGAATGTTCCCAAACAACTTCACGATTCCTTGAAGAACGTCGATCGCAAGACTAAAAAACGTGTTTTGAAAATCGAGCAATCCATCCGCATGCGCAACATTCGGAACAACTATCGCAGCACCTGCGCACAAAGCGATGATAAGAAGCATCGACACGCTCTGCGGATGTCGATTCGCAAAATTCCAGGCTCTTCGTGTGAGCGCCCGTAACGCGTGCTGAACAGAACGAAAGAACTGATCCATACCTGGACCACAGGATAGCATGAACGCCAGACAAAAAAAATAAACCGTGTGCACAAGTGTACTCATTGCAACAAAAAATATGTTTTCCAAGCTTGTCCCCCCATGCTCATCTTGCTACACTGAACAGACTCCCATGAAAATCGAATCACACGCGCCAAACTTCTTAGCAAAAGACGAGCAACATTTTCGCTGGCAAACCTGGTGCGTGGCCGGGATATTTACCTTGCTTGTTGGGGCAACCTCCGCCTTAGGTGCGCGCGCCTCCTATCTCGCAAGCTCTCATGGCACATCTGTTCTGTTTGAAATGGCTCACCTGCCAACCATCATTGATCTGCAACACCTGGGCTGGCCTTCATTTGGCGCGGCCACATCTTCCACCACCGCAACAACTGCTCCACGCGATCAGATGAACATCTTGCTTATGGGCGTCGGCGGGGCAGGACACGATGGACCCCAACTCACGGATAGCATGCTGATCGCCTCAATTGATCTAAAGCAAAACCGTCTGGCACTCATTTCAATTCCACGGGACTTAGCCTATCCCCTTGGACACGAGCAATACGAAAAAATCAATGCGGTGAACGCGTATGCAGAAGCAGATCATCCAGGCGAAGGGGCTGGCATCACCGCGCAAGATCTCAGCCAATTTTTTGAAATCCCTATTGATCACTACGTGCGACTTGATTTTCGCGGCTTCGCTGAATTCATCGACGCTATTGGCGGTGTTGACGTGAATGTCCCGAACAGTTTTGTTGACACCTCCTTTCCGACGGATGACTTTGGCCCCAATCCCAACGAATGGGTCACCGTTTCGTTCACCAAAGGTGTCCAACACATGAACGCTGACCGCGCTCTTACGTATGCGCGTTCGCGACACGGCGACAACGGCGAAGGATCTGACTTTGCTCGTTCGCGACGACAACAGCTCATCATTATGGCGGTACGCCAAAAGCTTCTGTCCATCGGAACGCTCAGCGATCCCACAAAACTCGCCGCCATCTATAATACGGTCAGTAGCCACATCCAAACCGATCTCTCGGCCTGGGACATGCTTAAACTTCTGCCTCTCGCGCAAACATTTTCCAATAATCGTGTGATCTCGCGTCAACTTACGGGCGATCCCGGAGGCCAGCTCGTGGCGACAAATATCAACGGGGCTTACATGCTGTTTCCAAAACAACCAGATTGGTCACAGGTGCGAGATCTGATGCAGCACCCTTTTAACACCACCAGCACCAACGCCGAGGTCGCGATCAACAACGATACTCCTGCACCACCAGCACAACACCTGATTCGTGTCGAACTTCGAAATGGCACCACGCGCACCGGCTTTGCCGCTGAAATCGCCTTAAAACTTGAACGAGCCGGATATCAGGTCAGCGCCTTTAGCAATGCTGTGCATCGCGGCTATGATCAAACCGTAATCTACGATCTCTCTGACGGAAAGAAATCCTCCGACCTCACAAATCTTGGCCATCTGTTGAATGCAACCATTTCATTCACTCAACCCATCTGGACAAAAGCAACTGGCGCACATCCTGAGTCACGGCTTATGTTGAACGATGGTCTGACGCAAGAACAGATCTACTCCCCGAACACGGATTTCCTCATTATTTTAGGCGATGCAACCTATCCGCTCGTGAACTCGCTCCCCTCAAATACGAATCTATCCCCTTGACAGGACGATGAGAATGTGACCATTATCTAAGATAGGTCTGAATTTTTTCTTGATTTTTGTCGTTTATGTCCCATTATCCACGCGTCGCCCTTGTCGGACGCACCAACGCCGGCAAATCCACCCTGTGGAATCGGCTCACAGAAACGACCCGCACGCTCACGAGCGCCGCACCACACACCACCCGTGATCGCAAATACGGTCTCGTCTTTTGGCGCGGCATGACATTTGAATTGATCGACACCGGTGGCCTTGATACCGAGACGAGCGAAATCGGTCTCAACATCTCTGCTCAAACAGATCTCGCGCTCAGCGAAGCTGACGTCCTTCTGTTTGTCGTTGATGCTCGTGCTGGCGTTTCTGCTGAAGATCGTCGCTGGATCCGACACGCGCAACGCTTTCATAAACCTATTATCGTGGTCGCGAATAAAATCGACACGATCAAATTCCTTCCCTTTGCGCACGAACAGGCCATCTATCGCTTAACAGGCGGTGAACCAGCCGTAGTGAGTGGTTCAACCGGTCTTGGAGCCGGCGACCTTCTTGATCGCGTACTCACTTTACTGGAAGACAAGCAGCGCCCTGCTCCAGAGTTCAAAGAGACCGCCTCTTCTTTGCATCTGCTGTTTCTTGGTCGTCCAAACGTCGGAAAATCTTCACTCGTCAACGCCATCATCGGCGAAGAGCGCATGATCGTCTCGCCGCAAGCGCACACCACGCGCGAACCACAAGACACCCATCTCGCCTACAAAGATCACGAAATCGTGCTCGTTGATACGGCCGGTATGCGTCGCCACAAATCCACCAAGGAAGGACTTGAGTCCGTCAGCGTCATGTTAAATTTGAAAGCGCTCGAACGCACAGATGTCGCGTGTTTGGTGATCGATGTCACCGAAGATCCCACCACCTATGATCGCCATCTTGCGGGCGAGTTAGAAAAACATCAGGCTGGACTCATCATCGTGGCCAACAAGTGGGATCTGGTGCAGGACAAATCCACAGGCAGCACCGTGGAATGGGAGCGCATGATTCGTTCCTCATTTCCGTTTCTGAATTGGGCGCCGATCGTATTCGTGAGCGCCAAAGAAAAACAGCGCATGAACCAACTCCTTGACCTGGCACTTAAAGTTGAACAGGAACGCCAGCGAAAAATTGATTACAACGCCGTCAATCGCATTTTGAAAGCGTGTATCAAAAGTAAAAAACCGTTGCCATCCTATGGCCCAAGTTCCCCGCGCATCTACGATGTCGCGCAGGTTGGAAGCGCGCCTCCAAGCTTTCTCATCACCGTGGTCGGCGAAAAAGATACCATTCATCCAAGTTGGACAAAATTCTTTGAAAAGCGCTTGCGGGAGAAATTCGGATTTGAAGGAACGCCGATCAAGGTCAATGTTCGCCAGGTTCCACGCGCAAAATCAGATCGCGCTCGCAACCAGTTGGGCCCAGGCATGGTTGCTGCGGTTGGCGCCATCAAAGAACCGGTACGACTCGTGAACCAAACACGCAGACGACAAAAATGGCAATAAAGAAAGCGCGACGAACCTTATGAAGCTCATTATCGGTCTCGGCAACCCCGAGCAAACCTACGCTCACACACGTCACAACATTGGTTGGGATGCGGTGACGCGCGTGCACGACCGATTATTAGAACTCGATCCATCGGTCGAACCCTTTCTGTTGAAAAAAGAGTTTGTGTCGATGATTAGTGAGGTCAGATTTCATGGAGAAAAAATCCTGCTTGTCCATCCGACAACCTACATGAACCTGTCTGGACAGGCCGTACAAAAATTGATGCAATTTTTTAAAGTTGCTCCAGCGGACGTTCTCATTATTCAAGATGAAATGGATTTTGAACCAGGACGGATCGGGTTTACCGCTCAAGGTGGACCAGCCGGACACAACGGAATCAGCTCCATCCAAGAAACCATTGGCCGCAACGACCTCACGCGCCTACGCATCGGCATTGGACGACCGACCGGTCAAATCAAAAAAGAAGATTTTGTATTACAACCATTCTCGCAAGAGGAACAACCGATTATCAAGGAAGCGCTCGCACGATCAACAACGGCCATCATAGATTGGATCGAACGGGGAACTGTAAAGGCGATGAATACGTGGAATAGCTAGATAAAAAATCAACCACATCTTCAGACGTGAACAACGCTCTTTATTTTATTACATTTTTTATGCCTTCCGATCGCTCCTTTCACATCGCCATCGCGTGCTGCCCTAATCTCGGCAGTCGCTCGCTCTTCAAATTACGCAACGCGCATCGTTCGTGGGAAGAACTTTGGTCAGCTTCGCGCGCAGCTCTCATGTCGACCGGTCTACGCGAAGATCGAGCTGATGCATTCATCGTGTGGCGTGGACGACAGGATCCAGGTGAACTTGTGAAAAACCTTGAACAACAAAACACCTCTCTTGTTTTTCCTGAAGATAAGGCGTATCCACAAAATTTTCTTGAGATGCATGACGCGCCTGAACGCCTATTCGTTCGCGGAGCGTTAACGGACCTGCCAACGATCTCGCTCGTAGGGACACGACGCGCCACGTCATACGGATCAGCCTGCGTGCAGCATCTTGTCCCTCCGTGTGTTCAAGCAGGATTTGCAACCGTGTCTGGATTTGCCCTCGGTATCGACGGACTCGTCCATCAGGCAACACTGGATGCACGTGGCATCACCATCGGTATTCTCGCCAGCGGAATCGATGATACGACACTCTATCCACGCGCACATGTCCAACTCGCACAAAAGGTTCTCGAGCACGACGGCGCACTCGTCTCAGAATTTCCTCCGGGCACAAAAGCGCGGCGCGAATATTTTCCCATGCGCAACCGCTTGATCGCCGGTTATTCAAAGGCGACCGTCGTCATCGAAGCAACGGAAAAAAGCGGTTCTCTTATCACCGCAAAACTCGCTCTCGAAGAAAATCGCGAGGTCCTGGCTGTGCCTGGACCTATCTGGCAGACCAGTCTCATCGGATGTCACCGCCTGATCACCATGGGCGCACGGCCATGCACTCGCGCGCAAGATATTTTTGATGCGCTAAAATTCGATCCATCTGCCATCGTTCAACGTACACATGATTCGTTGCCACTCGATCTTCAAGAACGCGAACTCCTCGAAAAACTCCGTGAACCACAGCACACAAACACGCTTGCAACTATGCTCCATCTCGACGCCCAAACCATCGGCTCACAACTCGCGCTCCTTGAATTAAAGGGGCTGATAAAAACGACTGGGGGACAAACCTGGATGAGATGTTGAACTTTGACTCCTCGCTCTGCTTCGTGCTACAAACCAATCAGCCTATGCATCTCGTTATCGTCGAATCCCCCACCAAAGCCAAAACCATTCGCAAGTTTTTGGGCCGCGACTACACCATTCTCGCTTCAATGGGCCACGTGCGCGACCTGCCACAATCTGCGGAAGAAATTCCAGAATCCGTCAAAAAAGAACCATGGGCAAATCTTGGCGTAGACGTGGATCATGGATTTGAACCGCTCTACATTATCCCCAAAAATAAAGCGGAAACCATTCGCGAATTAAAACACGCTCTCAAAGATGCTGAGGACGTCTACCTCGCCACCGATGAAGATCGCGAAGGAGAAAGCATCAGCTGGCACCTGCTGCAACTGTTAAAACCTAAGGTTCCGGTGCATCGCATGGTGTTTCATGAAATTACCGAACGCGCGATCCATGCCGCACTTGAACATCCACGCGATCTCGATGAGAATCTCGTCCACGCACAAGAAACACGTCGCGTGCTCGATCGTCTGGTGGGCTACACGGTGTCACCGCTCCTGTGGAAAAAAATTGCCTATGGATTATCCGCGGGTCGCGTCCAATCCGTCGCCCTCAAAGCCCTGATCGAACGTGAACGCACACGCATGGGATTCTTGACGGCCGGCTATTTTGACGTGCTCGCCCAACTTACACACCAAGATATCGCGTTCCCAGCAACCCTCGTCTCGACAGACGGTAAGCGTCTCGCGCAAGGAAAAGATTTTGACGGAACCACCGGCCGTCTCCGTGAAGACACAAAAGACATCGTCGCACTGAACGAAACAGAGGCCACGGCAATCGCCAACGAGGTAGCAACCTCATCTTGGAAAGTCACCGATGCGACCGAGAAACCTGTTTCGCGCAAACCCGTTCCCCCGTTTATCACCTCCACCTTTCAACAGGAAGCGAACCGCAAGCTCGGCCTCTCTTCACGCGATTCGATGCGTGTCGCACAGGCGCTGTACGAACATGGGCACATCACCTACATGCGTACGGATTCGACGAATCTATCCGATGAAGCGATCCAGGCTGTCCGTCGAGAAGCAACGCAACGATTCGGCGCCGAATTCGTTCCAGACAAACCTCGCCAGTACACCACGACGAGTAAAGGCGCACAAGAAGCACACGAAGCTATTCGTCCAAGCCTGTTGTTCACCGCCCCGCAAGATATGAATTTGAGCGGCTCTGAACGCGCCGTCTATGAACTCATCTGGATGCGCACCATGGCCTCACAAATGAAGGACAGTCAGGAGCAGCACGTGTCCGTCACTCTGCAAAGTGGCAAACATGTTTTCACCTCCAGTGGTCGTAAAATTTTATTTGCGGGATTTTTACGGGCCTACGCAGAAGGCAGCGATGATCCAAACGAAGACCTTGCCGAACAAGAACGCATCCTGCCATCGCTCGCCATCGGCGACGCGCCGCACTGCACCAAAACCGAGTCGCAGGGACACGCCACCAAACCCCCAAGCCGTTTCACGGAAGCCGGTTTGATTCAGTGGATGGAAAAAGAGGGCATCGGCCGTCCAAGTACGTACGCGTCCATCATTTCAACGTTGATCGACCGCGGCTACGTCACCAAAGCGCAAAATACACTGCTCCCAACCTTCCGCGGACTGGCCGTAATTCAACTCTTGGAAAAACACGTTCCCGATCTCGTCGACAGCTCGTTCACCTCAAAGATGGAGGCGCGACTTGACGATATCGCCGAAGGCAAGGAAGCGTGGCAGCCCTATCTCTCAGCATTTTATCTTGGATCAAAAGGGTTGCGCGAACGTATCAATGAAAAATCCAAAGAGATTCCACCAGACGAAGCGCGCACCATTAACTTGCCACAAGTTCCAAGTATTACTGTACGCGTCGGACGTTTTGGACCGTATTTCGAAACCAAAACCGAAGGCACTCCGCTGAAAGCCTCGTTACCAGAAACCCTTGCACCTGCTGATCTCACAACCGAGTCGCTCGGTGAGCTGATGAAACAAGCAGAACGCGGACCAACTAGCCTCGGCCAAGATCCAGAAACGGCGGCCTGGGTCTACATTCGTACCGGCAGCTATGGCGCGTATCTGCAACTCGGAGAAGATAGCGAGGACAAAAAACAGAAACCGAAACGCATCAGTATTCCAAAAGATTTTGACCTCGCAACCCTTGATCTCCCACGCGCTCTCGCGCTCCTCTCGCTTCCACGAACACTTGGCGTACATCCCGCAAGCGGGAAGGATGTGAAGGCCGGGCTTGGACGATTCGGCCCATACATCGTGTGCGATGGCGACTTTCGATCACTCAAAGGTGAGGACAATGTGCTCACCGTGACCCTTGAACGCGCCCTCGAACTGCTCGCGCAACCAAAACTTGGACGCGGTCGGTCAGCGCCACTGAAAACGCTCGGCACACATCCAGATGATCAAAAACCGATCACGCTTCATCAAGGAAAATTCGGGGCATATGTCAAACACGGAGAAAAAAACGCGACCCTGCCAAAAGACATGACCATCGAAACTATCACGCTCGAACAAGCGATCCAGGTTCTCAACGCGAAGAAAACAACCTCAACAAAAAAGATTCCTGCGAAACGCAAACGAGCAGCAAAGAAAAAAGAAACGGTGTAGAGAAGCCAAAAAAGAACTTCTAAGGAAGTTCTTTTTTTATTCGTCGTTGCGACTTCGACGAAGCAATCTGTTAGATCGATTGATCTTATCCTCTCATCTCTCTACGCGGCCATCTGCTGTTCATGTGCAGGCTGCGGTACTTGCGCTTGATTCATCAAAGCAGAATAGAGATCGTGCGCCTCCTGTTCACGCGTCATCGCACGTTCAAGTTTTTGCTGCAATTGTAGATCCTGAGTTGCTGTCAAACATTTCTGCAAAGCCATGACATTTGCCGATGTTCGATTCTCCAAGATACGCTGAATGATGGACAAGCGCTCCAATTCCTGCTGATCTAGCTTGGCTTGATACTCAGCGGAAGAACATCCAAAAACCTTCTTTACAGGCTGATACCCCAAATACGCCACGGCGTAGGCACGCTCTACATCGTCCCAAGCGGCAGGCGGTTGACGTGGCGGGGCTTCAAACGCGGTACGCGCCGCAACCACCCCTTCCACCCGCTCCGCATCGATCTGAAGTTTACCTTGAATATCGTTCATTAACTGAACAATGTTCCACCCCTTGGCTTCGTTCAGCAACGCCTCGACATCTGGATCCACAAATTCTGCGACGCTCATCATTGACTCGGACTCGGGGAGCAACGTATCCGCTTTCGTCCCAGTATCGTTCGCCGCCGATATTGCGAGCGCAGCAAGAATTGTATCACTTAAAATCCTCACTCCGTTCGTTTTTTCAATCGCACGTACCCGCTCAACAAATTCTCGTTGCGCTTCATCAATCGCCTTCCGACATCCTCTACGCAGCCGTCGTTCTTCTTTCAAAATATGCTCGGGCTCGTTACCGATCCAATCCCCCGCGATTTTCATTCCACGTTCAGCCGTGGTTACGGTCGTCTCAAGACTCTCCTCGAGCGCGGTGGTTATTTCACGCGCATCTGAAGGCGTATCAACCGCACGTTCTGGCGTGGCGGGCGCGGGTTGCTCGATGTGCGCGAGCTGGTCACTTGGATCTACGCTTGACATACGACGGTATCATAGCACAGACACGCATCATGCTCATTGCCAAGCAAGGCTCAGACCCTGTATACATAGAGAGACCTCCTGCTCACGAGTATGAATAGCGCTGAACAAAAACTTCCAAACACCCTCGAGACGCTTGAAGCGCTGTTGCGACCACATCACGAGACGGCAGAAATTGAAACCGTGAAACGCGCCTACGCCTTTGCCGAAGCGGCTCATCGCGGACAAAAACGCGCCACAGGCGAACCCTACATCGTCCATCCGCTCGCCACCGCGATTACGCTCGCCGAGATGCACTTATCCACACCAATCATTGTGGCCGGCTTACTGCACGACGTTCCAGAAGACACCTCGCACACACTTGAAGAGATCGAACAGGCGTTTGGTGCAGATGTCTCCAACATGGTTTCCGGCATCACCAAACTCAGCAAAATCAAATACCGCGGCATCGAGCGCTACATGGAAAATTTGCGCAAAATGTTTTTAGCCATGGCTTCTGATGTGCGCGTGGTGTTTATCAAATTCGCCGATAGTCTCAATAACCTAGAAACACTGGATGCCCTTCCTCCAAAAAAACAGGAGCGTATTGCCCTTGAATCGCTTGAGCTGTATGCGCCCATCGCCAACCGCTTAGGCATGGGCGAAATCAAGGGACGTTTAGAAGATAGCGCGTTTAAATACATCCAACCTAAAGAATACGTCTGGGTGAAAGAACTCGCAAAAACCGCACGCGAAGATAAATCAGAATATTTGCAACGCGTCATTCGTCTGACCAAAGATCTGTTAAAAACCTCCGGCATCCAATGCCTGGACGTCCATGGACGCGCAAAGCACCTGTACTCACTCTATCGAAAACTTCTCAAACACGAACGTAACATTGCTCACGTGTACGATCTGATCGCGATGCGCGTGATCGTCGAGAACGTCGCGGACTGTTATGCCGCACTCGGCATCATTCATAGCCGCTGGACACCGCTCAAAGGCCGCATCAAAGATTACATCGCTCAGCCAAAACCCAACGGCTATCGCTCACTCCATACCACCGTATTCTGTGAAGATGGTGAGATTGTCGAGTTTCAGATCCGAACAACTCAGATGCATCTGGAAAGCGAATACGGTATCGCTGCGCACTGGTCTTACGACGAACAAAAATATCCAGCCAATGGCACACCCATTCGCCCAACAGGAGAAACAACGCCTCCGCAATGGGTCTACGAACTCGCCCATTTACAAAACGATCAACAGGATCAAAAACGGTACATGCAGTCATTAGAAGACCTAAAGATCGATGTGTTCCGCGATCGTATCTTCGTGTTCACCCCTCGAGGCGACGTGATCGATCTTCCGGAAGAAAGCACCTGCATCGACTTCGCCTACGCCATCCACACCGACATCGGAAATACCTGCGTCGGTTCCAAGGTCAATGAAGAGGTGGTCCCGCTGCATCGCGTGCTTAAAAATGGCGACATGGTAGAAATCTTAGTAGACAAATCGCGTAAATCCCCCAGTCTTGATTGGCTAAAATTTGCACGCACACGACATGCACGAAATAAAATTCGACAACTCTCACGAGTGAGTATCTCGGCGTGGATCAAAGGAATTCTTCCAGGGAGCGGAAAATAACCAGCAATCCTGCTGCAAAATTCCTGCGTGCGTTACACCTTCAACCGATTGACAGTGAGATATCCCTGTTCATAGAAACGTGATAAAATCCGGATACCTTTGTTTTGTTGAATCTTCCACCGCGTTCGTCGATCTATGGCGAGAATCATTTCCATTGTCAATCAAAAAGGGGGGGTGGGTAAAACCACGACCGCCATTAATCTTGGTGCCTACTTAGCCGAGTTGGGAAAATTTGTATTGATCGTAGATCTCGACCCTCAGGCAAACGCAACAGCCGGCATCGGAATTGATCATCGCAGTCTTAACCAAGGCGTATACGAAGCCTTGCTTGGTCAGGTCAACATTCGCGATATCGTTCAACTAACGGCGCATGAAGGTCTGCGTGTCGCACCTGCGACCACAGCTCTTGCCGGACTCAACATCGAACTCGTTTCCTTAGAACGTCGCGAATTCAAGTTGCGCGATTGCTTATTGGAAATTCGTAATGACTACGACTTTATTTTGATAGATTGCCCACCAACTCTCGGACTCATCACATTGAATGGCCTGGTTGCTGGCGATGAAATTTTGATCCCAGTTCAAGCAGAGTACTTTGCCCTTGAAGGCTTGGGACAGTTACTGGAGACCGTTCAGCTCGTCAAAGAACGCATTCGTCCAGAGGTGGACGTGCTCGGAGCCGTACTCACGATGTATGATGGCCGCACAAAACTTTCTGAAGATGTGCTACAAGAACTGTATAAATATTTTCCTAACAACATCTTCCGTTCCGTGATTCCACGTAACGTTCGTCTGGCCGAAGCCCCTTCCTTTGGAAGAACGATCGCGCACTTTGATCCAGGCTCCAAAGGCGCACGCGCCTACGAACGTCTCGCGCGCGAAGTGCTGCAGCGCGATTCTTCTGTTTATCCTATCAACGTCGTATGATCCTTCAACGTCAATCTGGTCTTGGAAAAGGTCTTGGCGCACTCATTCCGCCAAAGCTACCCAACCAACCTATCAATACAAACTTTGTCCACGCACCAGAGCTTCAAACGACCGCTCCCGTTCTTCAAGACGGTATGCAAATCGTTCAGATTCCCGTTGAACACATCGAACGTAATCCGCATCAACCGCGCGTCCACTTTGATCATCAGCAACTCGAAGAGCTCATCAGCAGCATCAAAACGTACGGCATTATCCAACCGCTCGTTGTCAGCACGCTTTCCAATGGACGATATCAGCTCATCGCTGGAGAACGACGTTTGCGCGCCTCCACCATTGCTGGATTAGCCACGGTTCCAGCTCTTGTCCGCGATGCGACCGAACAGCAAAAACTCGAACTCGCCTTGATCGAAAATATCCAACGCCAGGATCTCAACGCGATTGAAGAAGCGCATGCGTTCGAACGGTTACTCGGGGAATTTAATTTAACTCAGGACGATTTGGCGAAACGCGTCGGAAAAAGCCGTCCGCAAATCGCCAACACCTTGCGCCTACTCAATCTTCCAGAACCGATTCAACAGGCACTCATGGAACGGAAGATCTCCTCCTCAAACGGCCGTACCCTCCTTTCATTACCAACCGAAGAGGAACAGATACAACTGTTTCAAGCCCTGCTCGCCGGAAATTTCACCGTGCGCGAAACCGAACGTCGCGTTGCGCGTCAACGTCGACCCACCATCATCGATGTACACATCGGCGAATTTGAATCTCAACTCAGAGACTCGCTTCATTGCCGAGTCGATATCAAACAAAAACCGGACGGATCAGGTAACATCTCCCTCAACTTCACCTCCGAAGAGGAGCTCCGCGGAATCATTGACCACATTCGAAAAGGACGCGCATCGTAAACAACCTCATCTAAAAATACTTCGCTTTTGCGGAGTATTTTTAGGTCATTCTTTCATTACGTTTCTAATCAACATCTTCTGTCGACGTTGGAACCATGGAGGTCACCTCACGTTCAAGCTCCTCAGCTTGATCATGGACGAGACTATTTAAATGTTGCAATTGAGGATTCATTTTTTCATGTTCATCAATATGATCGAGATGATCAATGGTTGATGTTGTCGCGACAAACAACGCAGGACGATCCTTCAGAATGCGGTCCGTTGAAGTCGCCGCCTCTCTCTCGAAACTCGTATCCTTAATCAGGTGCTTTGTTTGCTTTAAAAGTACGCGCACATGCTGAAGCGGGACTCGCTGATTACGCTGTTTCATCAGCATCAACTCATGCTCACGTCGTTGCAGGTACTGAAGACGAACCTGATCTTTTGCAATGGGGTTTGAGGCAGCGAAACTAAACTGAATAGACTCGATCTCCTGTCGCAGAGGGTACAGTGGATGGTCCGGCAACACCGTATCTGAAGTGTACGCATAGGCTGCCGTCGCTCCCAACAGGCTACACATTAAACTCCCTGAGGCGATGACCGCTCTCCACGAGAACCACGCTCTTGTCACAAGACCTTCCTTCTGAGCGAATTGGTTGCGCAGACGCACGACAAACGAACGATCAGGTCGAGATCGCTGTCGAATGCGAAATAAACGATAGGAAATAGGCCAAAGAGACATAGGTGGTTTATATTTTTCTCACGTCTTCATCCGGATGACGTACCAGACGACCAAGTTTCTTGACAGCTCGGGTCGCCTGAACGCGAAGGGTGGCAGAGGCTTTATCAAACACTTCCTCCAAATCCTCAAATGACCATCCTTCCAGGTATTTCATGCGGACCAGGCGGGCATCCTCAGCGGACAACGCGTTCACCGCTTCCAATAATGCCTGTTCATCGAACTGATCACACAAACGCTGTCGATCATCACGCGAGGCAAAGATGGAGCTTTCAATCTCCTCCAACGTCACACCTGGACGCTGTTTTGCATGATGGTTGATCAAACAGTTGCGCGCAATCGTAAATATCCAAGAAGAACGGCTCTTCTCAGGATCGTATCGCTCAAAAGCCTCAAACGCACGTAAAAAAATGTCTTGCGTCAGATCTTCAGCGATTTCTTTGCGATTGCCAACACGATACAACACGAATCTGTAGATGCGCTCGACATGTGTGTCGTAAAAGCTTGTGAATTGCTTTTTCTCCATGATGCATCTACCTCACCAAGATACAGGTGAGCCTGTCAAATTGTTACAACCTTCCTGTTATAACAGCGACGAATTAAGAAAAAACTACAACTCCTGCTCGCGTAACTGTTCAAGTAAGCTCTTTTGCTCTTTAGAGAGTTTTTTGGGGACGACGACGGCAATTTTCACGATATGATCGCCTCGTTTGCGTGACGAAGGAACACCCTTGCCGCGCAACACAAAGGTCGAATCCTGTGCGGTTCCGGCAGGAATCTGCAGGTCGGATAAACCGTCTAATGTCGGAACCTGAATTGTTCCACCGAGCGCAAGAATCGAGAACACTACCTCCACGCGGCTCTGAATATCATGGCCGGAACGGGTAAAGGCTGCGTCCGATTTTACCCGCAGATGCACGAATAAATCACCGGCAGCAGCTCCGAACGGTGCGGCTTCACCAGCCCCATTCACCCGAAGCACCTCGCCTTCGCTTACGCCCGCCGGAATGGAAATCTTCATGGTCTGTTCGCGTCTCGTAACGCCGGATCCTGAGCAGGTATGGCAGGTTTTTTCAGGAATTTTTCCTCGCCCATGACAACGCGTACACGGAACATTGGTCTCGAATACGCCAAACAGGACCCGCTGCGTCTGACGCACCTGACCATTGCCGTGGCAGGTATCACAGGTCACGATTTTTGATCCATTTTCTGCTCCGCTGCCAGCACATGCTTCACAGGTCATCAACTTCTTCAAGCGAATCTCGCGTTCAACACCGAACACAGCTTCACGAAACGTTAGATCAATTTGAATCTCCACATTTTGACCGCGAGAGGTGCGCGCATGTCCACCACCAACGCCACCAAAACCAAACATCTCCCCCAAGATATCACCCAAGTCCCCCATATCCCCTCCCTGAAATCCCTGTGACGGATCAAATCCAAAACCACCGCCAAAGCCTCCTGGGCCAGGTCCACCAGCCCCCTGTCCATCAAATGCCGCAGAACCAAAACGATCGTACGTGGTGCGCTTTGTTTTATCGCCAAGCACCTGATATGCTTCATTGATATCTTTAAACTTGGCCGCATCACCCCCCTTGTCCGGATGGTGGTCATGAGCCAAACGACGAAATGCTTTTTTAATTTCATCTTCTGATGCGTCTTTTTTGACACCCAGAATGTGGTAGTAGTCTTTAGGCATGGAGGGGCAAATTACATCTACTTGACGATATCCATCACGCTCGGCTGTTCAATCCGCAGGTACTCATCATATCGCATGCGTATGGAATCCGTGAGAGATCCTGCGTTAAAGTTTATTTCAAGATTATCCGCCAACCGTTGATCGACGTACGTCTTCAGACCAATTATCGAACCAAACGGTGGAACCGATCCAGGCACACAGCCCGTCACCGCCTCAACATCCTGCGCGAAACTGACGCTCTCCCCAAGCAATGCGCGGACCTTTTTGCTATCCAAGCGAAGATCCGCAGGCATGACGAACAAGGTATACGTATGCGTTTTTTCACCGGTCACTACAATGGCTTTTGCACCACTATGCAGAGCTACGCCTCGAATGCGCGCCGCATCTTCTGACGTTCGTGTCGGCTCATGATGTTCCACGTGGTAAGCGATCCCCGCAGCATCAAGTTTTTGTTTGATAGCTTCAAACACCTTCATACGCTATTTTGCGTCTGACGGCTCAGAAGATGCCGGCAAGGCAACACCGCCCTCGTACCGAATCTTTTCCCACTGAGCAAGCGCCTGCTGCATTACCGTGACCAGATCCTGGGCCGTGAATCGATTGAGGAACACGCGTGACACTAGTTGCGCCTGGTTCAAACCGTTGGCGTTCACATGGCTCAAAAAATCAATCACCACCTCACGTTCTTGCGAGGTCACCGAAAACGCGTTGGCGTAGCGACCCTTCAGATCCTTTGGATCTGCCTGAAGGTTGATCTGTTGCTTATTGTTCTGCGCAGGCTGTGCGGGCTGGTTGATGGACATAGAGGGTGAAGGAACTTTGAAGAATGGGATTAGCTCGCTGAACCGTCTGGCGTCGAACCGTCTGTAGACTCACTTGCAGCTTCGGATGAATGATCCGTCCCTCCACCGCCCATTTCAGAGCTGGTGTTATCCTGCTTGTACATCTCTGCCCCGATCTTTTGTGCAGAGGTCGCGAGTTCGTCCCCGGCCTTCTTGATCGCTTCAAGATCATCGCTATCTTTCAGGGCACGCAGAGCCTCGAGCTTCGCATCCACATCCTGTTTATCTTCTGGCTTGATCTTGTCGGCATGCTCTTTCAGCATTTTTTCCGTCGTGTAGATCATGGTTTCTGCCATATTTTTCACCTCAACAGATTCGCGACGCTTTTTATCCTCACCGGCGTGCTCCTCGGCCTCACGACGCATGCGCTCGATCTCTTCCTTGGAGAGATTCGTGGATGCGCTGATGGTAATTTTCTGCTCCTTGTGCGTCGCTTTATCAACAGCTTTGACGGACAGAATGCCGTTCGCGTCAATATCGAAGGTAACCTCAATCTGCGGGACGCCGCGTGGTGCAGATGGGATGCCGACGAGATCAAATTTCCCCAGTTCACGATTATCTGCAAACATTTCGCGTTCACCCTGACCGACGCGTACCGTCACCGAGGTTTGACCATCTGCGGCGGTCGAGAACGTCTGTGTCTTCGAGGTAGGAACGGTCGTGTTGCGGTCAATAACTTTTGTCATGACGCTGCCCAGCGTCTCGATTCCAAATGAGAGCGGGGTCACATCCAACAGCAGCAACTCACCCTTGATATCCCCCTGCAAGTTTCCTGCTTGAATCGCAGCACCGATCGCCACGACCTCATCTGGATTCACGGATGCGTTGCTTTTCTTCCCAAAAAACTTTTCCACGGTCTGAACCACGAGCGGCATGCGCGTCATCCCACCCACCATGATCACCTCTTGAATATCACCGACGGACAATTTTGCATCCGCGAGCGCCTTGCGGCATGGTTCAAGGGTTTTGTCGACGAGATCGCCGACCAACTGTTCAAGTTTTGCACGTGACAACTTCAACAACAGATGACGCGGACCCGTGGCATCACTCGTGATAAACGGCTGGTTGATCTCTGTTTCGAGCGCGCTCGACAGTTCGATCTTGGCCTTCTCAGCTGCATCCTTGATACGCTGCTTCGCCAATGAATCCTTGCTGATATCAATGCCTTCGGTGCGCTTAAATTCCGTCACGATCCAATCAAAGATTCGCTGATCAAAATCATCTCCACCAAGATGCGTATCGCCATTGGTGGCGCGTACCTCAATGGTATTTTGTTTGGTGGTTTCGTCGTAGGCAACCTCCAGCACAGACACGTCGAATGTGCCTCCCCCAAGATCGTACACCGCGATTTTTTCATCCTTCTTACGATCAAATCCGTACGCAAGCGCTGCGGCGGTCGGTTCGTTGATGATGCGGCGAACGTTTAAGCCTGCAATTTCTCCCGCAATCTTCGTGGCCTGACGCTGCGAGTCATCAAAATACGCTGGAACCGTGATCACGGCTTCGGTGATCTTTTCACCGGTGCGAGCCTCTGCATCTGCCTTCAATTTTTGCAGCACCATGGCAGAAATCTCCTCAGGCGTGTACTCTTTTCCTCCCATCACCACACGCACCGCATCCCCGTGTTGCACGATTTTAAAAGGGAGTGTTTGACGATCGCGCTGCGTCTCCGCATCCTCCCATCGACGTCCAATCAAACGCTTCACGGAAAATACCGTGTTCTCCGGATTGACCACGGCCTGGCGTTTCGCGACCTGTCCGACCAAGCGCTCACCCGTCTTTGAAGCCGCAGCAACCGAGGGCGTAGTACGCGCGCCTTCGGCATTTTCTAACACCTTTGGCTGACCGCCTTCCACGATCGCCATGCATGAATTGGTTGTTCCAAGATCGATTCCAAGAATTTTTGACATATCATTTTGTATTATTTCTTATCTTTAACCTCTACCTTAATCGAACTCGTCGCACTTGCCTTAGGGATCGTGATTTTCAGCAATCCGTTATCAAAACTCGCTTCAGCTTTATCTTCTACGACACGCGTCGGCAACGGAATCTGACGAAACATGGAACCATAGCGCACCTCTTTACGATAGTAATTCTTCTCATCAACTTCGGTGCGACGTTCGCTTGAGCCACGTATGGAGAGGACGCCGTTTTCAATGGAAATCTCTAACTGCTTTGGATCAACTCCGGCGAGCGGCGTTTCCACCACGAGCGAGTCCTTTGTTTCATACATGTCGACCGGTGGCGCAATGCTTGAGCCGCTGCGCGGAACCAAGGAGCCGGCATCATCCATGAAACGATCCATACCATCCATCGGTTCAAAGAAAAATGGTGACCATTTAATGAGAGACATAGGGGTTGAAAAAAGAATTATTTTGCAAGGATAACTCGTGCTGGGCGCAACACCTTTCCGTGCCAACACCATCCATCCGCGACAACGCGTACAATCGTACCCGTAGGCTGCCCCTCGATCACTTCTTCGCTCATCGCTTCGTGCATCGATGGATCAAACGGGCCGACAACCGGGATACGTTCAAGGCCGATCGATTGCGCGAGCTGATCCCACAACGTCTGCACGGCACGCATACCCGTCAACCAGTTCTCCCACACGCGACGAGATTCCTCCGGTAACGTTGTGGTGTCAGGAATAAATTTCATTGCTAATGCAAACTGATCAAGCACGGGCAGCAACTCCATCAACAAACGCTGATTCGCGAATGTGGCACTTTCCGCACGATCGCGCACCACGTCTCGTTGTAAATTCTGATAATCTGCCTGCGCACGTTTCCAACCCGCGAGATACTCCTCACATTTAGCGCACTGACCGTCTTTTTTTTCTTCAACAGCAGGAATACCTTGTTCTAAAATTGGCTCTGGTGACGATGACGTTGAATCCATAGAAATTATGTTGAACTATTTTTACATCAAATCTTGTGCGGCTTGTAACAAGGAAAGAACGCGAGAATAATCCATGCGCATCGGTCCCAACATCCCCCACACGCCATCCGTACCAACGCGTGCGATCACACAGCTGCAGGCGGGACCGAATGGACAGGACTTTCCAAGAAGAATTCGTGGTGAACTATCAACGGTTTTGCGCAAACGATGTAGCGTCTCATCCAAATGATCGAGCACTTCACTCAACGAGATGACTTGTTGCCACTCGCCAAACTCTGGTTGAGCGAAAAGCTGTGACAAACCCGTGTAGTAGGTATCCGCCCGATTCCATCCCAGAAACGCGGCCTGACCAGAAAGTTCTGCCAACATTTTTGTCCCCTGCTTCAAACGTTGCTCAGTATCCTTCTGCATCAATATGCGGTGGAGCAATTCTTGTTCGCGTGCAGACAAAGACTTGGTCCGCACAAAATGATCAACATACGTTTGAAACCCCCGCTCAGTTGGCACACGTCCACTTGAGGTGTGACGCTGCGTCACATATCCACCGCGTTCAAGTTCAAGGAACCAGTTACGTACCGTTGCTGAACTCACCTCCATGCGTCCGTCCTCAACCAACGACTGCGAACCGACAGGTTCTGCCGTCGAGAGATAGGCTTCTACCACGCGTCTGAGTAAATCAAGTAAGTGTTTATCCAGCTCTGGCATACATTGGCACTCACTTTACTTGAGTGCTAAAGATAGGATACACAAGTGGAAAAAAAGGGTCAAGAGTCGGCTCTCGTCCCCTCTCTACACATCTGCTAGACTAACCCTGTTACCTCTCATCCGAGCGTCGTCCTATGATCGTTCTCGACCATGTCACCAAGGTCTATCATCCAAATCACGTCGCCCTACAAGACGTCTCGCTTGCGATTGGAGCGGGAGAATTTGTGTCGATCATCGGACAAAGCGGCGCAGGCAAGACCACGCTCGCAAAACTCCTGATTGCGGATGAACGACCAACGCAAGGAAAGGTCAGCGTAGGCGGATGGGATGTGGGCGCGCTCTCCGTGCATGACGTTCCGCTGCTGCGTCGACAGATCGGGGTTATTTTTCAAGATTATAAGCTCCTCCCAAAAAAATCAGTGTTTGAAAATGTGGCATTTGCCTTAGAAGTGATCGGTGCCTCTCGCGCGCGCATTCGTGACATTGTGCCGCAGGTACTGCGCGTCGTTGGACTTGAAGAAAAGGCTGGACGTTTTCCTACGCAACTTTCTGGCGGTGAGCAACAACGCGTGGTGATTGCACGCGCGCTCGTCCATCAACCAAAAATTTTACTGGCTGACGAACCAACCGGGAACCTTGATACGCTCAACACGCGCGATATTATTGACGCGCTTCTCAAAGTTAATCAATTTGGCACCACGATCATACTGGTCACGCATAATCGCGAAGTGGTGAATGCAGTTCATCGTCGCGTAATCACGCTCAAGAATGGGCAGATCCATTCAGATCAACATCAGGGGAAATATGCACTTGCAATGTAGTCTCGCGCGCTTGCTTCGTTCTTCACAGTGATATTTTCTATGAAACCAGAAGCTCATTTCATCAACACCTGCTGGCGCATCATCGTGCATTCGTGGCAACACACGATACGCAATGCTTGGATTGCCGCGGCAACCGTGGCCATGTTGGTACTTGTGCTTTCATCCGTGAATGTTTTATTAGCGGTCCAAGCATTCACGAATCAGGCAATCCAACACCTGGAAGATCACATTGATGTCATTGCAACATTCACTCCAAATGCGAGCGACACACTCATTCAACAGGCGCGTTCCTATGTCTTATCCCTACCTCAAGTTCAGGACGTGACGTTCATTTCAGCCGATCAAGTTCTGCAAACATTTCGCCAATCACACGCCAGCGATACTGCGGTGCAAGCTGGATTACACGATGTTGATGGCAATCCCTTGGGGGCCGAACTCGTCATCAAAGCAAAACACACGGAGGACTACGCCTTTATTTTGCAAGCCCTACAAAACCCTCAATACGCAAGCCTATTTGACACATCAACCTATGACGATCACCACGAAGCGATCGCCGCGGTTCAAAATCTCGCAGATCAGATCCGCCTGATCGGTTCAGCGTTGATCGCTCTCTTTACCCTGTTCGGCATGCTACTCACTTTCAACACGTTACGCGTTGCGGTGTACACGCATCGTGAAGAAATCGGCATCATGCGTTTAGTCGGCGCATCATCCGCGTTTGTGCGCACCCCGTTCATCTTGGAAGGCATCTGGCTCGCAAGTTTCGCGATTCTTCTCTCGAGCATTCTGTTTGCGTGTGGTGTCTGGTGGATCAACCCCTTGTTACGCCCGTTATTCGAAGGCTCGGATCCCGGCGTCACCACCTTTTTCTTGCAAAATATCCTGACGATTATTCTCGTGGAAACCGCCGGTCTCTACGCCCTTGTGACGACGGTCTCGACTCTAGCAGTGGGAACCTATTTGAGATAAATTACATCATCAACATCGCATCACCAAACGAGTAAAATCGATATTCGTGCTGAATCGCGTACTCGTAGGCATGCAACACCTGTTCGCGCCCAGCAAATGCGGACACTAGCACCAGGAGAGTTGATTTCGGTAGATGAAAATTCGTGAGCAGGCCATCAATGATCCTAAATTGATAACCCGGTGTGATAAAAATACGGGTGAACCCTTGGGTGATGTTTGATTCCAGTGCGCGAACCGTGGTCGTGCCAACGGCGATCACGCGCCCGCCGCGTTTTTTTGTGTCCTGAATTTTTTTCAGCGTCTCCACACGCACATCAATCCATTCTTCGTGCATGGCATGCTCTTCCAGCGTCTCGCTTTTCATGGGACGAAACGTGCCGAGACCAACGTGCAACGTAACGAATGCGCGCTCGATTCCCTGCTCCTCCAAACGTTGCAGTAATTCAGGTGTAAAATGCAGTCCCGCTGTTGGCGCAGCGACCGATCCTCTATCCTTCGCATACACCGTTTGATAGCGCTGTTCATCTGTAGAGGTTTTAATATACGGCGGCAAAGGAACCTCGCCGAACCGCTCTGTCAACGCAAACACCTCGGCAACGGGGAGTTGCATATCGATCACCACCGTTCCATCAACCAACTTCTCACGAAGAATAAATTGTTGCTGCGCCTCAATAAACTCACTCGATGCGACATTAGTGATATCAATCAAATACGGAACTCCAATCTGCATTTTATTTGTTGGTCTTGCTAACGCAACCCACGTTGTCGTTGTAGGGTGTTCATCGGTTGGCCGCAATAAAAACACCTCAAACGATCGCGAATCATTACGCACATGTAAACGTGCCTTAAATACGCGACTATCATTGAACACAAGGAGATCTCCTGATCGAAGAAGACCTGGCAGATCAAACACATGACGATCCTCCAAAGATCCGTCTTCACACGACAGCATCAATAACTTCGCATGATCACGCGGCTCCATTGGCGTCTGGGCGATACGATCTGGTGGCAAAAGGTAATCAAATACATCTGTGCGCATGCACGTAGTGTACGGACATCGTGCTGAATGTCAATGGAAGAAAGATAAAAAACGAAAAGCGGCTGGAGGAAGTTTGTCAGACTTCTTCCAGCCGCGAGAGATCTCGAAAGCTACGGAGCGACGACCGACCTGGTGTGGTCGACCGTGGGGTCGGAGGCGAGGTTCACGTTGGTCACTGTGTACACGCGACCACCCGCTTCGTCCCCGTGCACGCTCCGATCCGTCCCAGAAGGATCACCGGGCGTGACCGTCGTTCCGGGCGATGCGTAGCTCGTGTTGTACGGCACATGCAGGGTGCTGCCGGGAAACGCCGAGGCTACGAATCGGAACACGAACGGCGTCAGCACATGATCCAGCTGACAACGGTAGTGCAGACGATCGGGAGCGAGGACCAGACGGGTCGGATCACCGGCAGCCCCGTTGAGGCACACCTGCGACACGAGTCCGTCATTCTGCAGGTAGTAGGCCGTAACCGTTCCCCACGGAGCGACATCCGGCACAAGGATGTCATAGTCGATTCGACCCGGCGTTCCGGTGTCGGCGGGCGGACCCGCGTCGACGACGCCCGCGTCCACCGCGATGTCGGTGACGATGTCCGAAACCACGTCCATCGGGGAGATGTCGGACGCGGCATCCATCCCACCATCCATTGAGGCATCCATCGTGCCGCCGTCGATCGTGGAGCCATCGATCGCGCCTGCGTCGACCGACGAGACGTCGAATCCGCTCTCGGCGCTCGCATCGGATCCGCCATCGGTCATGGACCCGTCCATGGACGCGTCCGCGGCCATGGCATCAGCCGACACCGCGTCAGCCGTTGATGCATCCGCGGTACCGGCGTCGCTGCCGGCATCCGTGGGCACAGCATCCGTGCTCGACGCGTCGCTGCCGGCATCCGTCGCCGGAGGCACATCGGTCGCCACCGGAACGTCTGCCGTCACGAGCACGTCGACTCCGCTGTCCGCGACGCCCGCGTCAGACGCGGCCGCACACGACCCGTAGTAGTAGCACGCGATCGTTGCGAAATCGGTGAGCGAGGACGTGTACCCAGTGATATCACGCGCCACCGACAGGGAACGGTCGAGAACGACCTCGCACAGCAACGCGCCCGTGGAAGGATCCCTGCGCGTCACGACGCTCCAGCTCAGTAGGTAACCGTCCTGATTGGCGAACGTCAGCTGCCACCAGGGAATTTGCAACGCACAGCTGCGACCCGGAGCCGCAGCCACGGGATTCCCAGAAGCCTCGTGGTACACCTGGAAATACATCGACCCGAACCCGTCGAACTCGGGCACGACGTCGCGGCAGTACGTCAACGAGCCGTCCGTCACCCGGTACGACGTGCGGTGATCCATGCTCGGCGCTGTCGCCGTGCACAAGGTCCGCGCCGTCGGATCGGTTTCATTGAACTGGACCAACGTGAGGCCCGCTGTCGCGATGATGATCCGCGCCGAAGGATCGGTCGCCGGAAACACCCCCGTATCCACCGGAACATCGGCGGCCGGGACCGCGTCCGCCGACGGCGTCGTGTCGACCAACGGTGGAGCATCTACTCCGCTATCGGCCGGCATCATGTCCACCGTCGGCACGTCCGTCCACGCATCAACACCGCTGTCGACCGGCGGAAGAACCACGTCCCTCCCCGTATCCACGGGCGAGACATCCGCATGCGGCACATCGACACCCGCGTCCACACCGCAACCATAGGCCGCGGCGTTCATCTCGAAATCGTGGAGCGTGGCGTGACCGAAAGTGCCACCCACCGACGGAAACGGGATGTTGATGGCGCAGAAGGAGGTCGAACCGACGGTCACGATCCCCGCCTGCCAATCGACTGCATTCCCGCTCACCGCGTCGAACACCCCGAACTGCCAGTCCGCGGCGCGCAACGCACAGGTTGTGCCGACCGTAGGACTGGACACCAGGGAACCGCTCGGCAACGGGCCACCGAAGGTGACCACGATCCTCTGCGGAGCTTCGGCTGTACCGCCCACCAAGCTCGGCTGGTAGGTGAGGTTGTCGCACAGGGTCGTGCAACCGCTCATGTGACGCCATCCCGCAGAACCTCCCGCCGCCGCAGTCGACGCCGTGCACAGCTCGGACGTCGACTCTCGGATCGAGACCCCTGGAACGCTCCACGGGTAGTCCGCTTGGTAGACGTGCGGGTCGGACAGGCCGGTCATCGCGATCACGAGATGTGTCGCGGGACTCGTGTCCATTGGAACGTCGATCACCGACATCGCGTCGATCACCGGCGCATCCAGCGTCACGTCGACCACGACCGAAACATCGACCTCCACGGACGCGTCTTCGGGGGAGGCGTCCTCCGGCACGACCATCGTCGTATCCGGCGCCATCTCCGTGTCCGCCGTCGGAACATCCGCCTGCGGCGTACCTGTATCCATCGAAACGATCCCGGTGTCGTTCGCGACGACCGTGCCCGTATCCGACGACCCGGTGTCATTCGCACCGCCGTCGTCCTGGAATCCAGGGAACGCACCTCCGCATCCGACGACCAAAAGACCGAGAGACAGAACCAACGTTCGTACGCTCTTCATTCATACCTCCAAGTTGTCAAGCCACCCCCGCCCATCGAGGGATCAAAAACGCTATCATATTTCCAAAAATTCGTCAAGCATTAGACGAATGTTCCGTTCAAGGTTACACTGGGGATGTATGGCGAATGAACTGAACCATTTTGTTGAAGAAGCGCTAAAACAAGGGATATCGCGTCCAAAAATCACGCAAGAATTAACGCGTGCAGGCTGGCCAAAGGAAGAGATCCGTGCAACTTTAGACGAATATATTGAAAGCGACCTCCCAATCCCCGTTCCCAAACGTCGGCCGTATTTGTCCGCCCGGGAAGCGTTTTTGTACCTGGTCATGTTCCTCACGCTCTACATTAGCTCGTTCAGCTTAGGCTCCTTGATCTTCGACTTCATTAATCGCTGGGTCCCTGATATAGCCGCGCCCTATACGTTCTCTGACGCCTCGCTCCAGACCATCCGTCAAGAAACCGCAGCGCTCATCATCAGCTATCCCATCTTCGTATTTCTCTGCGAAATTCTGTGGAACGCGATGCAACGAGATCCGCAAAAACGCCAGTCAAAAATTCGCAAGTGGCTGAGCTACTTAACGCTATTTATTGGAGCGGGCATCATTATCGGCGACCTGATCGCATTGGTTGGCAATGTCTTGAACGGCGAACTGACGGAACGATTTTTACTGAAAGTTCTTACCATCCTTGTCATCACCGTTGGTATCTTTGGATACTACTTGTGGGATCTACGCCACGACGAATAATATGTCCTACACATCCACGACTATTCATCGAACCTGTCTCGCGCTCGCCACGATCGCGGTTCTGGCTGCCATCATCACCGGACTGATTTTGGCTGGCTCTCCTGCACAAGAACGCTTGCGACGACTTGACCAACAACGCATCAACGATCTGCAACAAATCAGCGGGACGATTCCGCAATATGTAAATGATCACCACGCCTTGCCAACCGCGCTCTCTGCGATCAATAATCCCACATACACCCCAATCCCGCTTGATCCAGAAACACACGCGGCTTACGGATACGTCATCACGAGCACAAGCACCTATCAACTTTGTGCCACCTTCGATGCCCCCGCCACCACCATCCCAGACAACCTCGCACCAGCGCCATATGCTGTTCCGCAATCGTTTCAACATCCCGCCGGATACTTCTGCTTCTCCTACTCCGCACCGCTTCCTACAGTTCCAACTGAAATTCCACGAAGCGTTCCCAAAAGCACCCTCTAACGGATTCTCCCTATGAACACTGAATTTGCTTTTCTGTCTTTCTCAAAAACGCAACTAAACGAGGTGTATCAGGCGGTATTAACGCAGTATCTTGTTGAGGAACAGCTTCGGCGCGAACAGGATCTTGAATCCGTTGAACCTCCGGCGCTACTCGAACAACTCCAGACGCTGCTCGGTATGAACGATGAGCGAGCGCACACCCTGTTCCATGAAAAAGAGGACGAGCTCTGGGAATACAGCTGGTTCCGCTACACGGATGAATGGGCCTGGTTTCGCGCACGTCAGGACGTTCTGCGCGAACTCGACAAACGAATCTCGCTCACAAAACGCCGCGCATTGGACGAAATGATCGAAGAACGGTACACCAAAAACTTTGAAACCTACGTTGCGGAAATCGGCATGGAGGAAGATCAGCAACAAAAAAAATCTCAACGCAAACGCAAACAGCAGCCAAAAGGATAAACCGTTTCAATCTTCAGCATGAATTTCGCAACGCTGTTCCCAACCGTTTCTTTGTCCTGGCTCACCAACGCCCCATTTCCCTGGGGCGTACTTGCTTCGATTATCTTACTTATACTTGCGTACTTCCTTCAACATCAGCTCGGTGCCGCACTCGAAGAGGACAAAAAAATGTGGTACAGCATCGGAATTTTTTTCGTTCTCTACGCACTCACTGCAGCCGCGATCTGGTGGTTCATGCCCCATCTCGATCAACCCGCGGATCTCGCCTCTTTGGGACAAACGATCTTGCAAAGATAACGTCGCTACACAATCAACGGCGGGCTTGCCAAGGAAAATTTCTTGCCAGTGACAATCGATTCAATACGATATGCTCCGTGCGTAGGTGCCTCGATGTAGCCACTCCAAGCAAAACGCGCCAACCCTCCGGAGTTAATCCAATCAAACAACCATTCATTTGTGTAAACCGGATCCAGTTGCGCAATCCCTCCGTTCACCGTCTCCAACCACATTTTATTAAAATCTTCCTGCGAACCAATGGGAGGCGCAATAATGATCGGCAGACCTAACCCCGTGTAAAACGAAAGCTCGCTCGGCTTGGTCCACAAAATATCGGTGCTGCGCGCCGTCAACGCGAAACGCTGAAAATAACGCGAACGCGTATCATACACATGCACAAACAGATTACGCTCAAGCGCTTTGCCTAAACGCAGAGCTCGAATATGTTTGTGAAAATAGAGCGCGGCATCCTGTCGCACACCGGCCTCGATGTTCACGCGAATTTCTTGACGAAGAATTTTTTCCTTCAGACTCCGCAACACATCTGTACCTATAGACCGTTGCGCACCGGCCCCTCCCACGCAAAACGTGAGCGTTAATGGATGGTTCTTTTTCAGGTGACACATGCTCGCCCCAAAATGATGCTCGAGTACGGAGGCGTATTTGTCGTAAAAAATTCCCTGCGGGTCAAGGTTATGCAAACGCGCGAGCACATCCTTTTTTACGATACTCGCTTCTGGTCCGCCAATATTTTCCTTGGGCAACGGAAATCCCGTCAAAAAAATCCGTTCAGCTGACACGCCGTATAATTTCAGACGTTCAACAACGCGTCCGTTTGGCGCAAAATATTTGATGCGGCTTCGCCCAGGATCGCGCCCAACCCAAGCTCGGCTCATGTCTGCATCACACACCACGCAGTAGATGTCGCCAGGATATCCATGCACCTCTGCCGCAAATGCGGGGGTGAAAAAGGTACAAATCATGGGGAGCGGATTTTTTGACAATCGCTGAATCAGATCTTTTCCAAGTTGTTTTCGTTCGATGAGATGATAAATTTCTTTCAACTGTGTCGTAGGCTGACTCAGATCACGACGTGGATAAAATGAGGGCACGCGTTGAAAATAGTCCATCAAGGCAAAAATTTTCTGACCGATCAACGGCACAGGCTGCAAACGCGAGATCAGTTCATACAGCGTTCTCGTTTCCTTCCAAGACGCGCGATCCCCATCCGGAATACCACGATAATCGTTTGCCGCAATAATTCCGCCGTGCGCTAAATCCTTCAGCCCATAGGCTGCGCGTTCGTGGCCGTAGCCCATGTTCACGGACACGATCCAAGCAGATGAGGAGGAAGAATGGGAAGGCATAACACGGGAACAAATTTAGACAGAGCAACTCTTTTTTTCTACACGTGACGCGTATCACGAAAAGAACATTAGTTCTGTGAGACGTAGAGACATGCGCCTTCATGCCAGATGGATTTGGCAAATGGAAGGAACCAGTTCAACGTAAAGATCGTCGACAATGGAGAAAAATCCCCCTGCAAATTCACGCTCTGACGTAACGGCGACAACGCATACAGATCTTGAAGATACGCGCGGTCCAGCCCCGTGATCGAAGAAGGTCCGTACACCTCTTGAATCACCTTCCAATCAAGGGTCAACGGCTTCGCTGATTCTTCTAGCCAACGATCAAACGCGCCTTCAGCCACGATAGGCAGGAGCGGCGTCTCAACATCCGACGGGCGCAACACATCCTCTCCCTGCAAAGAAAACACGATCAGTCGCGGGCCATCTGCCTGAGGACGATACACGATCTCTGTTGCGCGTGCGCGAAGCTGCGGATACAGACGCATAAGAAATGCCGTAGAGGAAACGCCACGAAGCTCAACAGGCTCATTCCCTACATCCGAAAGAAGCCGATCCATCAAACGCTTCATCTCCAACGCGCTCCAGTGCGCAGGCGGAGGAAGCTTGAGACAGCGGTATTCAAGCAGCGTATCCATCAAAACAAGGGACATAAGAATACTGTATGATACCACGCAAGACAGAACTCGTTCTTGTGGATAAGACACCCCGTCTTGCCATTTTATTCCTTATTCGCTATCCTCTTCCCATCGAAAATTCGTAGATTTTTCACGGACGTTTAGCTCAGCTGGTTAGAGCGCACGATTCACATTCGTGAGGTCGCTGGTTCGATCCCAGCAACGTCCACCATCGAGCACAGCTCGACCATAAAAAAACACACCGCTCGTACGTGGTGTGTTTTTTATTTTCCCCTTTCTACCATCCCCGAGCAGATGAGCTTGTGTATCCGGTACCAGCGTTTGTCGTTGTGGTCGTGTGGCTGCAGATCGCCTTTAAATCTAAAACTTCTTGCTGTAATTGTTGTATTTGCTGACTCAGCGTCGTGACATCTCCGCGCGTCGCTGGCTGTGCAGCTGGGCTCACATAAGCTGCCGCTTGGGCGCCCCCTTGAATCGATGAATACGCGATTACCCCTGTCAACACTACGGCCAGCCCAGAAATAATTGACGCTGACCACACGTGCGCGATTCCACGCGATGCATGCAAAGCATGATGCGCAGAGATCGGAGAGGTCGGACCAACATACCGCACCTCACAACGCGAACTACAACCACTATGTCCGCAGGTTGAACTCATCGGCATATCTGCGCCTGAAGAATGCGCATCCATCATGGGTTTTTTGCGTGAAGGCGTCTTGCGAACTTTTGAAACTTCGTCCATATGATTATGAAAATAAAGAACTGATAAATCCTACTTTTGTAGTATAGCACAACTCATCACCAGTCGTCACAAGAAAAAAGGGCACCTCTCGCATGTCAAGCCCCCGTCAAGAACTGTGCTTGACGCAACATGCATCATCGCGTACGATGCGGATCAAGTTCGGGGACGGCTAGCTCAGTTGGTTAGAGCGTCACATTGACATTGTGAAGGTCAGAGGTTCGACTCCTCTGCCGTCCACCACGTAAGAACCTCGCCCGCAAGGCGAGTTTTTACGTGTAACGAAAAC
>CAIKOH010000019.1 GCA_903829075.1 Candidatus Uhrbacteria bacterium
CAGATCGTCTTGGGAAGCCAAGTGCATGTCTTATTTTTTCTAGAGCCTCTTCGTAGTGAGCGCACCACAGGATTCGCTGATCTTTTTTAAACCAGGTGAGCTGTCGTTTTATGTACTGTCGCGTGGCGCGTTTGATTGAGTCAATTGCGTGTTCAAGCCCCTGCTCTTCTCGAATGACCTGAATAAGATCTTGATAACCGATCGCGGTGAGTCCCGGGGCGTCAGATGTAGCAGATGTAGTCAGAAGCCGCCGAGTTTCCTCGAGCCACCCGTCGTGAATCATCTGATCGATGTTGGCGTCGGCACGCGCGAACAGCTCGTCGCGTGCATGGTATGGGGCGATCAGTAGGGTATCATAAGGCCCTGGTTCGCGGACACGTTGCTCCGTGAATGATCGTCCAGTGGTCGTTACAACCTCAAGCGCGCGTATAACGCGGCGTTTATTTTTGAGGTCGACAACCGCAAGTGCGGCTGGGTCGAGTGTGCGCAGACGATTGATGGCTTCTTCAAGCGTGAGCTGATCAAATGTTTGTCGTAGATCTTTTTGCGCTTCAACAGCGGGGAGCTGGTATCCATCGATTAACGCATTGATGTAGAGGCCCGTTCCACCCACAAGGATTGGGAGGTGGCCGCGTGCGATAATCTGTTTGATACGTGTGGACGCCGCGGCGCACCATTTAGCGACGCTGAACGCATGATCAAGTGGCAGAATATCCATTAGATGATGCGCGATGCCGTTCACGACAAATACCCCCTCAGTATTCATGCGTTCGTGCGTGCCTTTCGGTTTTCCACTTCCAATATCGATCCCTTGATACGCCTGACGGGCATCTGCGTTGATGATCTCTCCTTCAAATTCCTGGGCCAATTGTAAGCTCCACGCCGTTTTTCCAGACGCGGTTGGTCCGACGATACAGAGCACGCGTGGACGACCTTGAGAGTCGTGAAGTTGCATAAAGGGAGCGTACGGGAAAACAGACGTGCGGTCAACGCTCTGTTGAGAGAGTGGCGGTGTTTCAGACTTTTTTATAACAAAGCATCCGCTGAGGAGCGGATGCAGAATGAGTGAGGTTCGATTACGCGGTCAGGGCGCGTGACGCGTTCCTCTGAAGAATTCCCCGCCGCAACTCTTTGCAGGCCGCGAGAACCTTTCTGAGAATGGTCGCCGGCTTGTCCTTGTCCCTGATAACGATGACCCAGATCTCTGCGGCACGATGAGCGTGTTCTTCTAGAAACCTACGTCGCCCCCTTTCTGAGCTTTTGATCTGAAGGAGCAGCTTTCCAAGATCACGCGTGGTGATAATGACGTCTATGCCCGCGCAATCCTCTTCCGGGGAGGCGCGTTCCACACGAGAAAGCCATTCGGGCAAGGCGAGCGGAGGACGCCTCAGAGTCTCGATGACGCGCAGCTCGTTGCGTCTGCCTTTTGACTTTTCCCGCGAGCTGTCTTCGATCGGCGACCGTGTCGAGATCTGCGGGGGTGAGTCTTGGTCTGCGCGCGTTTTGCGCGTGCGACCCTTGAACTTCTGGGGGAGACCCTTCCTTTTCTTTTTTGGCGTGAAGCGTATTGCGCGCTTCGTGTGCGAGGATGCGTGTGGCTTCATGGTCCCTTTTTTTCGATCCGAGTGACGTCGATCGATCATCTGCCGTGAACCGGATGCGTTGGACGCGAGTGCGTCGCGTTGGGTCGCCGCTCATTTCTTTGGACGAGTTCTCGCCGCATCTCCTCGCAGACGGCAAGAATTTTTTTCCTGACTTCCGCAGGATCATCCGCACCCGTGATCACGACGACTCTCCGGGCTACGACCGCGTTCGACCGTTGACAGGCGAGTGCCCGTTCATAGGCTCTTTGCGCGTAGTACTGCTGTTCTTCTTGGCGAAGAACCTGAAGCGCTTCCTTTGCGGCCGCATGTTCAGCGCGTTGCTTGCTTCTCGCTGATCCGCGCGCAATCTCTTGATTCTCGATGAACACCGTGCTGGTGAACAGGCCTCCTGACTGCACCTCGTACCGTAGGGTGCGGTACTCGGCTGATTGACGTTGTCGTCGTAGAAAGCGTGAGAGTGCCGCTTTCCAGTTCCTTCGTCGTGCGTGTGGTCTACGATGCATCTCTCCTCGTGTTGGGTATGAGTCATGAGATCTTCCTTCAGGAGGAAGGATCGCATTTTATATATCATAGATAAGAAAATTGAACAAGGATCACGGTTATAGCTAAGACATGTTATACTTCTAGCGAATCGATTCCCTGCATCGTTCTATGTTTCGCGTAATTCATCGTTCATTCATTTTTCTTGGTCTGTTGACCTGTTCGTTTTTGTGGATGTCTGTGACGCAGGCGGCAACAAAGACGATTTGCGCCTCTGGTTGTGACTACGTCTCTATCAGCGCTGCATTTGCGGGTGATGGTGCGCCTGGCGAGGTCTACACGGTTCAAAATTCGTATAATCCTTGGACGGAAAGTTGGCCAATTACCTTTCCGACAGTAAGCTCAACGGTTACGTGCGTAGGGGGACCGGTTATTGATCAGCCTGTGCCAACAGGAATCGATATTATCAGTCTTTCAACCAGTTCCACGATCAGCGATTGTGGCTTTGGAAATGTGTATATGCTGTCCGCTGCTGTGGGTGACATTCCGCCGTCTGGTATACAGCTTTTGAATAATACGTTTTCAAATAGTGTAACGAGCACGATTGAGTTTATAGACGGCGCTACGAATTTTGTTGTCAATGGAAACACGAATATCAATTTGCTTGCCGTACAGTCAACGTCTACTAATGGATTGATTGAAAACAATTCTTTTTATGGTCGGGGAGGGTTTTCAGGTTTTATTCCCGGTGGATACATGCTGCAGACGGATCAGTATACCTCTGATCTTCAGATTATCCACAATAGATTCATAAGTCATGTATCAGGTTCAGATAGGATGCAAGACCTTGTTCTTATTGATGGTTCGGATCAAGCCTTTGCTGGAAATACTGTTCAGTATGCCGCGACCTCTCCGGTAGGTCTCAACGAAAGCGTTAATTTTTCTGCGAGCGGGAAGAACATGATTACGGGGAACTACATTCAGGTTCCACCAAATATCCCAGGGATATGCATAGGTCTGGCTATCGGCCCCGCAAGAGATGTTCCGTGGGGAGGGGCGTTTACGATCAGGAATAATACATTTCATACAGATGGGAGTTGTTCTGGTATAAATATCGGCGTGAATTATGAGGACGATCTTGGTCGTGGAAGTACTGACTTTGCCACCTCATTCGACATTGAATACAACTTGATTGACTCTCTCGTGCCATCTGATCGATCGGGGATAGAGCTGAGCACATCGTCTACAAATTCGTACACTTTGACGAGTGATTATAATGGTGCGTATCACTTTGCTAATACGATAGCTTACATTGTTGATCAGAATTATCCTGGAAAAACCTACCCCGATGGGCCGCATTCCATCCGTACAGATCCCTATATCTTCGAGGATTATGTCCCGGGCTCAACAAGTATGGACGTTGCTCCCTTCAGTCCATACCTTGAAGTGAACGGAACAAACAATATCGGAGCATCAACCGGCATTCGAAGATCCACGATTCGGGTCAATCAAGTCGGACCGATTGATTTCTCGGGGATTGATGCGACGGGTACGGATGGAGATTTCAATCCCAATAATTTTCTGCGCTCAGGTGATACGCTCTCATTTGCCGCTGGCACATACGATGGATTTAATATAGATACGCCCAATGCAACAACAACGCTCTCTATTCGAGGGGCTGGGACGTCAACCTTCATCACAGCACCCTCATCTCAAGATGCGCTCGCACTGACGAATGTCACCTCTTCGTATATCCAGGATCTTGTGGTTGAAAACGCGACAGGCACACGTAATGATTACACGGTCACTCGAATGAATTTTGGGTATGGGGGGAATAGTTATAATGAGGCAATCCCAGATCAACTTCCTTCCAATGCCACCGTTATTCTTACCGGTCCAAGCTGTGGTGGCGATCATGGGAGTCTAGATATTTATTCATCTGACGGACACGACATTAGTAGCGATGTTACCGGGGTAGATAACTGGCATATTGCGTTGGTGCATATGGGACCATATCACGAGACGATGCTTGTTCCGAACAATATCGCGACGAGCGCGGGAGAGGTTGATGTTGATTGTGCGGGTGGCAGCGGTATCGTTGTTGATCAGTTCATCGCCAACGCCTTCACGGTTTCTGGAGGAAATTTTACGTATAACTCCGCAACGGTCTCGAGTGCAGGAGCTGCCTTGGTCGGTGGACCGTCGACGCCTACGATCGGTCGAAGAACTGCGAGCGCCGGCATCCGCCTCACCGGTAGTACAAGCGGTATCTCGATTTTACATGTCACATCTACAAATAATGGATATGGCATCTTTTTCGAGACAGCGCTCAATGGAAACAATAACATTTCAGACAGCGTTTTTTACAACAATCTAGACGAAGACATCTTCTCCGCCAGCGACGCTGCTGGAATGAACACCTTTGACAACGTCGACTTCAATCGTACCTCAAGCACGGTCACCGGCATCGCCCCCATCGCCGTTAGATTTGAAGCTCGTTTGTTAACCGAACGATACGCAAATCTCTCTGTGATTAGTGGAGCCTCTGTTTCATCGACCGATAGCTGTTCAATCCCCACAGATTTTGGGACAACGGATGGCTCTGGTCTCACCTCATACATTGATCTTCCCGCCTATGAGATCACCTCAGGAAGTAACTCGCTCACCAATGGGGGATGTAACCCCTATCTGTTCAGGGCTACTGCAGCTAGCTACCTCCCCTTCATAGTCAGTCAAAACCTGTATCAGCGTAATCAGACGATCACTCTGCTCATGGAAAGTATCTTTCCTCCCACGGCTCCGAGTGGTGCAACCGTGCTTTCAATAGGAACGACGACCTCAACTTTTGGGTGGACAGATAATTCTGACAATGAAAAAGCTTTTCTTTTAAACTACATCGATCTTAGTGCCGGACAAGCATTTCCCTCTGGCGCAATCACTACCACAGCACCGAATGCTACCTCAACCCTTCTTTCCGGTCTCATCCCAAATGACTACTATCGGTTCCGTGTCGCAGCAACCAGTTCGGCAGGACTTGTTGGCTATTCCACCTCTTCTCTATTTTTAACCAACGTAGCCATTCCAAATCCTCCAGGAGTCGCAACCCTTTCTAGAACCAGTGAAAGCGTCACACTCGATACCAATGGCAATTCTACCTCAACTCAATACGCGATCTACAGCTCAACTCTTGGTGCCTACGTTGATAGCTCGGGTAACGCTACGTCTTCAGAGACCTGGGCTCCATCTTCAACCTGGGGAACGATCACCATCCCTGATTTAACCTGTGGTACGTCATATAGCTTCTCAGCCATAGCGAAGGGTCAAACAGGAACGGTGAGCGCAACCTCAACCCCGTCGAGCGCTTCAACCGACAGCTGTCCGTCTCTTTCCGGCGGCGGGGGTGGTGGAGGCGGAGGCGGGGGAGGGAGTGGTGGTGGAGGTTTTTATGCTGTGACAACAAGTAGTGGGAACAGCACGACAGGAACGCCTCGGCTGATCTACATCGGCCCTATAGTAAACCCGTTGCCAACAGTGAACACGTCCACAGCTTTTAGTGTCATCATCCCATTTGAAACAAAACTTCCTCCAAAAAATAGGTCAAGTCATCCGGATTGGTTGAAGGCCTTGTCTCTCAAGCGCGATCTTGCGGCAGAAAGCCGTGGGTATCGAGGGGTACTTGAAGATGCAAAAGCGTTTCATCTAAGACTCACCCCGGTTCAGATCGACAACCTCAGCTTTTTCATCGCTTACGGTTCCTCACAAACAACCATTCATCTCGGCGAACGTGAACGTCGTTCTCTATTGCGTGACATTTTTGATGTCTTTGGCTCGGGTGCCATCACCGCGAAAGATATTGAAAACCTTGTCACAGGACAGGTTCCGAAGCAGATCAAACTGACGACCGCTCGTCTTCATTCGCAGACGAGATTGATCGCCCCTATCTTTCAGGAGATCTACAAACATAGACCTAATCTCAAGAACGCGCAGAATTTTTTGGCTTGGAATGTTCTATTGTACCGTATTCGATTCCCAAGAGATGCGCAAAAGGATGCTCAGGGTCTTGCTAACTACCGCACACTCTTCAAACACGTTCCAGCAAGTCCGCTAGACTGGGCGGCGGTGAGAGTAGAGGGGTATGTCAGATAATTTAAAACTCACCCGTGAAGGTGAGTTTTAAATTTGGAGCGGGTAGGGGGAGTCGAACCCCCATCCCTACCTTGGCAAGGTAGTATAATAGCCGCTATACGATACCCGCGTCTCCGTATCCGGCAGGAATAGCTGTCGGATACGGTACGAACGTCGGTCAATATACCCCTTCGGGTTGAGGTTGGCAAGAGTCCTCGTCAACGGTGCCTGTTCGGTCGGCTAAGAGCTCGGATACGCGCGTCGCCTGATGGATGAGCTCGCGTTGCTGGTCTTGAAGATCCCACAGGGCCTCAAGTATTTCATGAGCCATGACATGTGTAGTTTCAAGGTACGAGGTCTCACTTGAGAGAAAGGGCGAGGTGTTAGACATACGGTTTTTTCGTCAGATCTTGCGAAGTATGTTTAACGGAAAGCGTTGCTTGTTCTGCGAGTTGCGTCGCGAGACGCTGTTGTTTCTTTTGTTTAACTTTTTTGACGCCCTCGGTGACGACAATGGCTGCACCGACAGCTCCAAACGGGGTCCATGCAGGAACTGAGAGCGGGTGACTTGTGCTGGTCGTGTTCGTGGCAAGTGATGGCGTATGAATCAGTGTTATGTCGCTTGCTTCGCGTGGGTAGATTCGTAGCGGAGAGTGGTTGATGTCTAAAATTCCTTCCACGACCACCTCTTCCTGTGCTTTGAACGTTTTTGCGTGCAAGCCCGTTACAGGGCTAAGCATGACTTCAAGTGGGACGCCATTACTGAGAATCTCCATACTTGATGTGTGAACCATTTCAATGGTTCCGGTGACGTTGATGAGACTCCAGGCGTCTTCTTCGCTTGGTGCGAGTAGATCCACGATGCGAGAGGTGTCAGAACCGTCTCCGGCCTGTTCTGTCCAGGTATCATTCTTTCCCATGGTGAGCGTGGCGCCGCGGCTATCTACGCGTAATGTTCCGGTGAGTTCCAGTTGCGTGCCCAGAGTGGGCGGTGGTTGGAGATGGTTGGAGCGCACGAATAATCCTCGACCATCATGTGCAATGAGTACAAAGTTTTGCAGAGCAAACATGCCTGGTGGCGAGGCAATCATGCCGCCAAGACTCACGCGAATCGTTGAAGAAGAAACATCTGTCGGCCAACTGTCAGTAGCCGTGCTTTGATCGAGGGCGGGGTTCGTGGCTTGGTTTGATGGTTGGCCCGTTGCCGGATCGATCTCTGTCGAGCCATCATCTGCGGTGGGATCTGAAGCCGGATCTTCTGAAGGATCAGCAGGGGTCGTTCTTGTTGAAGATGAACCGTTTGTGGAGTTTTTCGTTGATCCATTCAATGCTTTTCCGTGTTTCGTAGTTTTGGAAGTTTTTGTAGATGTACTAGGTTTTGTTGGGTGTTTTGTTTTTGCCGGTGAGCGTGGAGTGATAGGTTTCGTCGAACTCGTCGAACCCTTTTTTACCTGTTTGCGAGATGTTTTTGTTGCGGTGGGTGGCGTAACCGGTACGGTCTTTTTTGTTTTCTTTGTCGTTTTTTTCTTTCCCGTTTTCTTTTTTGTGGAAGATTTTTTTGTCGATGATTTCTTTTTTGATGCTTTTGTTTTTTTAGTGGTCGTTTTCTTTTTGGTTTTTGTTGAACTGTGTTTTGCGTGAGCTGTTGAGGAGGCGCTCTTTACTTGTAGGTTCGTCTGCCAGCCCTGCCAGGTGTTTGAGGTCAGGGTGATGTCCGCGTTTCGTGCTCGAGGCGTAGCATCTACCGGTTGGCGCTCAAGATTGATCTCGGGGCCATTAGGATCTGGTGGATTCATAAAACTCATAGGTATCTGAGCCGGATTGAGAGGGGTGGTCATATCTGAAACGGTAGATGAGGCTTCTGCGACCGAGGCATCATCCACGGTGCTCGTAGAGTCTTGATCAAAAATAAAGACGGCTACGCGACGCGTCCCCTGAAAAAATCGTTGTAGCATCGATAACATTTGATCGATTGATCTACCTGTCACAATTTCATTTGCTGATGCGCCCTCGTCTGTTGAGGTGGTGCTGAGCGCGTTAGGGATATCATCCAAAGGAGATGTTGATGTCTGGATAGGGGATGGCTCCGGAGAGTTTTTAAGAGATGTGGACGAGTACGTCTTATGGACAGTTGTCCGATGCTTTGCGTTGGTTGTTTGATGCTTCGGGGATGTTGCTGGACGTGTCGAAGCGGCCCAGGCCGGTGCCGTAACAGGCAGGAGGGCGAGTATCGACAAACTCAAAATGACGCAGCGGAACAAGTTCCGTCGGAGCATAGGTAGGTAGATAGTGAATGAGAAAAAGGAAACGCGCGTCTCTATGTAGCATGGCACATCCTGTACACCGTCTGCGGATAAGTTGGGGATGGATGTGTCTTGACGCACCTTTTTATCATAAGAAAAAAAGAGAATGACCGATCATGAATGGGTATAGAACGTCCTTGAAAAAAGGATTTGACGTGTGGATAAGAAAATATCAATGCAAGCCTCATTTTTTTGACTCTGTTGATGATGGATGTCACGTTTGGATGCCTTTTGGTTCAGTGACCGATCTCTGATCGAAGAGATTGGTGTGGATAAGTCTCGAGTTGAATCAATTTTCTCAAGAAAAGGAGCGTGCTTGACGTAATATGAACGGTGTTCTATTTTTGTTCTATACCCTATGCCAGTTCCTATTACGCCAAAACAGAAAGAGGTCCTTGATTTCATCGTTGATTTTATTCATGAACGAGGATATTCCCCTTCGTATCGCGAGATCGCTCAGGGATTGAATTTAGCCTCACCATCGACTATTCATCTGCATATTCAGGCTTTGCGTGAACGAGGATTCTTACGTGCCACGAGCGGCGAGGGGCGGTTGAATCGGGAGCTCGAGCCGACGGACAAAGCTGTGCATTGGGAACGGAGTGTGGTGCTGCCGCTCAAGGGCTTGATCACGGCCGGTCAACCTATTGAGGCGGTAGAAGAACGGGAAACGTTCGCGGTACCGATCGCGCTCGTTCCTCATCCAGCAAATTCCTACGTGTTGCGGGTGCGTGGTGAGTCCATGATTGAAGAAGGGATTCGGGATGGCGACTACGTCATCGTCGAGCGCAATCCCTCGCCGAAAAATGGAGATGTTGTGGTTGCGTTGTTGGATAATGCGTATGCGACTTTGAAAAAATTTTATCGTGAAAAGAACAGAATCCGTCTTCAGCCAGCCAATAAAACCATGCAACCAATTTATTGTCATGATCCTTTGATTCAAGGGGTGGTCAGAGGGGTGATTCGCACATTCTAATGCATAAAACGGTGTCGAATGTTCATTATAAGTCCTATGCCGTATCAAAAAGTTGGACAATCTATCGATGTCTACATGGCATTCCGTCAGAATCGAACCGAGCCCGTGGTGTTTAAATGGGAGAACCGTTTTTATCAGATTGATTGCGTGAATTTGGTTCACACGGAGCGTCAGGGATCGGAAAAAGTGTATTTCTTTTCCGTATCTGATCGTTTGCGTACCTTTCGTCTTTCATTTCGTGCAGAGTCATTAGGTTGGAGACTTGAGGAGTGGTGCGATCTGCCTGCGCGTTAGATCTAGATCGTTGCATGTGCGGAATAGTTTGTGGTATGCTGTCCGCATAATTCTTCAGGGAAGTGTATTTTTTTGCACGTATGGATCTTCAAGAAGTATTCTCACGCGTACGTGAATCTCGAAAAGAAAAAAAGACCTTACAGGCCGTGTATCGCGATGCGCTGGTTGCCTCGAAGGCCTATCAGGATGTGGTGGAAGAGTTAAAACAGCTTCAGCAGAAAAAGAAACAGATTGAAAGCTCTATCAAGGCAGATCTTCGTTCTGAGCTCGAGAAAATTGAACGCATGAAGCTGAACATGAACGCGGATCAGCAGCTGTTGAACGACATCGCGCTCAATCAATTCATGAAGGGGCAGACGGTTGAGGTTAGAGATGAATACGATTCCCGATACGAACCCGTCTTTCAGGTAAAATTTAAAAAAGCCTCGTAAGGCTTTTTTAAAAGGCGTTTTATTCTTTTTTACGCCTGTTTCTTATCCGTCATCATCTTTTTCAGTGTGCGAAGGGTTCGCGCAGCAATGCGGACGCGGCGTCCACCGATGCGGACGGTCTGCAAATTCACCTTTTGACGGTGTTTTGTCGCGATGTTGGAGTGGCTTCGGGTGTTTCCAAAGTTTGGACGTTTTCCTGTGAGCTGGCAGATGCGAGACATACAAATCATTCAAGAAATTAGCTTGGGCATAAGGATACCCGAAACGATGAACTTTGGCAAGTCCTGTCGGCATCTTCGTCTTTTGACCTATGATTCTCCTGCAACTTCTTTTTCAAGATCCGCTCCTGTTCCTCGTGTTTATCACGGTATTTTTGTTCTCCCTGTCTTTTCACGAGTTTTGCCATGCGCTTATGGCCTCGTGGCTGGGTGATTCAACGGCTCGTCTCGCCAATCGATTAACGCTGAACCCTTTGGCGCACGTTGATCCGTTAGGATTTCTTGCCTTGGTGACGGTTGGCTTTGGATGGGGAAGGCCGGTTCCGTTTAATCCGCGTAATCTGCGTTATCAGGTGTGGGGTCCAACATTGGTGGCCTTGGCGGGGCCAAGCTCGAATTTATTTCTTGGTATCCTTGCGTCATTGTGTTTTGGCTGGTTTGGCGCGATGCTTGGATCGACAAATCTTCTTATTGTCGCTCTTGGATATGTTGCGCAGTTAAATTTTATCTTACTGCTGTTTAATTTGATTCCGATTCCTCCGCTCGATGGCTCGAAGGTGTTGTTGTCGCTTCTAGCGTCACCCTCTTATCGTCAGGCGCGACTCTTTCTGGAGCTGCGTGGACCATTTTTGTTGCTCGCATTGATTATTCTAGATTCATTTTTTGGATTAAATATTTTTGGATGGTTGGGGACCTTCGCGAATTCGTTGATGACATTTTTTGTGCATTTGGGAGGGGGATAATTGATCGGGTAAAACATAAAACACCCTGTTTAGGGTGTTTTATGTTTGGAGCGGGTAGGGGGAATCGAACCCCCCTCTCCAACTTGGAAGGCTGGAGTAATAGCCACTATACGATACCCGCCTGACGTTTCTCGCTCCGCAAGACTACCTGAGGAGCGAAAAAAGTTCAAGCCAAGATCTCGGTTACTTCAAGGATCGCTGTTTTTAAATATCGTCCCTCTGGAAATGCCAGACGTTCTGCATGATCGATGGGTTGATCGATCCACTCAAGGAGGCGAACGTCTCGACCGGCACGTCCAGCCGCGATGCGTAAGAGCGAGCGAAAATCTTCAGCGCTGATGCGACCCGAGCAGGAGCTCGTCATTAAGATGCCGCCGACCTGAAGTCGTTTGAGGCAGCGCATGTTTAGATCCGTGTAGGCCTTGATGGCTTGCGCTGTTTGTTCGCGATGTTTGGCGAAAGCTGGTGGATCGCACACGATGATGTCTGGTGAGGTGCCGGATAAAGAGCGCTCGTCGTTCAACAGATCCATCACGTCAGCCTGCAGAAATGTACAGCGCTTTTCATCTTCTGGATCAAATCCGTTCGCTTTGATCTGTTGTTGAGCAAGTTCGAGAGCAGAGCGCGAAAGATCGACACTGGTGACAGATGTTGCGCCTCCTTGGAGCGCATGAACGCTGAACGCTCCCGTGTAACTAAACAAGTTCACGATATGTTTATCGCGAGCGTACGTGGCGAGGGCGTGACGAGCGTCGCGCTGATCTAAAAAGAATCCCGTTTTTTGACCTTTGAGGACATCTGCAAAAAAAGTCAGTCCGTGTTCTTGAAAGGCGACCTGTCCGTCGACGATTCCGCGATGGAGTTTGATCGGGCGGTCGTGCAGACCCTCTTGTCCGCGTGCCTCAACGTCGGATCGTTCCATGATCGCGTCTGGTTGAAAGGTGTTTTGTAACGCTTCGATAATCAGGTCGCGCAGCAATTCCATGCCAGCCGTATGAAGTTGAAAGACGAACACGTTGGCGTATCGATCGATGATTAATCCAGGGAGTCCGTCAGCTTCTGCGTGGACGAGTCGGTAGCCGTTGGTTTTTTCTGGGAGATGTCCGCGTTTCCAGGTATCAAGTTGCGCAAAACGTGTTTCAAAGAATGGTGCGTCGATCGCCTCATTCACATCGCGCGTCAATAGGCGAACGCGAATATTTGTGAGGGGATTGTACGTGCCGATACCAAGCGGTCGATCAGAGTTATCGACGACGCGCACACAGCTTCCTGGTGCGAGGTGCGTATCTTCCTTTTGAATCGCCAACGAAAAAATCCACGGATGCCCTGCACGGAGCGGCACATCTTTTCCGGGTTTGAGTTGAACGACGGGGAGATTCATACGGGCAGCCTGACATGAATTTTGCATTCAAGCAAGATATGTACTGTTGGTTTCTCGAGAAAACGAAACACCCGAGCGAGAACCGCACGGGTGTAGGGGAGGTGTTGATTGTCGTAGCTACGTTGTTGCCGAAGATGTTCCGAGCTGTCGATGCTTGAGGGCTTCGGCATCTGTGAGGATGCGTTGGCATTCCGCGTCGTCATGTGCCATGATCGCCCGTTCCATCTTGTCGTTGAGTTCGTTCCACGCGCTCTTCACGTAGCCTGGCGTGTTCACGCAGCTCGTCCACAGAGCGTGGAGTTGGTGACTGAATGACGGCTTCACCTCGCTGAACTTCTGGACGAGTGAGACGGCTTCGTCGAGCGTTTCGACCATGTGCATGTGAGGGAAAACCTCGGCTTCGGCGCGCATGTAGGATTCAGAAGGATCTGAGCCGTGTTCCACGTGCAGGATTACCGGATTGCACAAGCTCTCGAGGACTCCGAGCTCAATCCGTGCGGTGCGCGCAAGGGCGTCCTTGTCGCAGTGCCAGATCACGATGTCCGCTCGTCGCATGATTTCGCGATCCTGCACGATGAGCGGAGCGATCTCCTTTGGAGTCTTGGCGAGCAGCCACCGTGGATCCGTGTTGTCGAGAGCGGTGTGACCGTTCGCTTCGAGCTCGCGCACGACGCCTTCGCGCCAGTTCGTATTCATCGTACCGAGCAGAGCGACCAACAGACGCCTGTGAGTGACGTTTTCTTGCGTCGTCATAGCATCTCCTTGCGATCAGAGAGATCTGATAAGAAAGGTTGTAGTATAAAATGATAGAAATGTCAAGCGCAGGACATGAGCCCGACAAATCAAAAACTCCCATCGTTGTAGATGAGAGTTCCTGGTGGTCGGGCTAGTGGGACTCGAACCCATTTAAGTCATGAATTAGGAGAAAGCATCGGAGAAAAAGAAGATCTAAAAGATAGAGAGCTTAGCGAAAAAATGGATGATGAGGTTTATCTCATCAAATCGAAGGTTATCTTAAAGCAACTTATTAATGTCAACCACGCGTCAACCGGGGAGGGGCAAAGAGTTGGGTGGAGTCTTGTTTTTTTGTTTCAAATTGAAACCGTAAAATATTCTTTGCGGGAAAATAAAAAGGTGGGGGAATAACTTGAAAAGTAAAACCCCTGAGCAGATGGCGACGATCGTCGAATCTGATCAGGGGAGAGGTGTAGGCTAGTCGCGCATCATTCTTCTCATCTTCGCCAGAGCTTGGGCTTCCATCTGGCGGATACGCTCTGCGCCCAGATTGTATTTGTCCCCGATTTCTTTCAGTGTCAGCTCCTCCTCGTCATCCAGCCCGAAGCGCCAGCGGAGAATTCTCGCCTCCATGGGCGTGAGGCTATCGAGCATCCGTCGAATTCTGACGTTCTCCATGTGCGAGTTGATCAGTTCTTCGAGGGTCGGTTCGTCGCCTTCATCGGGTCCGAAAAGTGTGCGCCAACCCTCTTCGATCCCTTTTCGAAACCGTTTTTGAGGCAGGGCACGTGTGACGAGTTCGAGGAAGATCTCAACGTCACGGTAGCAGCTGACATCGCTCGCCATCTGGTGATGCTCGCGCAGGTAGCTCTCGGGCGCGAGTGCCGGATAGAGTGCAGTGATCCAGGCGTGGTAGTCCCTGGAGTTGAGTGGCACCTTGAGAAAGCGCAGCAGGTGCGTCCCCATTCCACGGAAGAGCAGGTGATCGAAGATCAGCAGACGAAACTCGCTCAGGCCGAGCGGCACCGAGGGATCAAATTTGTCATCGACCGAGGCGAGCACGGTTCGGATTTGATCCGGATCGCTCGGGTCCAGGAGCGGGCGTTCCAGCGAGACCTTGAGCACGATCTCGCTTTTGACTTCAACCTCGTGGATGGACGCGTCGGAGTGATCCAATGGACGAGGCTTGAACTTCGCGCGATTTTTGGGCGCGCACGGGAGCACGAGCTCAGCCTCGTCATTGCTGGGGTTGAGCAGTTCGTTCGGAAGGATGGGGCTCCTCTGCAGATTTCTTGGCAGCAACACATGAATTTCCGCCGTTGCATCCCCAGACTTGGTGAGCGGACGGAAGAACTTCTGCGTGGCAAAAACCTTTGAAACGGTCGGGGCCAGATCGATCAGCAGTTTGCACCTTGGTGCGTTCCAGCCTTCGATCAGGGTTTTCACCTGCACGATGGTATCGATGGTTCCCGCGTCGAACGCCGCCAGCGAGTCGCGCCGTTCGTCGCCCGGTGTCTCAGCGAGAATGAGCGCCGATTGCGGCGCATCTTCAGGCTTGTGTTTGTTCAGAAACTTCCACTGGTCGAGCGCCTGCTGGCGTGATCTACAGACGACCATGCAGCCACGTTTACGATTGTCCGGATCGTCGTAGCGCAGTGAGCGCGCACGTTCGAAGAACGGTCCCACGGACATGAGATTTCCGAGGGCTACATCGTCGAAGTCACCGTCAATCAAGTTGACCTGCGAGGCATCGATATCCACTTCGTGGATCAGAATCTTCGCTTTTGCCAACAGGCCGAGCCCGACAGCTTCGAGGATCAGAATCTCGTGGATCAGGTACGGGAAGAAGTGTCTGAGTTGACGGTTCTCGTTGTAGTCCGGGCTGGCCGTGAGCGCCAGTCGGATGGCGTGCGGATCAAAGGCTTCGCGCAGTGCACGCATCTGCTCTTCGGTCATAGCGTGGTGCGCTTCATCCGGGATGATCAACGCAGAGCGCGAGATTTCTTCCGGCAGTTCACCTTTTTTCCACAGCGACAAAAACATCGCATAGGTCATGACGTTGATGCCGTGCTCGGCGATCTCCTTGACCTCACCGTAGTAGGTCGCAACGAGCGTTCCGGGGAGCTGGTTCTCCAGCTCTCTCGCTGTTTGCTCGACCAGTGCCTTCGTGGGTTCGAGGAACACGGTCGTCAGCTGCATCGCACGAATGATGTGTCCGGCGATGACCGTCTTACCCGTCCGAGGTGGCAGAATGATCCGTGCAAAGGGAAGCGGTTCATCGTTGCCCGCTCGAAGCGCGTACTCGATGAAGTCCGTGAAGACACCTGTCTGTTCCGCGTGCAGCGGACGGAGCGATCCCTCGATGGAAGCCAGGCTTTCCAGAAGCTCGAGACGTCTGACGGCGGTCTGGATGCGTTCCGCCATAGGTCGTGCGAAACTTCCCAGTTCGAAGCGCATTTGTTTCAAAGAACAGCCTCCTTTCTGAGTAACATGGGTTCACGTGAGTGAACGAAGTATCTTGCATCAAAAAAGAAAATTTGTAAAGCCCTATAGGGCGCCCTCGGCCCTCAAAAAATAGCATTATTTGAAAGATTGTGGCCCAGGCTCTTGACAGTTTTTAAAAACTTATTTAGAGTTTACCCATTCCTTTCACAGTCTCAAGGGATACGCACGCGCTGAATTTGAGAGGGTATCAGCGTAATCAATAACCGAGTCGAGCAATACGCATGGAACCGACGAGCGATCCGCCTTCAGATCAGCCTTCCGGGAAGCACGAGTTTCACTTCCTGATCGAGCAGCGTGCCGAGACCCTCGGCTGGCCGATCCACGGCATCATCACGGAGCACGACGCCGACGGAGACCTCCGTTCGGTGACCGGGCCGCTTTTCTCCCTGGAGACCGCCCGACGGCTGCTCGGCCTCTACGTCAAGGACGGAGTGCTGACCAGCGACGAGGCCGCGTCCCTCGAAGCGAGTGCGCGATCGGCGAAGCTGCCGGAGCCCGAACACCGGTTCGACATGCTCTTCCAGATCAGGGGTCAGTCCTCCGAGAAGGTGACGGCGACCATCAACCGGCTCGTCCACGGCCGGAATCGATCGCCTGCGCGGCTCGAAGAGCTCCACGTCAACAGGAGCTACCCGAAGCACGCCGGTGTCTTCCTGGAGTCGGCCTTCGATCAGCAGACTCCGTACGTGGTTTTCTCCACCGGAGGGCTCGACGAGCTCTCGAAGCGTCTCGTCCGGTGTGGTCTCGTTACCCCGGATGACGCGAAGTCGATCCGCGACCAGGCTCTGGCGATGGAGCTGTTCGTGAGCGACACGCCGACGCGCGCCGATCTGGTCATGCTGTCGTCGGATATCTCCAGGAACTCGAAGCCGACGGCGCTCGCGATCGCGCTCGGCCTGATCGAGGCCGCCAAGCCCCCGCGCTTCGAGGCCTGCGGTGACGGCGAGTCCCGACACCTTCACTTCAACGCGATCAACGACGTCCGGTTCGGCTCGATCATGTTCGGCGCCGACGTGGCCACGGCCTACCTGGACGGCGCGATCAAGAACGGAGTGATCGCCGAGAACGAGCGGCCGCGCCTCATGGCCGAGCTCGCCGAGCTGAACCTGCCGGCCACCAGCGAGCTGGACAGGGTGGCGCCGCAGATCCCGCAGTCGCTGCTTGCGATCCTCGACGCCTTCTTGCCGGGGTTCGGCGAGGACGGCGAGTAGATCCGAGTCCGCACCTTCGTCAAACCGCCTCTCTTCCACGAGCCCATAAAGCTCGTGGATTTTGTTTGAGCTATTGATGATATCGTCTTAAAATGGTTTATTTGCGTTAACCATGTGTCTACCGATGAGGGCAAAAAAATTGCAAGCATTCTAGAGTTTTTATACTTCAAAGCAAATAAAATCGCCACCACCCGTTGAACAGGTGATGGCGATGGAGAGAGTTCACGGAAGTGTCCCGTAGCGCGAGCTACGTCGGATTGTGGATCCAGCGTGCGTCCTGCGGATCGTCAGTTTCGAACACGATGGCGCAGAGACCTTTGTCATGCCAGGCACCCGGTTGGAAGCAGGGTGTGTCATGGATCGTTTCGCGCCAGACACCTCCGTTCAGGAATGGCGCTTCATGAATGTGCCCCGAAAGTACCACGCGCTTGGGACCGTGAGCGAGCCATGCGGCCACTCCTGTGCTCCCGTAGTGCGCACCGCGATGGGCCCAATCAAGTGCTGATGGACCCGGAGGGCAATGGACGACGAAGATCGTTCGCGATGGATCACCAGCCTCATTCTCCAAGGCCACAAGATCCTTCTCGATATCGTTCTCCGATTTATGCCAACCCGCGTAGTAGCCATCAGCAGACGGAACGTAGGGATACCCTCCCAAAGAAGTACCATCTTCCAGTTCCACGACCCGCTGGGACAGGGAGATCAAGAGTCCCTCGCTCTGCAGACGGTCCATCGAGCGAGTGCACTCGGTCAGGTCATCGTTGCCCAGAATCCCGTACACCTGAGCGCCGGGAACTTCCGCCTGGAAAGCACGGATACGTTCCGCGAGCCACTCTTCGAGGAAGGTGGTCTGGCCATCGAGTGCAAGGTTCAGGTTGCTGTGTACCTGGTCAATCCACTTTGCGAGCGGATGTTCGTTTGCCGCTGTTTTTAGCAGCGAATCGAACGCATTTACCTTGATGCGGCCTGCGGTCAGCTCAGCGTAGGGCTTCAGCACCCTCCTGAGATCGGTTGAGAGATATTCGAAGTACTGCTGCACGAGCGGATCAGCCTGCGCGTCGGTCTCAAGACCTTTAAGGGCCTCGTCCAGTCGAATGCGCAGGAGCTGAATAGCTTTTTTCTGATTCATGCCAAGCGTACGTTCACGGAGATCGGCGAGAATGGCGTCGATAGGAGCATCGATGCTTGGGACTTTTTTGGATGCATCCTCAAGCATGCAGCTCAGAGCGACCCACTGCCCTTCGTTTAGAAGCGGAGCAGACGCACTGCCTTGAGCTACCGCTCCAAGACCTTGATCGAGCATGAGGCGCAGAACCTGTTGATCCTCAACCAGGTCCTCCCAAGCGATAAAATCATGCCCGTGGAGTTCGTATCCTCCCAGGGCGAGGAAGTGATCAACCGCTTTTTCACCGAAACGGACGAGCGGTGCGAGCTTGCGCAGAAACTCCGTATAGGTTTGACGGTTCTCGTCACGACAGAAGAGTGATGGCACGAGCGGCACGATTGCGCCGTCACGGAAGCGTAGAATGGGCCACTTGGGGGTCAGGTCTCCGCCAAGAATCACGACCTTGATTCCTTCGTCACGCGCAGTGGTGAAAAGGCGGTCGTAAGCGTGGCGATTACCGTGCAAGTCCGATGCGAAGATAGCTTTCACAGAATCACCTGCTTTCTCCAGCTGGGCCAGCCGATGAAGGTTAGGAAGCGTTGAAGGATGGCCAACCGGTTCTTGTGAGTACGCGCACGGAGCAGATGCTCAGACATCGTGGCGAGTTCGGCCAGAAAGACGTACTTGAACGCCGTCTGACAGAACGCCTTGAAGAGGCGCGGCAGAAGTTGAGCGTAGATCTGCCCCATGCCGACCTCGGCCAACGTCCGTTCGAAGTCGATCCCGTAGCGGAGAAATCGAAGGCAGAGAGGCTTGGGAGGAACTCGTAGCGCACGCCTCTTGGATGAGGGGCGAAATAAATTCATCAACCAGCGCGGAGGAATCTCGATAAGTTGGTTCAGTGCAAGGGCAACTGCAAGAGACATGTGGGCGTCAAACGACTCAAGTTGGGTCGCCTGAAGATCCTCCCTCATACGGACAAAGCGAGGCAGGCTCCACTCATCCGCACGAAAGACCAGAAGGCCACGGGCCCAGGACGCGATCTCCTCGTCGTTGGCGACGCAGTTGAATCGAGATTCGACTATCGCTTTGGCAGCGGCCTCAATGTCTTTCGTAGACAGTCTTTCGCAGAGATGTCGCAGTTCGTCTTCCGGGAGACATTGGAAAGGTCCTCGCCGCACGATCTCCACAAGCACATCGACGTTGAGCGTGAATCTCTGCCGAAGTTGTTCCACATCAACGAGGTCTTCTTCCCTGACCGGTAGATGGGAAAACAGTCGAGTTGCGACAATGTATTCCGGACGCACTGCCCAACAGGAGAGACCGCTCGACATGCGCACGTGGACGATGTCTCTCCTCCGTGGAGGAGGAAAGCCGAAGCACGTGCTGCCGCGCAGAACCTCGATGCAGAAGCAAAGCTGGTTGGGGTCTCGCTCACGGTAGTCGTACTTCTTGGGACGCTTCCAGAACAGAACGCGCAAGATCTCGTGTGGACGATCCAACGGGATTTTGCACGCCCCCGGTTTGAAAGCGTAGATATCCAGATCCTTGTGGGTGCGCGGACTGGCCCTTGGAGGTCTGAATACCTTGGCGCCCCCGACCCATTCCGCCTCAAGCAGGAACTTGGTTGCTCCTCCACCGATCACGGCCCAATTGGCTGAAGCCGGGCTGTGACCACTCCCTGATGGAAAGTACTTGATCAGGTTTTTAATGTCTTTTTCGCAGAGCCCCGAAGGCATAGGAGTCCTCAACCGCAAGCCCAGCATCTTGCACCTTTTTCTTTCTTCTTAGTGTGTTGCTGTGAACAAACGAAAGCCGATAGGCTTCCTTTTTAGACTAGCAGAAAAATGAGTTTTGTCAAGCTAAGCAATGAATAACAGAAAGAGACGTCACGAATGACGTCTCAGAGTTAGAAACAGCTATCTGCGACCGGTGCGCTGTCGGCAAGCCACGACCAACGCAAGAACTGCGCTGGAATGACCGGAAAGGTACGGTGCCAGGAAGGATCATCCGACCATGGCCTAACAGACGTATCCTTTTTGGCGAAGTGCGGGTCGTGTGTGCAGGCTTCGTGCACGAGTCTGAATGGCGGAAGAAACAGGCCGCCTTCCGTTGTGCTCTCTAGCCCGGCAAGCGCTAGGCGAACGTTCCAGGATAAACCGTCATCGAGGTGCCCGTTGGTGGGGCGTTCTTTCATGGAGTGTCGCATCCACCAATCGATACCTTCTTCCAACGGTTCAAAGTGATCTCTGCACGAGCGCGAGAGGATGAGAACGTCCACGTCTTTGTGGGTTTCGAGTCTATCCGTATCTTCCTCGCGCCAGATGTCGATGGCTAGACCACCGATCAGCATACCGATGGTTCCCCGCGACCTGAGCAGTTGATCAGCACAGAACATGCCTTCGAGTCCCGACAGCATGTCGACTGGGCTTGGCGGACTGAGGCAAAGACACATCATTGTTTTAGCCGCCTTTCTCCTAACGGTTGTCGCGAATCTTTCGGGCGAAATCACCGACGATCATCGCCGTGTCGGGATGGTTCGTGAGTGCGCTGTGCATCTCCATGAGTCTGCGGTAGCATTCCTCGCGGTGCGGCTCTGCGAGTTCGAACTCACCGAGAAGCTTGAGGTCGTTGACGAGTTTGATGTACCCGGTAGCATTTTCCCGGCTTTCGCCGATTTGCGTGGCGATGTCATCCAGCAACACGAGGTGAGCGAGACGCTTCTTCACGTGACGGCTCCTTTTTTTATGGACGCTGCGCGTAGAATTTGTATAGCACGTTTATTGGAATCTGTAAAGACTAGCCTGATTATCGCAATTCTATATTCAATTATCGTTCTAGATATCCTCTACAACGTCTAGTAAGTGCCTACCGATGAGAGGGCAAAAAATCCGGACAGGAGTCTATCCAGATGATGCGGTTTTCTTTTTGTGAAGATTTGTTTATATCGCTACCCATTGACATTCCCCCCGATCCGCTCTATCTTAGACAGTTCCTTATGCGAATCAGTTCCTTTTAACGGACCAATGTCGACTCAAGCGGGTAAAAGAGGAGCCATGAAAAAAGGCAGACAAGCGTCTGGTTTCTATCATCCGTTGCGTCTGATCATGCCGGATCTGAATCAGGGCACGGCCAAGAACAGGGAAGAGGTCGAACAGAGCACGAAGGTACTCATCAAGATTATCTACGGATTTCTTGTCGAGATGAGCGGCTCTAAGGGTGCTCGAACCCTCTGGCGCACAAGAAAGGGACAGACGCTCTCGTGGGAGACCCCCCAGGATCTGGTTCGAACGCTCGTGGAGCATGGCCACGAGGGATACGAGCACAGCGCCGAATTCATGGTCGATGTCGGTGAAGAAGGGGCTCTGGGGAGGTATTTGGTTGACTTGAGCGAGTACTTTACGAGAGTCATGGGTCAGGCGGCAATGCAGATCCTTCGAGGTGGTGTAGGAGAACGGATCGTCTGGGCACGCGAGCTGATCATGAGGAGTTAGTCGCGAGTCGTCAGAGTAAGAGATTTCTATTGCACTGGCCCGCTCACGTCTCCGTCGCTTCGTGCTAGCGTCTTCTGCCGAACGGGATTTCTCCGTTCGGCATTTCTGTTCCCTTCAGAATCAGCGCCTTACCACTTGCAGCATGAGTCTCGCCCTTATTTGGTTGGTCAATGTAGGCGATGAATTTCATGACGTGGCGATTGTGTTTGAGGGAACACAGAATGAGCTTGAAGAACAAAAACGAAGATATGAGGGGAAGTGGAAATAGTGAAACATGGGCAGCAAAAAAAGCGACTACCTTTTTCAAATTGAAAACCGCGTCATCTGATAGATTCACAACATGCGATTCCAGATGACGCGGGAGTTTTATGCGAGTTTGAAGAGCGAACCGTCCCCGAGCACGAGTTGTTTTTGCGGGATTCGTTTCGTTGATTTTCAGCCGGGATCGCCGTTGGCGTGAAGGCTCAGGTATTCGGTCAAATCGTAGACAGGATGAGGAGGGGGCTTGGTTCCATCGCCTTGCTGCATCGGACGAAATGAAGCGTCTTCGTCTTCGATCGGCGGTTGGCAACGGAAGGTGAAAGTACCGAGCTCGGGCAGGCGTCGGGGAAGTTCGGCGAACGAGCAGCTCAGCAGCTCCATGTCCTGTGGATACAGAACTCGTGATACACATTCCCATCGCCTCGGGTGCAGATGGCCACGTGCGAGGAATGCGACCACACTGTCCGCACGATCATCGTCCGGTTGCAGCCTCGCGTAGCTCGTTGGACATTGTTCCGGATGCAGATTCACGTACCTGGTCTCGAACCCACCAGGCATACGGATAAACGCATCGCTCAGAGTTCTCCAACCGAGGCGGTCAGGATCCTTGTTCCAAAGAATTGTGAGCCATTCCTCAAGGCAGTTGTGCGTCGCTTCATGAATGATTGTTCCGTGGAGCCAGGTGCATGGCAGACAGTCTCGGTATTCACCTGTTTCACGGAATGCCGTCGGGAAAACCTTGAACCTTGCCTGAAGCGGGATTTCTTGACCACGCTTGTTTTGTCCGCTCTTCGTGTTGAATTCGTCGCGCGCCGGAATGGTAACTCGTTTGATGTTCCACATCCTGTGGTCGTGCAACCGTCCCCAGAATAGAGTCAGGACTTTGGTCAACATTTGGACTTGACTATATTGGAGCGCTTCACCCATCACCACGAGCTCCACCTCGCGGCGCTGCGCGATGTCGAGCATGTAGCGCTGGGTCGGTTCATCATCGAGAACACCGTCCCTGATGCGCCACTCCCCTTGGTCTATGATCTTGCCCGCTGCCTCGATCACAGCTTCATCGTTGTCATATTCGGCGACGATGGTGGTTTCTTCGTTACCGTTGGAAGGATCGTTCTCCCTCAAAACCAGGATTTCGACTTCACGACGACCGATGCTCATCGTAATCTTACGCATGACAGTACTCCTTGAAGGCGAGTTGGTTGGAAATTGGAGAACTGAGAACGTTAACAAGGATTTAACACGCTGTCAATCGGTGATGTTCTGTTTGAGATGCGTCTAGTTATTCTCTTGAATAAACCTTGAATCAGAACATATTTTCTCTTTACATAACGATTATTGTAATGCCAAGGTTGACAAAATCTCATTTTTGTGATATAGTATTTAATCAATCAAGTTAGCCAAAATCGTGGGCAGGGCTTCGAGGAGGAACTTGAAGCCGTGCCCATGGATAAGGGCAGAAGATAAAAAGAAATGGAATTGAGCTTAGCCATAGCTCGAAGGCATATCGCCGTTCCATGAGGGTACATTCAACAGAAGGAAGTGGTTCCCATGCGTAAGCTCCTCGGCCTTGCGATCCTCATCTGCGCGGTCAGCCTCACTGGAAGCGCCTACGCCCAGACGTCTCCGCGCTTGGAAGTTGGCCTTCTCACGGGTTTCCATTACACGGCCTTGAATACGCCCAACGCGCTCGCCAACCCCACCGTCGGGTCTGGGATGCTCGAGATCGGTCTCGTCTGGCGGTGGCAACGGACTGCTTTCCGGGTTAGTGCGGCCTACGGCTTTGCGTCGCAGACGTTTCTCCCTGTTGGCACCGGCCTTCTCCACGCTGGCCAGGTGGCCGGAGACCTGATCGTCCCCGTGACCGAACGATTCCATCCGCTCATGGGTCTCGGTGCGTCGATGACCGGGAATGGCCCGGTCGGCCTCACCGAATGGTCGCTCGACTTTCGCTTCGGTGCGCGGTTGATCCTCACCGATCCGCATTCGGACGGCGTCAAGGTGGCACTTGAAGCCATTGCCACCATGGGCTACATGGCCACCAACGTCACGACCGAGCGCACGTACAGCTTCGGCAACTTCGGAACCGGTCTCGTGGGTGGGTTGACTGTCAGGTTCTGAGATACCGTGGTTACTCCATTCTAGAGCAATAGCACCTCAAGTAGATTCAACCCCATTCGCCAGTGCCCCTTCATCCGGCACCTCTACATGCCACCAGGTCCTAAACGGATACCTGTCTCCAAAATCCGTTGCCTTCCTGAAACCTTGATCAAACGATCGAGATTTGAGGAAGTGAAATGTCGTGAGCGTGACCGTGATGATAAAGTCATCAACGTCATGCCCAAGACGGGCAGCTGAGTTTAGTGGAATAAGGTCGCATGGCGCGATCCTAAGGCTCAAAGCCGTTCCAAGATAGTTCTGTTTCAGTGAGGGTTCAATGAGCAAGTTTCCGTTCGTGATTTTCTGTCTCAGCCTCCTCTGTTCCGCCTGTGGTTTCGAAACGGTCGGCGCGACGCAGGGTTCTTCGACGCAACCGGACAGTGGCACGCCTGACGTCGCGATCCAGCCGGACGCTCCGACCGTGGATACCAATGTCGCGGACACGGTTGTGACGGACACCAATCTCGTGGACGTATCGACTGCCGACAGCGGCATCGCTCCGGACACGGGCAGCGTGACTGACACTGGACGTGCCGACGTGGTCATGACGGACACTGGCGCCACGGACACGGCGACTGCCGATACGGGCGTGATCGTTGACACGGGGACGGATGTTCCGCCCGCCGACGCGCCCGTGGTGACCGGGGAACTCGACATCGTCCAGTCGCCGGATCGGCCTGTTTCCAACATCATCGTCGCTGGCGGCGACGTATGGCACCCGATGAACGAATACATCGGAACCGCCCACGGCGAATCTGTGCGCAGCGACCGGATGCGTCTGAGGACGCTCGGAAACGCGCGCAGCTTCCAGGCGGTCGCCATCGCGGTAGACGGCAGCGTTCGCGCCTATAACGTCCTGCCGAGCGGTGATGAGCAGAGCGTGGATATCGATCTGTCGAGTGCGCCGATCATCTTCCCCGAGGACGTCCAGGTACACTTCCAGCTCTGGGCGCAGGTCGCACCGGTTATCGCCTACTCGACGGATTCTTCGCCAGGTGGACATTCCGGAGACGAGATCGCGCTCGGACTCATGGCGGGTTACGGAGGAGGCGTGTGGAGCGCGTACTACGCCGGTCCTTTCAATGTCCGTGCTTACGGCGCGACCTCCGGACGCTTGATCTTCGCCGCGGGTTACGCGGGATCGATGTCCATGGGCAACCAAATGGTCGTGCGCCAAAGCCGGCCGTACGTCACGGCAGAGTCGCTGACCACGACAACGTTGTCCTCGGGAACACGCATGGAGCTGTACCGTTCCCAGGTCGGGGCAGATCCAGCGGGATTGATCTCCCTCAAGAAGATCACCTTCTTCGCGTGGCCCACTCTGAGCCCCGGCAGTACGCTCACGCTCGGACAGTTCCGCGTGACACGCGACGGTCTCGAGCTGCCGGCTAGTGAGGCGAGCATCATCAACGAAGACGGCGACGTGGATCTGTATACGGGTTCAACCAATGCGGATGCATACGTCGCGGTCACGTTCGCTCATGAAGACGTGATCTCCGGCAGCGGGCACGTCTACGGTCTCGAAGCGACGGTGAGCGGAACCGTGCTCCCGGGCGACTCGGTAACCGTTGGTCTGGTACGGAGTTGGTCCGGTGGTACCCCTGTCACCGGCATGCTGGCGAGCCTGCCGCCTTTGCCGGGACCCAGTCTCGCGCCGATTGTCGCGGGCGTGACGGAAGAGGCGCAGGCGGCCGGTTTCCTGTGGAGCGACCTCTCGGAGATTCCCCACTCGGACGGATGCTGCGGCGCAGTCTCCTCCACGCGGGACTGGACGAACGATCTGTTCGTTCAGGATCTGACCGTCCAACGCGTACTCTTTCGCTGAAACTTCAAATCCTATAGATCACTCCGCTCTGGAGTCGATCACGTCAGGTATGGGTAGCAAAAAACGCTACGCCCTTCACCCTCTCGCTATCCTGACTAGCGAGTTTCCTTTTCCGTTCTCGCATGAGGATGTAAGAGGAAAAAAATCCACTAGCTAATAAGGCTGGTGGATTTTTGTATCAGGTGCCATGTGGAGTTTATGTCTGCATCTCCGCATGGACAGAAAGTCCTCATGGGGTATGGATATAAGAGATTTTGAATTAACTTACAAGTGTCTATCGATGAGGGCAAAAGGAGAAGTAGAACAGGTGCAGCGTTGCGACGAGCCTATGTGGCGCGACATGCTTCTCATGGCCTTGCGTACCGGTATGCGCCTCGGAGAGCTAAGCGGTCTTGATTGGGCGGACATCGACTTTCAAAGGAAGATTGTGGTCGTGAGACGTTCGCTCGTGCGCGGGATCCTTGGAACTCCAAAGAGCAATAAAACACGCTACATCCCTTTGACGAATGATCTGTGTCAGACGATCTACGGACGACGGCAGAAACAAGGCTTCGTTTTCCATCAAGCGGATGGACGCCCTTTTTCAGAGAGTAGTACCATGAAAGCCATGCGGAGAATCTGCAAGAAAGTCGGGATACGCCGCATTGGTTGGCATACGCTTCGGCACACTTTCGCCTCACAATTGGTGAGCGAGGGTGTGCCGCTGAACGTCGTGCAAGAACTTCTTGGACATTGCTCAATCGTGATGACTATGAAGTACGCACATCTTGCTCCGCTGGCTACTCGTTCAGCTGTTGATGTTTTGGAGAAAGCGGAGGAACGTGAAAGTAGAGAAAATGAGAAAAAATGTCAGCCGGGCGTCAACCTCGAAGAAATGTTCTCAAAAATAAAATCGTAGACAGAAAAATATTGTGTTGGAAAAAGACTGTATTTATTGATCAGAATCAAAAACTCCCATCGTTGTAGATGAGAGTTCCTGGTGGTCGGGCTAGTGGGACTCGAACCCACGGCCTCTTCGTCCCGAACGAAGCGCGCTACCAACTGCGCTATAGCCCGATCGATGTAACG
>CAIKOH010000020.1 GCA_903829075.1 Candidatus Uhrbacteria bacterium
AAAACTCTGGTCAAGATGAGTTGTTGCAACAAAAAATCCTCTACGTGAAAGAGCGGACATCCCTCCCGTTCATCATCGAAGATCGCGCGGCGATCGGAATCTCCTATCTCAATCAAGAAACGATGTTCTATGACCAGATCGAAGGCCTCGTCTCTGCCCTTGATGAACTGTTTGCCTTTCTTCAAAACATACAACAGGAGGAGCGCTGCGCCGACGAACAGATGCGGAAGCGGTGGGACACGCGCGCGAAAGATTGGTCAACCCATCTTCAAGATCCAAGTTCATACGTCAATTATCAAGAGGGATATCAACGATTTTTGAACGCATTGCATGAACTTCCAATTGATCATTCTGGACGCGCTCTCGATATTGGTTGCGGAACCGGAGAGGTCGCACTTCAACTAGCGGCAACGACAAACCTTGACGTCACAGGCATCGACGCGAGCTCCTCGATGATCGAAATCGCGCAACAATCGCAAGCACAACGCCTACAGTTTATTCATTCGAGTTTCAATGATTTTGAATCCAATGAACCGTTTAATCTTCTTGTCTCGCGCGGAGTTGTGCTTTCGCATATTCCGGCAACAAGTCTGATTGATGTTCTGCAAAAAATCACCCGCCTCACAACGCCGGGCGGGTACTGCGTTCTCGATTATATTCAGAATGCTGAGCAAGGAACCTTCCCGTCCGCACACGCGCTCCACGTCATTCGACCTGAGGACCTACGTCGCTGGATGCAGGAACTTGGATGGATTCAGATCGCCTCAGATGCACAAGATAGGCATCGTGTTGGCATTTCGACGTTCTACAAAGATGATCAAAGGACCGTCTATTTCGTGAGTGGAAACCGACAAAAATTCGCGGAACTCCTAACAGCGGTCGGTCCGTCAAACACACATTTTGTCCATGCGAAATTAGACATCGATGAACTCAAATCAGACGATCTCGAATACATCGTGCAGGACAAATTACAGCGAGCGTACAGCACACTGCAACGACCCGTCATCTGTACGGATGGAGGAATTTTCATCGAGGCGTTGAAAAAATTTCCGGGTCCAAATTCAAAACAGGCAGCGCAAACGCTCGGAGCAAACGGGATAGTAACGCTCATGCAATCCATTTCCCATCGAACCGCGATACGAAAAACCTGTCTAGGATATTTCGATGGAACAACAATGCGCTTTCATACTGCAGAAATCGCCTGTGAAATCAGTCAGACGGCACGTGGCGATCAGTCGTCCTATCCATTTGATACGATTCTTGTCCCTTGCTCAGATCGCAATCGCGATAAACAAACGTACGCCGAGATGTCACCAAAAGAACGCGTACCGTTCACGGAACTTCCACAACTCGCCCTCTTTCTGAAAGGAATTCTCTCATGAAAAGAAATGTCATCGTCTTACTGGGCGTGAACGGCGTCGGCAAATCCACGTTGGCACAGGAACTATCGAAGATTCTGCCGGAATCTGTCGTGCTATCCGGTTCCACGATTCTGATGCAGGTCTTCGGAGGACTCACGCGACCCGAACTTGAACTTCTATCACCGTCGAAAAAAATGCAGTTGATGGTGCCAGCCTTTGTTCACGCCTTTGAAAAGCATCACGAAGCCCGTCACCTCATCCTTGATACGCATCTCGTAGTGTGCATTCGTCGTTCCGGGGTACTGACGTTGGAGCGTGTCTGGTCGCCGCTCTATCATCCGTATCTTGAACACGTTTTCTTGATCATGAGTCCGGCTCAGGACATTCTTGAACGACGAAAGCGCGATCTCGCAGCCCACCGTCGAGAGCGGGATCTCGAAATCCGTCACATCCAGCACGATCAAGAGATCAATCGCGCTGCATTTCAAGAACTCATTGCGTCAAACCTCCCCTCTTCGATCATCATCAACCGAGAACATCATCTGACAAAAACCGTCGCGTACATGCAGAAACAGCTGACGGTCGACGCACACAACGACCTCTGTCTCACCGCTTAAACGCACCGCTCCTGGTGCGTTTTTCTGTACATCTTTCTTGATATCGGCTATTCTCTTCATCTCGCTATGAAGATTCTTACACTGAACACCTGGGGCGGTCGCGTCGGCGACCCGCTGCTTGATTTTTTCAACACCCATCAAGAAATTGATGTCTTTCTCTTACAAGAAGTGTTTCAAGATGCAACCAAAAAAACGCGCTGGGATGATCGCCAACGTCCAAATCTATTTCAGGAAATCAGCGATGCACTCCCCGGACACACCGGTTTTTTCGCCCCTTCAGTCGTCAACGAATGGGGGTTAGCTGCTTTTGTACAAAAAACAGTTGTCATTGATGAGATTGGTGATTTTTTTGTCCATAAAACCATGGATTCACTCATCGAATATGACGGCGCGTCCATCGGACGAAATGTTCAATATCTCAAAATTCGTTCCGAGGACAATCAACCGCTCGCCGTCCTCAACTTCCACGGAATCTGGACAGGAACTGGCAAAAATGACACTGAAGATCGCCTCGAACAATCCACCAACATCATCAAATTCATCAAAACACTAAACGAAAACGTTATTCTTTGCGGTGATTTCAATTTAGTCCCAGATACAGAATCCCTACGGATGATCACCCGCGAACTCGCTCTCAAAAATCTCATCAAAGAATTCAACATCTCTTCAACACGCACCTCGCTCTACCCCAAACCAGAGAAATTCGCAGACTACATATTTATTTCTCCAGAAATCTTGATAAAAAAATTCCAAGTCCTCTCAGATGAAGTGTCAGACCACGCACCAATTCTTCTAGAAATATAGCTCTCTCTCCGCCCAACTATCGAAACAAAGCCATCCAAGGAGCGCAGTTTGATAACCCTTGACAAACATTTTTTCCCCTGCTATACTCCAACCAGCCCTTTATCTCGTCTTCTCGAGATCTATTTTTTGCTCACTGAAAACGTTCGTTGTTGAAGAAACCACCAGCTCTTCAGCAATCCGCTGCCACGACAAGCATGGAATCTGGCAATAGGGTGCCGCAGGTCTCCGGACTCGCTCTCCCCTAACGCAAGATTTCTTGGAAGCGGATTGCTCAAGCGCTGGTTTTTTTATTTCTCCAAATACCGCTCCGCATCCAACGCCGCCATACATCCCGACCCGGCCGCGGTGATCGCTTGGCGATATCTTGCGTCTTGCACATCACCGCAAGCGAATAATCCTTCGACATTGGTCAACGTTGTTCCTGGTTTGATGGTGACGTATTTCTTTTCATCCAAGGTGACGAGTCCTTCGACAAGATTCGTGTTCGGCGAATGCCCGATAGCCGCAAACACCCCGTCGATCGGCAGTTCGGTCGTCTGATCCGTCTCAACATCATGCAGCTTCACACCGGTAACGTGTCCCGCATCAACACCAAGGATTTCTGTCACCTCGCTGTTCCAAATGACTTTGATCTTTGGATTTTTCAATGCACGCTCGCGCATGATCTGTGATGCCTTGAATTCATGACGACGATGCACAATCGTGACTTCATCGGCAAAACGTGTCAAAAAATTCGCCTCTTCCATAGCACTATCCCCTCCGCCAACCACGATCACCTTTTTTCCACGAAAGAAAAATCCGTCGCAGGTCGCACACGCGGAAACTCCATGGCCATATAGCGCTTTCTCAGATTCAAGACCGAGACGACGCGCAGACGCCCCGGTGGCCAAAATGACACTTGTGGCCTGATACGTCTGCTCCTGCGAGAGCAGCTCAAAGCCCCCGTCGATCTGACGAAGCGATTCGACCGGATATCCAACCACCTCGGTTCCAAAACGCAGCGCTTGATCGCGAAATAACTTCATCAGGTCTGGACCTAAAATACCCTGCGGAAATCCAGGAAAATTTTCCACATCCGTGGTCGTCATGAGTTGTCCGCCTGGTTCGGCTCCTTCAAATACCAGCGGCTTTAAATTCGCACGCGCCGCATAAATCGCTGCCGTCCAACCAGCTGGACCAGAACCAATGATGATAACATCGCGCATAGCTTATAGGTACTTTTCTAACTTGCTCTTCATGGATTCCTTGGACATTGAGCCGACGAGCTGGTCAACCTTTTCTCCATTTTTAAAAATCAAGAAGGTTGGAATAGACATAATGCCATACTTTTGAGGTATTTCCATGTTTTGATCAACGTTCATTTTTCCAATTTTCATCTTGCCATCAAATTCATGCGCAAGCTCCTCCACGATCGGTGCCATCGCGCGGCACGGCCCGCACCATTCTGCCCAAAAATCAACCAAGACCGGAGCAGATGACTGTAAAACTTCTTCGGAAAATGTGGCGTCAGTGAATGTATGTTCCATATGACTTCATGGTACGAAGGAAACCGTGGGAGAGCAAGAGCCGCTTGACATAAAAAAGAAATCACCTTGACAAAGAGAAAAAAGGCTCCTACCGTGTGAGCTCGCGTAAACGTACGCGAGCGAAACGAAAACGAGTCGCCAGGAGAACGCTTCATGCCAAACACGAGACCTCTTCTCGAGACTGCCGCCTATCGACGCTGTGCGGACGACCGCGTGGGAGAAGATTCCTACGGCGTTCCGTTCACCGCCAAGCTGCGCAAGCGCCTGGATCGTGATGTGGGCGGACAGCTCAATGTACGGATCGACTCCCGCACCAGGCTCCAGGACGGAGCCACAGCCGGAGGAGCTATCTGGTTCGCCGATCCTTCCATGCTGCTGCGCCACCTCAGGGACGGGCTGACCACCGAGGAGTACCGAATCAAACTCGCCGACTACGAGACGTTCCGTCGCATCAGCTACACGAACTACGTCACCCTGTTCAAGGCCAAAGGCGTACGTCTCGTGGTTCTCACGGTCCACACCTGCTGCGCGGTCGTGCGCCAATTCATCCCAGACATGTCTCTGACGGACGAACGTGCGTTCCTGCGCGATACGCTGCGCAATGGTGCAGCATTTTTCCGCGAACGACACCCTTCCGTGACGATCGTGGGCTACAAGGTGGACATCGAGGACGCGCATGATGGACGTATCCTCGGCATGCGTCACGTTCTCACCTACGGTCCGGAAATCAACTGGGATCTGCCGGAAAACGATGCTTCGCTCCGTGCAAGCATGCCTCCTCCGGATGTCGACTGATCTCCGGATACCGCATCCCTCCCGACCGAGCCAAGGGTCCTCCAAAAGCTCGGTCTTTTCTTTTTTACCCCTATTCGCTACCATATCTGCTCAATTATCTTGCGATACACTTATGCCTCTTTCTTCCATTAAACAACGCATTCTCGAAATCAACGAATTACAGTCCACGGCTTACGTGGCCGATGAATCCGCCCGTTTGCGTTACTGGGCTGTCCACAAAACATTTTTTGCCTGCATTAAATGCATGGATGGGCGCGTCAATTTTCCACTGATGACCAAAACCCCGATCGGCATCGTCAAACCCTTTCGCGCAATCGGCGGAAAATTCGATGTGTGGTGGCCGAGCTTTCTTGGACGTGTACGTCATTGGACAGAGGTGGCCATCAATCATGGCAGCCGCACCTTTTTGTTTGTCACGTATCATTACAGCGCCAGCGATACGCACCTTGGATGCGCGGGCTGGAAATACGACAAAGTCGCCGCACGTCAACATGCAGAGAAATTACGCCAGGATCTGTCATTCATCTTCAGCGAAGAATTGACCGCGGTTGTTGCCGGGGTGGAAACAGATCGCGACATACTGACACTTCATGGGGAAAAAGACGACGTGTCCGGCGAAATGCTTATTGGGAAAACCAAGCAGGAAATTTCTGCCATCCTGCTCGCCTGTTTTCCCAACGTCCCTGCGCAAGTACGCGAAGACCTGATCCCATTTCTTCTTGGAAACGCTCAACGTGTCGACGAATTAACTCGTGAACCACGCAACCACCAACAAAAACAACACAACGAACGCATCGTGGCTGTGGGACAGGGCTTTGACTGGCTCACGCAAGAAAATCTTGCGCTTATCATCAATGACTCTGATCCAAACCTGGCCGAATCCATCCGCGTAGCCGGGTCGCTCATCGTCAAAAATCTCAAGGATGCTCCGCCCGACGATGATGCCGCGATCTGTACCAACGTTTCTTACAAAAAACCAGGTCTAGACGAACGACAAGCGATTGCGCGCGCCAAAGGCTTGCGCGAATTTACGAAACAGGTCATCCAAGAATCCTACCCAGAACTCGTCGTATCAGGTCGCTTACACGCCTTTGCGAGCGTCATGTGGGAACCGAGCAAAAAAATAAGAATCATCGAGGAATAATCAAAAACAGACCCGCAGGTCTGTTTTTTTGTCGCCTTCTTATCTGAATGTTTCTACCTTTCGCGTTTTCGATTCTTCCGTGTACGCATCCAAGCGATCCCCGATCATCAATTTCACCTTGCCTTTGTACGAAATACCACATTCTTGACCAGCGTTTACCTCTTTTGTGGCAGATTTTCCAAGCTGCAACGTTTCCGCAGTCCCTTCGCCAAGAATTTCTTCACCGCGCCAGACACGCAATTTGCAACCGGTGGTCATTTTTCCTTCCTTCATTTTCACGCCAACGACCATGCGTGAGGTTTCGCTGCGGAAAATGGCAGCGACCTCGCCGGAACCCAACTCTGTTACCAGCATTTCTTGCGGGAGCAACTCGTTCAAACGTCGCACGACGTCATCAAACAGTTCGTAGATGACTTTTGCCGTTTTAATTTCAACATTTTTCTCGCGTGCGGCGATTTCCACGGCTCGCGGGATCATCACGTTAAAACCGTAAACGACGCTCGGCTGCGTGGCAGCAGCACGATCCAAATCAGCTTCGGTCACGTTTCCCAACCCTTTTTGAATGATTTTTACCTGCACGAGCTCGTGCTGAATCTTTTCCAACATGCCCAGCAAAGCTTCGAGCGAACCCAACACGTCGGTTTTCAAAATAATATTCAAGCTCAATTTCACGGGCGCGCTTTCATCCTGCGCAAGTACGGCAGATTTGGTCGCGGTCAAATTTTCCACCACGCCACGTTGCACGCTCTTGGCTTTTTTCTGCTCCAACGCGCTCGGATCAGACGGCACCTCCATAATGTCGCCCATGGCTGGCGCGGCTTTGAAGCCAAGAACTTTGACCGGCATTCCGGGCGGCGCAGCATCGACGGCCTGCCCGTTCCAATCGCGCATCGCGCGCACGCGGCCATAGGCTGAACCGGCCACGCCCAACCAATCGCCACGATGAAGCGTTCCATTTTGCACAAGCACGGTCGCAACCGGGCCTTCACCCTTATCCAAGTGCGATTCAATCACGGTGCCAAGTGCAAGCGCTTTTGGATTCGAAACAATGCGCTCTTTTTCCATTTCTGCGACCAACAACAATAAATCCAACAACGCATCAATCCCTTCGCCCGTCTTTGCAGAGATGCGCGCGAGCGGGACAGCACCACCCCACGGCTCAACCACCACGCCAAGCTCTGCCAACTGACCCATGACGCGATTCGGATCTGCTTCAGGCTTATCAATTTTATTCAGCGCCACCACAAACGGTAATTTTGCCGCTTTAATGATTTCTACGGCCTCCTTGGTTTGAGGCTGAACACCGTCATCGGCGGCAACCACCAGGACAGCGATGTCTGCCACACGTGCACCGCGCGAACGCATGACCGTAAACGCTTCGTGACCTGGTGTATCGATAAACGTTAATGCGCGACCATTTTTTTCGACCTGATAGGCGCCGATATGCTGCGTGATCCCCCCGGATTCGCCGCCCATGACATCCGTTTTTCGAATCGCATCAAGCGTACGAGTTTTCCCGTGATCGACGTGACCCATGACCACGATAACTGGCGGACGCACCTGTAAATCTGTTTGCACCTCGCGCTGCATCTGTTCTTTAATCAAATCATGTTCTTCCAACGCTTCACGCCAGCCATCATTTTTTTCCTCAAGTTGTTTGACTTTAAATCCAAGTTCATCATCGATGATGGCAGCGGTCGTGTAATCTAACCGTTCATTCTGCGAAGCGAGAATGCCGGCCTTCATCAGCTGTTGAATCACACGCGTTACGGGCAAACGAAGCAATCCAGCAAAATCGCGGACCGCCATAACCGCCGGCAAGGCGACCTCTACTCGTGCCCCAACCACCGGAGCGACCGTGGATTGGCGGGTAAGCTGTTCGCGCAAGCGTTCGCGACGAGCCTGTTCAACCCATTTTTTGTAGATCTGATCTGCCACGCGATCATCCACCTTGATAGCACGTGCACCAATATCAAATCCGAGCTCCGGCAATTTGTTCAAGAGCTCGTACGGGGTCACACGCAAACGACGGGCAAGTTCAGAGACATTCATGCGTCAGAGCGTACCTGCGATAGAGCTAAAAGTCAATTTTCAAAAGGAACATCTCCGAGTGCTTACCGCAAATACGTTTGACACATCAATGTCCGCTGTACCGTCAGCTGAGCCAACCCATGCCAAATCTTTTGAAACGCTGGGTTATTATCAAGATCAACAACTTTTTTAACCATCACCGTACGAAATCCGGTTGAAACGGAAATGAATAGACTCGACAGGTCCGGATTGCGGATTTTACCTCCGGTTGATGTGATCGGATGCCAAGGAAGGGTGTTCGGCATCTGAAAGAAACGATTTTTTGTAAGGAGTGTCGCGATACTGGTCAGACTACTCGTCGTTAATCGTGCGCCGTTTTTGAAACACGGGTTTGATTGATTTGCAACGTCTGTTCCTGGATGACCAGAGGAGATCAGTCCATTGTGATCAATATTGACAGCTGTATTCAAAATATTTCCGCCTTCAGATCCAAATGTCACGTTAACGACCGTACTCCAACGCACGGGTTGTACACGAACAACACGAACAGGTCGCGCGTGCAGCACGACATGTGATTTCGTTTGCGCAAAAGCTGCGCCCGCTACACAGACCAACAATAGCGGTGAAAGGAAAACGGCTTTTACAAAAATTTTCATAGGCGCTGTGGAAAGAATATACAAAACTTCGACATTAATGTTACGCTCCCCATCATGTCACCCATTTTGTTGATCGACAAGCCTGCTGGCATGACCTCGCATGATGTGGTCGACCGTGTTCGCAGAATTCTCCATACACGACGCGTCGGGCACGCGGGCACGCTTGATCCGTTCGCGACCGGTCTATTGATTATCGGGGTGAACGAAGGCACAAAACAACTCGCACATTTTTTGCATCTTGATAAAACTTACGAGGTCACGGCTTTCCTCGGCGCGACAACGAACACGTTTGACGTAGAGGGAACGATTACCCCATTTTCCGGACAGATCATCGCTCCATCACGCATCGAGATTGAACGCGCACTCGACACCTTTCGCGGAGGATACATCCAGTTCGCGCCGCTCTTTTCTGCAAAAAAACTTCAGGGAAAAAAATTATACGAACTCGCTCGCGCGGGTATCACCGATGAATCACTCCGTCCCAGTAAAGAGGTGAAAATTGATCAGTTGGAAGTTCTGACATACGAATTTCCACACCTCTGCCTCCGCGTGCGCTGCTCCTCTGGAACGTACATTCGAAGTCTCGTTGATGATCTCGGACGCGCCCTCGGGATCGGCGCCTATGCCAAGCAACTTCGACGAACCGCAATTGGTGAACATGTCATCGAAGAAGCGGTGACATTAGAAGCTCTAGCGACCAACACGACAGACGCAACCCTGTCGACATGATAGCATGCGTATCGTATGCGATCGGACAACCATTCCTATCAACGTGCAGGCGAACAAGATCCTTTTAAAACCCAGATTCAAGGGTCGCCTGTCGCGCCCGACAGACCGACCTATCGTCAAGCTCTGGACGCACCCTCTCGTCCACGTCCGGCGCAAGATGCTGCTGCTTTTGAATCAAGCCGTGTCTTTTTTGGAGCGGAGGATTCGCGCGCGGACGCATTTCGCGCAGTGCGAGACAGAATTCTCCAACGACCAGATCAGGCCGCCCAATTTGCGCGCGAACGTCGAATGCCACCTCAACCAGAAGCTCGACCTCCGCTGAACCGCCTCCTCCTCGAACACGTCACCAACCTATCCGTCTTTGTGGAAAAAACTGAGGCCGAAATCGAAGATTTGCATACGCAAGAAGAAACGAATCGACATCGAAAGGAAGGGGCCTGGCAAAACTTGAAGGACCGCCTCGCAAAACGACCACCAAAACAGGAGGTAGCAAGACAATTACTTGAGGCAATCCTTGAAAAACGCGGAGCGATCGCCAACGCCAAGCGACAGCTCCAAGAAATGGGTGCGGATCGTGCCGAAAAAATTCCAAACTGGCCAAGCGCACAAACAATTCGAGCGCTAGCCCGTCCACGATGGGACAACGAAATGCCGGACAGGGCGATATAAACCAAAAAAGCTTGCCTAATCGAGTCAAACCTGGTACGTTTGTCTCTAAGTTGTGCGTGGATGTTTCCGTATCTCACAACCCCGAGGTTTTTCCAAAAAATTTCCCTAAATTCTCGGTTGAACCCTTACTTAAATCTTTCCTGTTCGTTCGTAAAAAATACGTATGTTTGCAACCTTTATCCTGGATGTTTTTTTGATATGTCTTGGTGGATTGATCGGCGCCACTATCGTTCAAACCATCCGCAAAACGCAGCTCGCAACCGCCGCAAAAAATACGGAGCAGGCGACAAAAGATCTGATCCAAGCCGCGGAACGCAAAGAGCAGGAGGTGCTCGCGCGAGCCAAAGACAAGGCGATTAAAATTTTAGAAGAGGCGCGCCTGGAAGAAAAACGCGGGGCCGAAGATCTCAAAAATCAGCAACTCAAACTCCTCGAACACGAGCAGTCATTTGCGAAGAAAATTCTTGATGCCGATCAGGCAAAAGAACGCGCAGAACAGCTATCTCAAAACCATCAAGAAGCCCTGCAACGAACCGCAGCTTTGGAAGAACAGCACCGTGTTACCCTGCAACAGATCGCCGGACTCACGCCAGAGCAAGCCATTGAACGGTTCATGAAAGATATCGAGACCGAACATCAGGATCGGTTGATTGGCCGCATGCGAAAACTGGACGAGGTCGAGGCAGAAGAAATTGATCGTCGTGCTAAAAACATTCTGGCGACCGCCGTGCAACGCCAAGCCGCTTCACACGTCGCGGAAACAACCACTACTCACGTAGAACTAGCGACCGAAGAGATGAAGGGTCGCATTATCGGCCGCGAAGGACGCAACATCAAGGCACTTGAGTTACTCACAGGCTGTGAACTGATTGTGGATGACACCCCAAACCTGGTGACCGTTTCCGGCTTCTCCCCCATCCGCCGCCAGATCGCCAAGCGTGCACTTGAAGCGTTGCTCGGCGATGGTCGTATCCATCCAGGACGCATCGAGGAAGCTGTGGAACAGGCAAAAAAAGATCTGATCATCGACATGCGCAAGGCCGGTGAGGACGCGTTATTCCAACTTGGTATTTCCATGGCCGGCATTGATCCAAAAATGGTTCAGATCCTTGGACGCTTAAAATACCGCACGAGCTATGGACAAAATGCGCTCATCCATTCCATGGAAGTAGCCAACATCGGCGCTTTGCTTGCGGAAGAACTTGGTGGTAACGTCATCACCTGTAAAAAAGGCGGCTTGTTTCATGACATCGGCAAAGCCGTGGACCATGATATGCAAGGCAGCCACCCAGAGCTCGGCTACCAAATCATGAAAAAATTTGGCTTCCCGGAGGAGGTCTGCTACCAATCCATCAGCCATCACGAGGACAAACCCAAAACTCTGGAAGGGGTCATCGTGAAAGCCGCGGATGCCGTCTCCGGTGCACGCCCTGGCGCACGCAAGGATTCACTTCAGGCCTACGTCAAACGTCTGGAAGAACTCGAACAGACGGCGTTACGCTTTGAAGGGGTGGAAAAAGTGTACGCAATTCAGGCTGGACGCGAGATCCGCGTATTCGTCAATCCAAAAAACGTCGACGATCTCGCCGCGATCCGTCTCGCCCGCGACATCGCCAACAAAATCGAGGCAGAACTAAAATTTCCAGGAGAGATTCGCGTGACCTTGATTCGCGAAACACGCGTCGTGGAATACGCGAAATAAATCAACGTTACAACATAAAACAGGACGTTCTGTACACCCTATCTTGACAGAATGTCCTGTTTTTGATATATCTAGAAACATTCGTGAACGACAAATGGGTTGTCCGACACGAAATTCACCGCCAAGAGGCTCAAGATGCTGAATAGACTCATCGGTTTTCTCTCGACCCAGGGCCTGCACGTCACGGACAGGTTGGCGAATCAGTTCGTGCTCATGGCGGCCCACGTCACCTCGGAAAACCTCTCCGACCACGAGTTCGTCATCGTCGACAACGCAGACGAGGTCATCGGCACCGGCAACATGCACGCCACGCAGCGCCTTGCGTTCCTGGAATGCATGTCCGGGGTCAAGTTTACGGTCAAGATCAGCATCGACACGCGTGACTTCTCGGTGGCGTTCGTGATCGATCCGGCGTTCTTGAAAAACCCCGGACGCGTTTCCATCGTAGACCGAGTAACGGTCGAACAGCACCTGCGTTCGCAGCGCGGGACAACAAACCGCGCCCAGATGAACTGAGCCCGCCGCCTCGCACCTCCCCCTGACCGGCCACCCTCGTGTGACCGGTCTTCTTATTCCTGCACCGTCAAACTCGACGGCAATGCACGATCGTATACCACATGTCTAGTCACATCCATTTCGCGGCTATGGCGTCTTTGTGAGGAGATGGAGAGCGTGGTGGTGCCGCGTGGCACAGGAAGATCAAGCGAGAATGTCCCGTCTGGTTGAACGATAGCAGAGGCTCCATTGACCTTAACCGCGGCATCCGGTGTCGTGCTCCCCTGCACATGAACACTTGGTTGCCGCAAACGTGCACCATCAGCTGGCTCTGTAATAAAAAGTGGTGGCGGTTGGGATACGTTCACCACCTGCGCGCCCACGTATGAGGCTAAACCGGTTGCAAACAGCACCAATCCAGCCACATGCAACCAACGTGAGCCGACAAACACATCAAACACACGCATGCGAATCGGCCGCGGAATCGCGGAGCCTTCACTGTGCACGACATGAAGCTTCATGCAGGTCTGATATTTCTCCAAAAAATACACCTCACGGGCACCAAGAAAATGGATGTACGAACGAAACAAACGGAGATCCGCCCGTGGATCACCGAGACGATCCCAACGCTCTTCTTCCCAATTACGCAGCAAAGAAATCGGTAAATTCGTTGCCCGAGCCGCGGCCGTGCGCGAATATCCGGCACGTTCTCGTGCTTCGCGTACATCTGCCCCGAAGCTGTCCTCAGGGCGGATGGTTTTATGCGTAAAGGCCATGGTAAAAAATATTATCCTTCATCCACATCAAGGGGAATCTCCTCCAGCACCTCTTGCGGTGGGCCAACCGGAGATGGCAAGAAATCTGCCTGCAAAATTTCTCGCGGCTTAGCCCCATCACCCGGACCAATGAATCCGGATTGCTCCAACAGATCAAGTAACCGCGCTGCTCGAGCATACCCTACTTTCAAACGACGTTGCAACAATGAAGCCGATGCTTTACCAGCGCGCAAAATTTCTTCCTTCGCCGCATCCAGCAACGGATCACCATCATCCTCATCACCCGAGCTTCCGTAGACAGTGCTACCGACACCAGCACGTTCTGTGACCTGAAAGTCATAGTCAGCCGGGTCATACTTGGACTTCATGAAATTCACGAACCGCTCAATTTCGCCCTCAGACACAAAGGCCCCCTGCAAGCGCTTTGGCACCGACATATCAGAGGTCAACAACAACATGTCACCGCGTCCAAGTAGCTTATCTGCACCCGGTTGATCGAGAATGGTGCGTGAATCCGTATTTGAAGCCACGGCAAAGGCAATACGCGCTGGCACATTCGCTTTAATCAAACCGGTGATGACATCGACGGATGGTCGTTGCGTCGCCAACACAAGATGGATACCCACGGCGCGTGACATCTGCGCCAAACGCACGATCGGTCCTTCGATCTCTGCAGAAGCGATGGACATAAGATCAGCCAACTCATCCACAATCACGACCAGATACGGCAAACGATCCTGCACACGCTCATTGTACGTACCAATATCGCGTACACCCTGTTTCGCAAGCACATCATACCGACGATCCATCTCACGCAAACACCATTTCAACGCGTTAACCGTTTCTGGAACCTTGGTGATGACCGGCGTGATCAAATGCGGTACACCGTTATAGATCTGCAGTTCGACGCGCTTTGGATCAACCATGATGAACTTCACGTCATCAGGGCCATTCGTGAACAGTAACGAGGTGATCAACACGTTCAAACACACAGATTTTCCAGAACCTGTGGCACCGGCGACAAGCAGGTGCGGCATACGACCCAAATCCGCGACCCAAGGTTTGCCCGCCACATCTTTTCCAAGCGCGAAGGTAAGGGAGGTCTTGCGTTCGCGAAAATCTTTTGACTCCAAGATCTCGCGTAAGCCGACAGTAGCAACCGATTGGTTCGGCACCTCAATACCCACCAATGACTTTCCCGGAATCGGCGCCTCAATACGAATCGGATGCGCAGCCAAAGCGAGCGCAAGATCATTATGCAACCCTGTGATGCGAGTGAGCTTGACCCCTTCAGATGGCTTCAAGGTAAACTGCGTGACCGTTGGACCAACGGCCACCTCCGCCATCTCCACCGGCACACCAAACGTCTCAAGCGTACGTCGAATCACCTCACGGTTGTATGTGATATCACCTGAAGTTGGTTTTTGGTCACGACGTTCAAGCAAATCCAGCGGAATATCGATATGCGGATGTCGTTTTTTCGGTGGGACGGTTTTTTGTTTGTGCGCCTCAGGCTCATCGATCTCGTCTAGCGGCTCAACTGGTTCATCGAGATCATCACTTTCCTCCTCTTGCGGGAGCTCCTTTGAAAATTTTGGCGCCACCGCGATCGCCTCCCCTTTCATGATCGGAGCCGGTTCAGGAGAGATCGAGCGTGCCACACCCTGTGGCGTAGTCACCGTGTCTTTTTGCGTGGATTGCGCAAGACGGCGCTTCAGGTCTGCGCGCGCTTGAAATGGTCCAGCAATCGTCTTAATCAGCAAGCAGATCCCCTGCCACGCCCAGCGCACAAAAAATAACACCTCGCGCAAGGTCGCATTAAAAATCAACAGCACCGCGATAATCAAAATCGCCGTCGCAAACACAATCAAACCAATCGATCCGGCCTGGCGTTGCAATGGTATGGCAATCACCTCACCCAACTTCCCACCCGCAAGCCGCAGCGCCGCGTCCGCAGGTTCAAACCCTGCTGGAAACACAATCGCGTGCATGAGCGGATCAAGACTGATAAAAAACAATAAAATACCCAGTACGTTACTAAAACGCAACGGCAACTTTTCCGGCGCAACGATATAAATTCCCCACGCCAACAAAAAGAACGGGATAAAAAAACGCACCCAGCCAAACACC
>CAIKOH010000021.1 GCA_903829075.1 Candidatus Uhrbacteria bacterium
GATGTCGGTGAAGCCATGGAGCGTTTGTTGACGATTTTGAATGAGGTTGCGGCCAGCGGAAATATTGTGTTGGCAATCGAAGGGATTGATGCGCTTGCCGGACTCGGCCTTGGTGGTTCGTTGGATCTGGCAGAGATGCTGGCGACGAATATTGAGCGTCTACAGCTTCCCATTATTGCCACGACCACACCACGTGCTTGGTCCAATGATCTTGAGCGCCGTAACCTTGGTCAGCGTCTTGCGAAAGTCGTGTTGGAGGAACTGTCTCCTGATGATGCGTTGCGCGTTTTGATGGCAAGCTCTGGAGCGATCGAGTATCAGCAGCGAGTTTTTTTCAGCGAAGTGGCATTGGAGCAGGCGGTTGATTTATCGCATCGGTATTTGCACGAAACTTGTTTGCCGCAAAATGCAATTGATATCGCGCAGCAGGCCGCGGTATTGACGCGTACGGAAAAAGGCGAAATGGGAATCGTGGGAGCACAGGAGATTGCGCGCATCATTCAAGATAAGACGCGTATTCCTGTGGAAGCAGTTACCCAAACAGAATCAAGCAAGCTGTTGAATTTGGAGCAGAAGCTTCATGGGCGTGTGATTGGTCAGGACGAAGCGGTGACCGCCGTGTCGCAAGCATTGCGTCGTGCGCGTGCACAGGTGCGTGAGGGTAAGCGACCCATTGCGAACTTTTTATTTCTTGGTCCGACCGGTGTGGGAAAAACCGAGCTCGCAAAAGCCTTAGCTGCTGAATATTTTGGCAGCGAACAGTCCATGATCCGTTTGGACATGTCTGAGTATCAAGACCCGTCCGCGATCCGTCGCGTCATCGGAACGCCGGGCGACGAGCACGGTGGATTATTGACTGAGGCCGTGCGTCGTGCGCCATTTAGTTTGATTTTGTTGGATGAATTGGAGAAAGCGCATCAAGATGTATTAACCTTGTTCTTGCAGGTCATGGATGATGGACGTTTGACCGACGGTGTTGGTCGCACGATTGATTTCACCAACGCGATGTTGATTGCGACCTCGAACGCAGGTACAGATTTCATTCAACAACAGGTGAAACAGAACGTTCCGTTGGAGCAGATTAAGACCGGTTTAATGGAGCAAGAATTGCGAGGGATCTTTAAACCGGAATTTTTGAATCGGTTTGACGGCGTCATCGTCTTCAAGCCACTGACGTTGGATGATGTAACGCAGATCGCCTGGTTGTTGATTAATGGGCTTGCGAATCGTCTGGAGCGCGAGCAGGGGATTGCTTTGCGTGCTGAGGATGCAGGGGTGGAGCGTTTGGCGCAGGCCGGATTTGATCCATTGTTTGGTGCACGTCCATTGCGCCGGGTGATTCAGGAGCAGGTGGAGAATGGATTGGCGGATTTGATTTTACGACAAGCGGTTCGTCGGCGTGATACGTTGCTGTTAAAGACAGATGGAACACTTGAAGTGCAGCCGCGCGTGGGGCAAGCTCCTGTTTGAACCTATGTTTTCACAACTGTTCATCGCGTGTGCCGCAACAGCTTTTCTTTCCTATCTGCTTTCGTTGCTGTCAATTCGGCTCGCTACTCGGTGGCGTGCGATCGACGCGCCGACGTTGGAGCGGAAGCAGCATGGTCGTTCGGTCCCTCGTTTTGGTGGCATTGGAATTGGGCTTTCCATGTTGTTGGTTATTTTTTTTGCCTGGAATGCTGGATGGTTCAACGGCGCACACATCTCTTCCTTTCAACTGATCGGTTTTTCTTTAGGTGTGTTGGTGTTGTTGGTTGGTGGGATTTGGGATGATCTGAAGGATCTGCCGTCGCACATTCTTATCTGGTTTCCGCTTGCGGCATCGCTGCTCGTGACCTTTACGGGAACTCTGGTGCGCGTCGTGACGCAGATCGGTTCTGTTCGCGGTTCATCATTGGTATGGCGCACCTGGTTGTTTTCAACCTATCCGCATCTGATCGTGCTGATTTGGCCAGCCAGCCTGATCACATTTCTCTGGTTGTTGAGTGTGACTGCCGCGACAAAATTTGCGGATGGATTGGATGGATTGGTCACGGGTCAGACCATGATTGGTGCGTGTTTGATTGCCGCGCTCGCGTTGTCGCCGCGATACGCCCAACCATCAATCGCGTTGTTTGCAGCGATCGTGGGAGGAGCATTTTTGGGTTTTTTGCCGTTGAATGTGTTTCCCGCAAAGCAATTTCTTGGTGAAGCTGGGAGTACTATTGCAGGATTTGCGTTGGGAACCTTGGCGATCGTGTCTGGCGCCAAGATGGCGACGGCGTTGATGGCTCTCGGTGTTCCCCTGGCTGACATCGTGTTCGTGATGCTCGGACGTATCTGGCGCGGGCAGCATCCGTTTCATGGTGATCGCACGCATCTGCATTTTCGTTTGCTGCAACTTGGGTTAACCCAGCGTCAGGCCGTTGCTATGTTGTGGATGATCTCAATTACCTTTGGTATTGGGGCATTCGCGTTGCAAACTCGTGGAAAAATTTTACTGCTGCTTGCACTTGGATGTTTAACCTTTGTGATTTCGTGGTTTGCAAAAAGACGAGCGGCAAACATGGAGTCGTGACGTCGGTCATGGTGAATAACATATGAATAGATCTCTAAAGTGGATTCTCGTCATTCTTGCCGCACTTTTTTTGTTGCCGGTTGGTATGTGCTGTGTGATCGCGTTACTGAATACGTATCACAATGTTCAAACAGAAAATGAAGGTAAGGGCGATATACGTCAAATAAGTATAAACCATCAATTAGTGTCGCTTGAGCTGGTGACCTCGTCTGCAGATCGTGAAAAAGGATTATCAGATCGTGCGTACCTGCCTCTCAATAGTGGCATGTTGTTCGTCTTCGATCATGAGGATGTGTATCCCTTCTGGATGAAGGACATGCATTTCCCTTTGGATATCGTGTGGTTTGATCGCGGTTCCGTGGTTGATGTGAAGATGTTGACCGCGCCGTTGCCTGGACAATCTCCTGCGATCTATGCGCCAACAAAAAAAGCAGATCGCGTGTTGGAAGTGAACGCGGGACAGGCAGATGTCTTGGGATTGAAGATTGGCGCGCGGGTGAATGATCTGCCTTGAAGAGAAGAGTTTGTTTTACAATATCAGCGGACGATCTTGTGTGTACGCGATCCCTTTATCCTTTGCGATCTGTGCTTTTTGCAATTCCATACCAATATCCATCCAATGATCTGGTTTGGTGAAGAGTTCAAGTTGTCCTAATTTTTTTTGGAGGTAGCGTGCACTCTTGCCTTCGATGGACATGATTTCTGCGCCGTTTGGACCCATGAGTGTGGCGATGATCGTTGGTCCGTCTAAACGGATAAGCAGGTTGCCGCGCGGGTCGGCATCTTCAGCTCGAAAGACGAGTTCTGGATCACGTTCGGTGAAGCTGCAGGCCGTCATTTTTTTGGCTTGACCCCAATCCGATTCGTAGATGTGCGCGGATTGCGAGGTGATCTGCATCTGTCCAAGGGTGAAGCCAAGCTCATCGCTGACGCGTTTCTGTAACCAGCGTAAGCCAAACGCATTTGGAATCGCGGCTTTAAAAATATCGTGTGAACGAAAGGTGGCGAGTGCGTGGAGCGCTCCATCAGATTGTAAAAACTGCAACTGCGTCATGCAGGGTGGTTCATTCGAATCTTTGTCGATGCCTGGCGCCATGGTGGTCGCAACCCCACGTCGTGTATCTGGTGACGACTTGAAGCTCTTAACGATGACCTCCGCAATTTGATCGATGGGTAGAGTCGTGTGCGGATACGCCATTAAACGATTGCCGTAGGTATAGGAAATGCCCTCCGGTGTTGTTGGAGAGAGAAAGACGCTGCGATACTGTTCAATCGCGTCTGGCGTTGCACCCGTGAGTTCGCGTAATTCTTGTGGCCAGTCCTCAGGTAGAGCTGGCGCCTGCGGATCCTCTGCTCGTACCACCCAACTTACACTGATCAGTTCTTTTTGTTGTGAACCATACTGTGTGCCTTTGACGGCGCCGTACGTCATGATGCGCTCAACCACGCGCTTCCAGGCATCGATGATTGTCTCACCACGTACTAACCATCCAACGACTTCGGATGGATAACGATCAAGCGCTTCCGGTTTCGCATCAGGAAAGCGCACTGGCTCCATGTAGGGTTCGACGGCGTCATCATTGATTTTTTTAACAGCTTCTTCGAGTGGATCGGCGGACAGATCGATCAGTTCAACATTGGCGATGATGGTTCTGATGATCGCTGGATCAATTTCTGGTTCGCACTTGAAATTTGTTTCAAAAACGGTTCGATCATCTGCAATACCTTTTGCCCAGAGACTTTTTAGGACGCCTGTGCCCATGATGCCAAACTTTGTTTGCGAGAGCGCGCCAAATCCCCATACGTACAAGCGCCGGATCTGTGGGTTGAGCGCAAGGTTGCGTAAGATGATGTTGACCCCCTGGCGACCGTACAGCGTACCAATGATGGTGCACTTCTGTTCCAACTCCGGTGCGCGTTTTATCGCAGTCTCGGGTTCATTCCAAGCTGTGCAAAAGCCGACGTGCTTTCCTTCGCCGAGATGGACTTTGAATTTATCGGGTTGATAGAGCTGTTCAGGGGTCAACATAGAGAGATAAGAAGAGCGTACAGAATGGGCGAAGAAAGAGAAAGAGTCGACAGGCTGTTTCATGAAATTCGATTCAAAATAGCACTTTTTCCTTTCATCTGCTACCCTTTTTCCATGTCTGATTCGAAAACTATTGCGCAGAACGCGACCTGGCTGATGTTGGCCACGACCGGACAAAAATTGATCGCGTTTTTGACCTTTGCGATTGCGGCACGATTCGTGGGAGCAGCGGTGACGGGAGAGTATTTTTTTTCGGTGTCTGTCACCTCAATTTTCGTGATTTTGACGGATCTTGGAATGACGCCGGTTGTGATTCGTCACATGGCACAAAATCCAGATGATGGACGTGCGGCGCTCGCAACAGCGGTCCGTCTCAAGCTCGCGTTCATCCCTCTCGCGATTGCGGCTTCGTTGGTGTACGGTTTTTCTGCGCATGTGTCCTTGGCAACACTTGGTGATATCGCGCTCGCGTGTCTGGTGATGTCGGCTGATGCGACCTCGTTGTTGTGGTATGGATTGATTCGCGGGAAACAGTTGTTGCGGTATGAGGCCATAGGTATGTTTACCGGGCAGGTGTTAACGGCGATCGTAAGTTTAGGATCGATTGCGTTCCATGCAGGTGCACCGGGGTTGATCCTTGGTCTGTTGACAGGGAGCAGCTGGAATGTGTTGTGGAGTGTCTATCAGGCGCATCGCCTGAAGTTATGGCAGACGACTACGGCTCATTGGCAGGTTCCGCGCCTTATTCGTGAGACCTGGCCATTTGCATTGGCAGGAATTTTTGTAAAAGTATATTCCTACATTGATACGTTGATGTTGCATGCGTATCACGGCGCCGTGGTGGTTGGACAGTATGCGGTGGCATACAAGATGACCTACGCAACGCAATTTTTACCGCTTGCGTTTGTTGCCGCGCTCTATCCTGGTATGGCCGCGGTCTATGCTTCAGGTAATCATAAAGAGCTGCAGAAGATTTTTTCAGGTTCATTGCGCTTAATGATGATGGTCTCGGTTCCGTTGAGCGCCGGACTGTCTGCGCTTGCGCCGCGCTTGATTCCGCTTGTGTATGGCAAAGGCTATAACGGATCGATCGCTCCGTTGATGATTCTGCCCTGGGTTCTTGTTCCTATTTTTTTAGATTTTCCCACAGGTTCATTGTTAAACGCGACGCATCGTGCACGGCAAAAAACGGCGGCGATGGGAGTTGCTTGCGCGGTGAACGTCGTTGCCAATATTTTATTGACCCCGCGACTTGGATTGATCGGGGCAGCGTGGGCCGGCGTGTGTACCTTTTGGGTGATGGGTGCAGCTGGTCTCGTATTTGCTTGGAATGATCTGCCCGGCATCCGTTGGGTGTTTACGTTTGCTCTGCGTGGGTTGTGTGCGGCATTGTTGATGTGGTTTGCGACGCACCTGTTGGTTATGCATCTCCATTCTTCACCACTGTTGTTTTTGGCAACCGCGTTGATCGGTTGTCTGAGTGTGTATGTCACCAGACTCTTCACGCATGAGGACGCGTTGACGGTTCGTCGTTGGATGAAACGCACGAAGGTGATTCAAGCGTAACTATGAAAAACACGTTTGCGCTGATTACTCTTGAATATCCGCCATTTCGGGGAGGTGTAGCCGCGTATCTTCAGGGGTTGGTTGAGGCGTCTGGGGGACAGGTAAAGGTGTTTGATCAGCTTTCTTTTTCCCAGCGCGGTCCCTGGAAGTGGCGTGCGTTGATCCCTTGGATGATGTCGTTGCGTGGTGAATATGAGACATTGTTGATCAGTCATGTCCTTCCGATTGGAACGGCCGCCTGGATCGCTTCATGGTTTGGTGGACCAGCGTATGTGATTTTTTTGCATGGCATGGATGTGCGTTTGGCCGTTCGAACACCGTGGCGACGTTGGTTGTTGCGACAGATCCTTCGTCGCGCAAAGCTGGTTGTGACGAATTCGTGCTTTGTGTCGGATGAGGTTGTGCGCTTTGATTCAATGGTTCAACCGCTCGTCATACTGCCAGCTGTCGCGAACATCGTTTCCGATGATCGGGGCGAGAGACGCTCTCGGTCCGTTGCGTTTACAATTTTAAGCGTCTGCCGTCTTGTTCCTCGTAAAGGGATTGACCATTTGATCGAAGCGTTGAAACGGTTGCCGTCTGATGTTCGTTTGATTATTGTTGGGTACGGCGACGATCTTGAGCGGTTGCAGAAACTGTCTGTCGCGACACTTGGTACAGATGCTGCGTCGCGTATTCAATTTATTTCTGACGCATCTGATGATCAGCGGGAGGAATTGTATCATTCTACAGATGTGTTTTGTGTGCCGGCACGCGACGAGGGTGAGAGCGTGGAAGGGTTTGGCGTAGTGTATCTCGAGGCTGCGCGCGCGGGGTTGCCAATTGTGGCTGGACGAAGCGGCGGGGTCTCTGAGGCAGTTCAGGATGGGGTGACGGGAGTAGTGGTCGACCCCCACTCCATTGAACAGATCGCGCAGGCCATTCAGCGTCTGTATGATGATCCGACGCTGCGTCAACAGCTTGGTCAACAAGGACGAGAGCGGGTCAAAAAAGATTTTTCTTGGACAGAACGATGGGGTCGTCTATTGTCTGCAATCAGCCATGAAGATGTGGGTTTAGATCGAGTGGATTCGATGATCTCGATCGTCATTCCGGTCTTCAATCATGCGGAAGAGCTGATGGAATGTTTGCAGCATCTTGAGCAACAGACCTATCAAAAATTTGAAGTGATTATCGTGAATGATTCGTCGACGGATGATATAAAAGACCGTCTCGTGACGTACCGCCCGTCATTTGCGATGCGTGTTATCCACCTTGAACAGAACCACGGACCACAGTTCGCACGTAATGAAGGGATGCGACAGGCGACGGGATCGTTCCTGTTGTTCTTGGACGCAGATGTGAATTTGGTTCCAACGGCGTTGGAAGAGATGATGCATGCGCTCGCGCTTCATCCAGAGGCCTCGTTTGCGTATAGCAGTTTCCTTTTCGGATGGAAGAAGTTTACCTGCCGCGCATTCGATGTGAAGGCATTGCGTGCATGCAATTATATTCATACGAGCAGCCTGGTTCATCGTGAAGCCATGGTTCCGTTTGATGAGTCGCTGAAAAAATTTCAGGACTGGGATATCTGGCTTACGCTGGCAGAGCAGGGGAAGCGCGGGGTGTGGATTCCACGGGTGCTCTTTGCGGTCGGGGTGAGCGCTAAGCGCCGTTCCGTTGCCATGAGCCGTTGGTTGCCGAGCATTGTTCATCGCCTGCCCTGGCCGCTGTTTGGATGGATACCACGTGAGGTACGGCGATATCGCGAAGCAAAAAACAGTATCTGCGAGAAACATCACTTATGAAGTGTACCCTTTTTCAGAAACAGGTTGCCTACTGGCTGCTCGGAATTACCGCGATGGAGTTTTTGTCGCGCGTCGTCGTTTTTCATCCGTTGTGGAATTCCGTTGTGGCGATTCTGTTTGCCTTGATCGTTGCTTACTTGATGTGGGTTCGACCGACGGCTGCGATGGGAATTATTTCGGTTGAATATCTGATCGGTTCAAAAGGCGCGTTGTTTCATGTAGGATCTGATCCGTTGAACCATGGCGGAGTGTCAGTGCGCATCCTGTTTTTTGTCGCGTGTCTGTTGGTTTGGTTTGTGCGCTCAATGGGGAAAACGCGACAGGTGATGGCGAAAGAGGGGACGCATTGGTGGATACAGGATTTGCCGGTCGTGTATCTCGCGTTGGCCGCTCTGTGGTTGTTGGCTGTCGCGCGTGGTGCCTGGTTCCATCAACCATTTTTGTCAACAGACGCACAGCCGTGGTTGGCCTGGTTGTTGTTGCTACCAATGCTTGATGTGGCGATGACCAGTCCGATTGATCAGATCAAGCAGGATTGGTGGCCGGCGATTGCAGCTGGATTGATCTGGTTGCCCCTTGAAACGTTGGGATTATTTTACCTTTTTTCGCATCAAGTGAGTGTATATCTGATTCAAGGAACCTATCTATGGGTGCGACATACCGGGGTCGCAGAAATCACCCACGCGTCAGCAGGGTTGTGGCGAATTTTCTTGCAATCGCAGGTGTATGCGCTTGCGCTGATCGCGGGCGTGTGGGCCTGGTGGCTTACCGGTCATCGTTTGGAGCGATGGACGTGGTTGTTGGGCACGTTATCTGTGATCGAGCTGATCCTGTCTCTATCGCGTAGTTTTTGGATTGGTGTCGTGGTCGGATGTGTGGTAATGGTTGTTGTGGCGAGAAAAATGATCACGAGAACATCGTTGATGACGACGACAAAAAATTCTTTGATTATTCTCGTGAGTGCGTTTGCGTTGATTCTTGCAACGCTCTGGTTTCCGTTTCCGCGTTCTGGTGGTGGAGATCTGACGGGTTTGATTAGCTCGCGCGTTGACACGGAAGATCAGGCCGCGACCAGTCGATGGAGTTTGCTTCCCGCGATGCTGAAGGTAATTGAGCGTCATCCGATATGGGGATCTGGATTTGGAGCCACGGTGAGCTATCAGAGTTATGATCCGCGAGCGGTTCAGCAGACCATATCTGGATCGTATACCACGCACGCATTTGAATGGGGATGGCTCACATTTTGGTTACAGTTTGGTTTGTTCGGTCCGATGATCGTAGCGTGGTTGTTGATCGATATCACTACTCGAGTCTGGGGGTCAAAATTGTCACCGTGGATTCGTGTGGCTATCATCGGTTCACTGATTGGCTTGGCGGTACTTCATGTGTTGACGCCGTATCTGAATCATCCGCTGGGAATTTTTCTGATGATGATGGTTGAGGTGTCGTTGGTGTTTGCGCAACGAGATTCGGGAGAGCTGTTATCTGTTTGAAAAATGATCAGCGAAAGAAAACTAAAAAGAGACCCGTTATAGGTCTCTTTTTAGGTCTGTGCCCATCCCTTCTTTCCGCGTAAAAATGTTGCTCCGTCGAGTGGTTTTTTTCCTTCGACCTGTAGGTTGATGAGTAAGAGGATCTGTCCGTCTGAGCAGACGATTCCTGGGAGGTTCTCGCTGATCGTCCGTGTGCCTGGTGCAAGCGAGGTTTTTCCTTTAGCGACCTGGCTGGTTAAGATTTTTAGACGTTGTCCTTCGATCATGAGATATGTGCCGGGCCAGGGATCGTAGGCGCGAATCGTCCGCTCAAGCTCAGCGGCGGTTGAGACTGTTGGGTTGAGCAATCCATCTTCGCGCGATAAAAGTTTGCATCTTGTGGCTTGCGCGTGGTCTTGATCGATGAGTTTACTGTCCTGGTTGACGAAATGTATGAGGGCATCAGCAATACCGACAGCGCTGGCAGCGGCCATCTTTTTTGACAAGCTCTCTGTCGTGTCTTGTGGCTCAATCACGATTTTTTCTCCGGAGAGAATCGGTCCATGATCCATCAGGGCATCCATTTTCATGTACGTGAACCCGGTTATCGCATCGCCATGTTTGATGGCGGCGGCAATAGGGGACGCGCCGCGATAGTTTGGGAGAATAGATCCATGAACGTTGAGCGCGCCACTTGGCGTCAGATCGAGTACACGTTGCGGGATGATCTGTCCAAAACTGGCAACTACGGCAACATCTGCTTTGATCGATCGTAATTGTTCAAAGGCCTCATCGCTTTTTACGTATTCGAATTGAAATACGGGCAGCTGGAATTTTTTTGCTGCAAGCTTGATCGGAGACTCAGTCAATCTTTTGTGTCGACCGCTGGGACGATCTGGTTGCGTGACCACGCCAACGACGTGAAAACGTGGGTCAGTGACAAGCGCTTCGAGGATGGGAACGGCAAAGTCTGAGGTGCCGTAAAAGAGAACGGAAATCATGAAAAAATGATCAGTTATTGTTTGGTGATCCGGACCGTTTTGTCGATGAATAGGATCCCCTTCAAGTGGTCGATTTCATGTTGAAACACGAAGGACGAAAACTGTTTGACCTCAAGTTCAACGCGGCGACCGTGGCGGTTCAACGCTTTCACGCGCACCTTTTTATGGCGCATGACAATGCCGTACACCCCGGGAACGCTTAAACACCCCTCCTCACTTTCCAATAGGGTTGGACTTGCGTGGGTTATTTCTGGATTAATGAAGCATTCTGGGCCGCTTGGGAGGTTTACGACGATGGCTTGAATATTTTCGCCGATTTGCGGTGCTGCAACGCCGACCCCGTCTGCTGCATGCATAGTTACGATCAAGCGGTCGAGAAAGGCTTGAAATTCTGGGGTGGTGATGCGCGCAGCCTCAATTTCACGCGAAGGTTCGCGCAAGCTGTTGCTGCCAGGGGGTAAAAACGTGAAGGGATTCATGAAGGGATGGGTGATCGCACAGTCTATCGGAAAAAGTTGATGGAGTCAAGATCTATGATACACCGTTTTGCGAATGGAGTAAGTACGGTCAGTAGTTCATCATCTGTGGTTCTTGCAGGTGTTTGGAGGTGAATCGCGAACCGCGTTGAACCGCTGACGCGTCGGAATGCTACCTCGAACGGACCTGCGCAGGTCCAGTCCATGAATTTCAGATGTGCGCAGGCCGCCTGCAGTTCCGTGAAGAGAGTTTGTGCTTCGTCAGCTGATCCGGTGACCAGAATTTTCGCCAACCGTTTGACAGGAGGGTATCCAAAGAGTCGCCGTTGCTGCAAGAGCTCCCCCCAGAGTTCTTGCAGACTCGTTGGTCGTGCGTACCGTTCCCAGGTTGGCGCAGTCGCTTCACCGGTTTGAACGAGCAGCGTTCCGTGCGCCTGTGCAACGCGTGCCGCGAGCCGTCGGAAGAGTAAAATTCGAAGTTCATCGCGACGAACCTCTTCGCTCCAACTTCCAAGTAACGCCCCGTCCGTCAATGCAACTAAACTTCCCTCGGTGAACGCAGCATCGAGCGCATCCATACTGAGATCGCGCCACCCCACCTCAATATTTGAATGAAATTTAGTCCACAGAAGTTTTAATTTTTCGATGCCCGGCCAAGATTTTCCAAGATCTGTTCCTCCGCAGGCGTTGCATTGTTCGATGTGCTCACCGTGTTTTCCACAATGTCGACAGATCGTCCCTTTAACCTCAGAGCTTAACGAGAATCCGCATGAGGCACAACGCGCTTGCCAGCCGCAATCGCGACAGGTGAGTTTGGCTTGGAGTCCGCGAATCGGATGCAGGATGATGCGTGGCCCATCGTGATTGATGAGGGTGTTGACTGTGTCCGCTTGGATGAGTGGAATGGCTGAGCGGCCGGCCGGATGTCGAATGGACAGGATGAGGTTGGTTGTGAGCTGTGGAACCGCTGGCTGATCTTGATCGAGCGCGTCAGCAAGCGGAGGGGTCAATCCAAAGGCTTCTACTTTGGTATTGATGTGCGTAGATGTCCACGCAAAGCAGGTGCGTGCATCATAACGGGGACTCATTTCATCTTGCTTGTAATCATCCTGTTCTGGCTCATCGATGAGCACGACATCTGCCAACGGACTCAGCCATGCACCAAGACGAGTCGTCACCAGGCAGCGTACATCGCCACGCAGCCAGGCGTGCCAATTTCGAAAGGCCTGACCGTCTGCAAGTTCGCTGTGCAGGACCAGGCTGGTATTCAGTGATTCATTCCAGCGACGCGCGCGGCAGACCCATGGGGTGAACAGGAGGATGCGTCGTGCATCTGATGAGGCGAGGAGATTTTTTGCGCGGTCGAGCAGGGCTGTTTCTGGATCCATGTGCCAGGATTTTTTGAAGATGCCGACGGATGTTTCGGGAAATGGTTGTGGTTCTTTTGTGTACGTGGGCAGCTGTTTTGGCAAGCGACGAAGCCACGCATGCCAGACGGTTGCTTGCGAGACGCATTGGCGGCGAGCGATAAATGCTCCGAGATCAATCGCGGGAGCAGGCAGATGCAGTCCGCTCTGCTTGATGATGTTTTTTGGATTTTTTACCGCGCAGGTTTCACGTGTCTCTTGTACGATGCCGAGCAGTGTCTGATTGCGAAAGGGGATGTGGACCAGATCGCCGCGTGCCACGATCAAGGGTTCGGGTATTGCGTAATCAAAGGCATCTACGCCAAACGGTGTTCGTAGAAGAGGGATGACGCTCGCAAAAAAAGGGGGCATGAAGAACTACGCCAACACGAACTGTTCGCAGAGGTAGCCTACGCCAAACGGAGCTTCGTAGGAAAGTTCGCGCGGGGTCACGTTCATCTCTTCGAGTAGGCTCATGAGCACCAGAATTGGGCGATAGCCGCATTGCCCAGCTTTTTCGAGGCTTGCTTGATCCATGGTGAGCATCCCATGTACATCGCGCGCCGCGATTTTTTCTCGTATGGTGTGATCAAACCACGCACCTTCTTGAGTGTCGCTTCGTTCAGCGCTGGAGGTGACATGATGGGAAAGATCAGCTGAAGCAATGACGGCGATGCGTGAATTTTCGTTCGCAAGAATATGTTTAAGCGCTTGTCCAAAGGCGCGATGTGCGTTTGCGTCCAGTAACGATGGGGCGAGCGGGATGAGCGGACAGTTTGGAAGATGCGGGGTGAGGAGGAGTAAGGGGATAGTGCAGCCGTAATCCAGTTCGGGTTGGCTGGTCAAGGTAAAGGGAACGTTTGCTTCGCGTAATCCTCGATGAATGCGGTCCAGCGTCAAAAAATCTACAGGCACCTCTACTCGCGTGCCATGATCTCCAAACTCCTTTAATCCACCGAAAAAATGGTCAGCCATGTTGCCGGAAAACGCGTCAGGGTACAGCGTAGCATGCGGCGAGAGCAGGAGAATCGCATCTGGTTGGCTGACGTAGAGCGCGTGTTCGAGTTCTGTGTATGCGTCAAGCGTTTTTTTGAGTTGCGGAGTTTTATCCTTGCCGATCGCAGGGATGAGGAGGGGTGAATGGGGGACGATGGCAGAGAAGACGATCATAGGAAAAGAGGGCGATTACTGGCTATGAATTCACGGCAAGAGCTGAGGTGCTTGTGGGTGATTGGTCACTGGTAAGAGTAGTATCGGCTGCATGTGGATCAACGAGCGCGCCCACAGGGTAGCTCTCCAGAAGTTTTAACGGAATAGCTATGACATTGCTGATTTTCCAGCCCATTTCATTAAACGCTTCCCGACTGATAATCGGACGACGCATCCCATTTTCGATCACGTACACACTCGGATCTCCCTTGGCACGAATCAACTCTCCGTCTTTGAATTGATAAGGGGTGCCAAGCGTGAGTTTGCGCATGGCGCTACTTGAAAGATGGCGATAGGGGATGCCCGTGAAGTAGAGTTTGACCAGAATTGGACTTGGAATCGGATGTTTGATCCCATTTTCAATGTACCATGGTTGTCCTTGAGCGTCTTTCGCGAGAATACCGAGTGGATAGAGGCTCTTCAGGGTGATGGGTGAACCATCCGTGTATCCCGCAAGTTCAGCGTTTGCTGCGGGAACGACCTCATCTTCACTAAAACCGATGCGTTTGAAGACAGAGCGGTTTTGAATTAAGCGCTTGGTGTCACCCACGATCAGGTAACGTTTTTCATCTGGTGCTTGAATGACTGAATAGTTTGGGAAGGAGATTTCTGGACCAACTGTATAGTTCGCGAGTTGGCTATCCTCGACTTTGACGACGCGGTCCGGATTCACGATCGAGGCAAGCACCGCATCATTTTTAAAAGGCAGACGTTGGCCGTTGGAAATTTGATACGCAACGTTTGAGGTGGCTCCTCGGACCACGGTTCCCTCAGGGAAGCTTAACGAGAACCAGCGTTGCCAGATATTCCAGAGATTAAAATTTCCATGCAAATGCGGGGTATAGGTGTAGAGCATGGCCGTGGCTTCGTTGTCCGGTATAACCAAACGATGATCGATAGTAATCGGTTTACCCGGGGCATATCCTGAAAGAGTGGTGCCGTGTCCAAGGATCTGCAATAAATATTTTTCTCGATGTTGTTTTGCAGCCCATTCGATCTGCGACGCAAACCCCTTGAACATCTGCAACGAAGGATCGTTCATGGAACAACTGTCGCAAACCGCGTATCCTGCCGCCCAATCAAACTGCTTTTGTGTTGGATGAGCATCGCTGACCAGACTTTGTTCCTTTTGAATGAGAGCAAGGAGGTAACGAGCACTGATCTTGTAGGAATTCACCACACGCCAGATAATGTCTGCAGCGAGTTTGGAGGTTCCATCGCTATCGATGGCATGGTAGGTTCCAAGTGTGCCGTGGGTGAGAAGAAATTGCTGGATATCGTTGCGATTCATGGTTTGCCAATCAAATAAATCGCGATCATCAAGAATATGGTTTGGGTTGAACGTTGGTGGTGGAAGTTGGGCGGCGGTTGTGGTTGAATCAGGTGAGGCTTCGTCCACCGTTTGCGCCAAAGCCGCATACGGGGTACACACAAGATTAACACTAAGTGCTAAGAGGCAGATTCGAGTAAGACTTGAGTGCGGCATGGGAAAGAGAATAGCATGAATACCTCTCATACGGGAATGGATCATCGGACTCAACTCTGGCGACGAATGCTGGTTGCAGGAGTGTGTTTGAGCGCGTTTTTGTTGGCGAGCGTCCTGCCAAGTTTGCATGCAAAGACCTACGCTTCACCAGATGAGACGGTTGCTGCAATCACCGCGGAACAGCTTACCGTCCACCATCAAGCATGTATCCAAGAATCGTTGGCAACATCTTTTTCTTGGTTGCATCCGCGTAGCTGGGTGAGTCAGGGTGATCGCATGGTACCCGTGATCTTTTTGGGGTGGCCGTGGCTGTTGAGTGGAATTGAGCGAATCTTCGGCGCAGGGATTTTGCCGTGGATCGGCGGATGGATCTTGCTTTCAAGTCTGATCCCTCTCTTTTTTCTTCTGCGGCGTTTTGGATGGGGAGCCGCCATGCTTGGCGTGTGTATGACGCTGACCGTTCCATGGTTTTTGTTGTACACGAATCGCGGATTGTTTTCGAACGTACCGTCCTTGGCATTTTTTTTGTGGAGCTTGTGGTTGTTCGCATACCTGTCCCGCGACACCAGTAACCCGTCCGTTTCTTCTCGTGGAGAGTGGTCGATGGATTTTTTACATCGATGGGCGGGGCGATTCACGTTTTTTCAAATACAGAATCGACTATTTTTCTCTTTGTTTGTTTGGTCTTCATTATCATACTTCAAATTTTCAATACAAAAAGCCCCACCATTCGTCAAATCGTATTCTAATATCTTTTCAATGCGTCCGTGATAATACAAATACCCAATACTGTCTTTATTTAACTTTCTTAATC
>CAIKOH010000022.1 GCA_903829075.1 Candidatus Uhrbacteria bacterium
AGCAACAATACCGAATACTAGTGTCACCTTTGAAATAAGTGGAACGTTATTATCTGCCACATATAAACCATATCTACTAACTTCAACCACCCATATGCGCCGGTTCCTTGTACGCTCATCAGTACCTCTTTGAATCCACCGACGTCGTTCACAGATTCTGAAACGATCGCCGTCTTCCAACCCATGCGTTCCGCAAAACGCGCATACATGCGACACAAATCATGCGCGAACAACGCAGCCTCATCCCCACCAACACCCGCGCGGATTTCCATGATCACGTCGCTCGCGTCATGCGGATCAGGAGGAACAGACAGGCGTTCAAATGTCGCCAATATTTCGCGCCACTGCACCTCTAACTGTGGCAATTCAGATTGTCCAAGCGAACGTAACTCAGAATCATCTGACGCAACCGCGGCACGCGCGTCCTGCAACGCCTGATGGACATGCAACAACGCCTGACCCACCTCTGCCAGTGTCTGCGTGTGACGATACTCGACGGACAGTGTCTTAATCTTTTTTTGATCAGCCAAAACCTCCGGCGAAGACAGTTGCTGTTCAAGTTCGCGGCGTCGTTCAATGGATTGTTGCGCCTGTTGCAGCGCGTCTTGTGAAAGCATGGGGGTGTACTTCTCGTGAACTAAAAAACTGGCGCGGAAAAACAGGGAAATCTTACCCTGTCCTCTCGCGTCAGTCTACCTAAGCTTTGGCCTCTGGTTCGAGGGTTGCCAAGGTTTGCTTGGTGGTACGTTTCGCAACTTTTTGGGCAGCACGCTTTACCGCTTTGACCTTTTTGCCGGCCGTGGCAGTTGAGGAGCTGGCTTTTGCGCTCTTCTGAGCAAAACGTTCAATACGACCGCCGGTATCAACAAGATTCTGTTTGCCCGTATAAAATGGGTGGCACTTTGAACACACTTCCACGTGAATTTCTTCTTTTGTGGAGCCAAGTGTCATGATATTGCCACAGGCGCAGATCATTTGAGCTTTTGGAAAATAGGTTGGGTGAATCTCGGTTTTCATACGAAGAGCAGGGTAACAAATAACCCAAAACAACGCAAGAGGCCACTCTTGCACCCTTTGCGCCATTTTGATACATAGTGTTTAGGAGGTTCCCATGCGCCATTTTGATATGCCGGACAGTTCCCTGTCAGAAACGCAGGTTACCGCCCTGCGTACCGCCCTCAGCGACCCGCGCTTCCTCATCAAAGGACACTTCGAGCTCTCTTCGAGAAAAAGACACAGCCCTTTCTACTTCGCGAAGGACCAGGTCCTTGCAAACGCGCGACTTGCGGCACAGGTAAGCTTCTGGATCGCCGACGCTGTTATTGAAGAAGATGTTCAGACGATCGTCGGATTGGCGACGAGCGGCATCCGATTGCTGCACGGCGTAGCCGACGCGGTCGCACGTCTGCATCCGAACCGCCACCTCGCCTCCGTCTTCGCGGATAAAGACGACGATGGAAAATTCGTTTTCAAGCGCGGATCCATCAAAGAACTCAGGGATCATCGACGTGTCGTGATCGTGGAGGACGTGCTGACAAGCGGAACCTCGGTCAAACAAGTCGCGGACCTCGTACGTGCGCATGGCGGATACGTGACGGCCGTTGGAGCCATCTGCCGCCGAGGTCGGATCACCGCAGAAACGCTCGGAGTGCCTTTTCTGCAGGCCCTCCTGGAGCTTGATCTACCGACCTACTCCACCCCGAACAACTGTCCGCTCTGCAGGGCCGATACACCGCTCAGTAGCGAATTTGGCCACGGCTGATCGCACATTCTTCTGCATTCCCTCTGCTTCGTCGACTGACCGTCGACGAAGTTTTGTTTTCATGAAGCTCCCATGAAGATAAATTGCTAATCATCATCCTATCCAGTATTCTAAAAACATGCTTCCCTCTTTCTATCAAACCGTTCGTCGAGCGCTCGTGCAGCTCGCCCTAGTGAGCGTCTGTCTTGGATTCACCTATATAGCGACGCAACAAACTCTAAGACAATCTGCTAATGATCCTCAGATTCAACTCGCGGAAGATGTAGCTAACCGTCTTACGCAAGGAACAAGCGCACAAAATCTCCTCCCGAGCGATTCCGTGGAGATCTCCCACAGTCTCGCGCCTTATATCATGTTCGCTGAAGCCGGCGGCAACATCACAACCTCCTCAGGGATGCTGGATGGGCAGATACCGACCCTTCCAAACGGATTGCTGCACAACGTCAAACAAGAAACTCGCGTCACCTGGCAACCGCGTCCAGGGATCAGACAGGCGCTTGTCATTGTGCACGTATCCGGTACGTCAACGCAGTTCGTGATCGCCGGACGTTCACTGCGCGAGGTTGAAAGAAAAGTGGATCAACTCAACGTATTTGGACTTGCAGCCTGGTGTGCAGCTCTTCTCATTATCATTGCAAACGCAACTCTCGCTCGCCGACCAGAATAACCATCTATGCCACGTCTTCCTACTCACAATACCCCCACGACACTCGTGCTGTTTGGCGCAACCGGAGATCTGGTTGCGCGAAAAATGTTACCAGCGCTCTATCATCTCCATCGTCGCGGCTTGCTCCCTGATCATTTTCGCGTCGTCGGCGTAGCACGTCGTCCATTCACCGATCAAACGTTTCGTGAACTTGCGAGACAGGCCTTGAACGAGCATCTCTCCTCTACACCCAATCCGCGCACTCTGGCATCATTTTTACAACGCCTCAACTATCAACAGACACAGCTCACAGAAGCAAACGACTACATCCTTCTCAAGCAACGCCTCGATGCACTCGACGGTGAATGGGGGCTGTGCAGCAACAAACTATTCTCTCTGTCTGTCACGCCTGAGATGTACGAGACCGTATTCGAACATCTAGCCACCTCGCGCTTAGCGATGGGTTGCGGGCCAAAGGAAGGTGACTTCACGCGCATCCTGGTAGAAAAACCCTTTGGCAACAACGCGAAAAGCGCTGAACGATTAGATGAGAAGCTTGGAACCCTGTTCCGTGAAAACCAGATCTACCGCATCGACCACTATCTCGCGAAGGACATGTTGCAAAACATGTTGACCTTTCGTTTTTCCAATCTTCTGCTTGAACCCGCGTGGAACCAAGATCACATCGAACGCATCGAGATTACCCTGCTCGAATCGCTGGGCGTGGAAACACGCGGCGACTTTTATGATCACACCGGAACCTTACGCGACGTCGGTCAGAACCATCTCCTACAAATGCTCGCGCTCGTGACCATGGATCATCCCGGATCAAACGATGGGGAATCCATTCGCGCGACGCGCGCTCGGATCCTTACTATGCTGCCCATTATGTCCGATGCAGATGTTCAGACCCATACCCAACGCGGACAGTATCACGGCTATCTCGACATCGAGGGCGTGGCTCCACAATCTTCCACGGAAACCTCCTTTCGCATCGAAACCCATCTCGAACATCCACGCTGGAAACAGGTACCAATCATCATTGAAGCGGGCAAGCATGCGTCAGAAACGCGCAAAGAAATCGTCGTCACTTTCAAACATCCGCATCCATGTCTGTGTCCGCCGGGGCAACCGCATGACGCAAAAAACCAGGTCATCTTCCGACTTGAACCGGATGAACGCATCACCATCACCTTCTGGTCAAAAAAACCTGGACTGGAACACACCGCTGAAGCACGCGCCTTTGAATTCATCCCGCGCAAACGCGCAAACGAACGCGCCAATGAATACGAAAAACTCCTACTTGACGCGATCATCGGCGACACGAGCCTGTTCGTGAGCACGCAAGAAATTAAAGCCATGTGGCGCTTCATTGATCCGATCGTCGATGCCTGGAAACGCAATATCATTCCACTTACTCTCTATTAATCCTTTCTATGAAACAGGAACTTGGACTGGTCGGCCTGGGAAAAATGGGTGCAGGACTCGCGCAAAATCTCCTCGAACAGGGATGGACTGTTCACGGCTACAACCGCACCCATGCCGTCGCACAAGCGATGACAAAGGACGGGCTTGTCGCGTACGAAGACGTCGCTACGCTGATCAAAGCGCTCCCTTCGCCAAAAGTTGTGTGGCTCATGTTACCCGCGGGGAAGGTCGTGGATGAATTTCTGTTCGGAAAGGACGGACTTGTTCATCTCTTAAAAAAGAATGATGTCATCATCGATGGCGGCAATTCCTTTTTTGAAGATGCGAAACTTCGGGCACGTAAACTCAAACGCTACGGCATTCGCTTTCTCGACGTCGGAACCTCTGGCGGGCCAGCTGGCGCACGTCACGGCGCCTGCTTGATGATCGGCGGCGAAAAAAGCACCTTCCTTGAACTTGAACCGTTGTTCAAAGCTTTAGCAAAAGATAAAACCGCGTACCAATTTTTTCCAGGATTTGGCGCTGGACACTTTGTCAAAATGGTTCACAATGGCATCGAATACGGCATGATGCAGGCCATCGCTGAAGGGTTTGCCGTGATGCAAAAATCGTCATACAAACTCTCCCTCACTGATATTGCTCACATCTATCAAAATGGCAGTGTCATCGAATCGCGTCTCGTGGGATGGATGGAACAGGGCTTTCACACGTTCAGCGAGAAACTCAAGGGCGTTTCTGGATCCGTTGGCTACACCGGCGAAGGAGAGTGGACCGTAAAGAGTGCAAAAAAATTACACGTCCCAGTCCCCGTCATCGAAACATCCTTCAAAGTCCGCGTCGCCTCCCAGAAAAAACCGAACTTAGTGATTTGCGTTTTGAGTGCAATGAACTTGCGCAGAAACTTACGAC
>CAIKOH010000023.1 GCA_903829075.1 Candidatus Uhrbacteria bacterium
ATTGCGCATGCCAGTTATCCCGTATTGCGTTTGATCATCATCAGTTTCGCTACGGTGTTGTTGATTAAGTATTTCGTGTACATGGTGATTAGTCCTTGGAATGATGCGTTGATGGCTGCCAAGCGTTATGCGCGGAGAAAAGCACTGAGCGGCGTACCGTATGCGCCTAGAGTTTCGGTCCTTGTTCCGGCGTGGAATGAAGAGCATGGGGTTATTACGACGATCGAAACGTTGCTCGATAGTTCGTATACAAACACCGAGATCATCGTCATTAATAACGCGTCAACGGATCACACGGAGAGCAACGTAAAAACGTTGATCGATCGCTATTATCGAGGGCTTGATCTGCAGGCACCACATATAGATATTATTCAGGTGAAGGAAGAACAGCCGGGAAAAGGCTATGCATTGAACAAGGGAATTAGTATCGCTAAGGGAGAGATCGTCATTTCGATTGATGCGGATTGTTCGGTGGCGCCCTCGACTATTCAGAATTTCGTCAACTGTTTCGTCGATCCAAAGGTGATGGCGGCCGTGGGTAACGTAAAAATTGGAAATACGGAAACACTCATTGGAATTGTTCAATCACTTGAATTTCTGTTTTCCTTCTATTTTAAAAAGTGTGACTCTATTGTTGGATCCATTTATATCATTGGAGGTGCGGCTGGTGCGTTTCGAAAAGAGGTTCTTGATCGGTTTCAGGGATACAGCACGTCAAACATTACCGAAGATATAGATCTTTCGCTGCATATCCAATACTCGGGATTGAAAATTGTCTATGCACAAGATGCAGTGGTGTACACCGAAGGCGCAACGGATTTGAAGAGTCTTATCAACCAACGCTTGCGATGGAAACGGGGACGTTTCGAAACGTTTTTTACCTACCGTCATCTGTTTTTCAGCACCAACAAAAAACATAATAAAATTTTGTCCTGGATTATTTTGCCCTTGGCGATCTTTGGTGACATGCAGTTGTTTTTCGAACTGTTCTTCATTATTTTTCTGTTCATCTATTCCTATCTGACTCGGGATTACTCTTCATTTATTTCTGGAATCGTGATTGTAAGTTCGATGTTCATGGTACAAATCGCGTCAGAGGTGAACAGAAAAAAAGTTGGAAATTTTTTCTTTCTGGCGCCCATTGGATGGATCCTGCTCTACGTGAGTACCTTCGTGGAATTTGTCGCGCTGATAAAAATGATTTCTGGCTATGCATTTGGTGAACAGGTGAAGTGGCAACACTGGAATCGAACGGGTGTCTTTTCAAACCAGACAGAGGCGGTGAAGAATGACATGTAACAAACAAATTGATACGTATGCTGCATACATCATTCACGCCACCCACCTACTTCCTATTTGGGGCTGTTGTCACAGGGATCGTATTTTTCACGGTTTTTAGTGGCATCGTCCAGAAAAAACCTGCGATCATTCCTTCTGTGAACCAGGTACAAGCAACATCCACTGTTGAAGCAATGGCGATATCTACGTCAACGCAAGCTTTTGTATCAGCCACGAGCTCCGTTGTTGCGACGACGGCGCCTTTTCCAAGTAAGACCACTCCTGTGAAAAAAATATCTGTTGTTCCTGTTGTTTCAGGAAAGATGCCTCAGGTGATGGCGTGGTTATATCCGGGAAAGCCGACCTGCGGTGCCAGAGCTGAATATACGGACGGCAGATCGATCGACGTCTTGAAGCCGCAATACTTTTCGGTGGGTGACGGGGGAGCATTGATCCTGTTGACGGAACAATCGAGTGGTTGCAACGGCTATTCGCCCGCGAATGTGGCGGACCTAAAAAAATACTCGAAAGAACAGTACGTAACAATTTCTTCCTCTGATGCGGGAAACATGAGGATGTTTTTATCCGATTCTATAAACAGTTCTTCCAACATTAATACGCTTGTTTCCTTCATCGTTGATAACAAGTTGACCGGAATCGAATTAGATTTTGAGGATTTTGGGAATTGGGATGCGGCAACGTATACCGAATACAAACAAGTTGTGACACGTTTGGGTAACGCGCTGCATGCACAAAACAAAAAGTTGATGATTGATGGTCCCGCAACATCAAATGCAGTGGAGGAGGGATGGTACATCTGGCGTTATGCAGATTTTACTTCGTTGCCGGTCGATCAGGTTGTCGTGATGACGTACGATTATCAATTTGATCAAGGAGCGGGTCAGCCGGTTTCACCAATTCCCTGGATTCAATCAACCATCAAATGGATCTTGAGTCGTTTTTCAAACGTAGCGCGCCTTTCGTTCGGTATTCCATCCTACGGATATCGAGCCACGATGGGAACCCAAAAATTTACGCTGCTTACGTACGATCAAATGAAGATGGAGCCTGGCTTTGCGACTGCGCAGCGCGATGCAGTATCAGGAGAAATGACTTGGCAAAGCGGCGACACGGTTTATTTTTATCAAGATGCTAGTAGCATGACAGAAAAACTGTCCGTAATACGAGTCGCAGGTATTCGTTCGGTTTCGGTATGGCATCTTGGCGGCAATCAGTGGTTTTCGAAGTAACGCACAGAGTATTCTTTATGACATTCAATGCATATATAGCGCGTATCCATCTTGCTCCCATTTGGGTGCGCGATGTGACCACTAGATACGCGACTCCGTTGATCACGAGTGCTTGTACTCTTCTGTTCGGGCGGATTGTGGGTCGCGTTCCGCTCCTTGCGGTATTCCGCTCCTATTTTTATGAGAAGAGAGAATGATAGGTGCTTGATTTTCGGAGACCCTCGATTGTACCGATTGACCATTCAGATAAAGTGTGTTCTTGGATAAACAGCCCAATTTCAGGAGATGTACCGATGAACACTCGGATCGTGGTTCTAGGCGGAGGAACGGGAACGTCTACCGTTCTGCGAGGTCTCAAAAAAATCGAAGGAGTTCAGTTGACCGCGATCGTATCGGTTGCGGATAACGGCGGCTCAAGCGGCTTGAAGCGCAAGGATCATAACGTTCTGCCTCCTGGAGATCTGTGTCAATGTTTGCGCGCGCTTTCAAGGCTCGCCCCAGATCTACTGGATCTCTTCGCCTACCGTTTTCATACGGGCCGAGAGCAAGGGGACACACTCGGAAATCTGCTGCTGACAGCCTCCGAAGAAAAGTTCGGTGATGTCTGCACATCCATGAAGCGTCTTCACGAGCTCTTCCAGGTGGAGGGACACGTGATTCCCGTCTCATATACAGCGCAAGATCTGTGTGCGCTTTTGGAAGACGGTACGGTGCTGGAGGGTGAGGATGAAATCGACCGACCCTCACGCACTTCGCGTATCCCGATCGAAAGGTGTTTTCTCGATCCGGCCATTGAGGCTTGTGTTGAAGCTATCGAAGCAATCAATGCAGCCGACGTCCTCATCTTGGGACCCGGAGACCTGTTCACGAGTACGGTTCCGGTTCTCCTCACGTCGGGAGTTCGCGAGGCAATCATCAGGAGTAAGGCCAAGCTGCTGTACATTATGAATCTGATGACGCATCATCGCCAGACCTCGTTGTATACGGCAGGCGACCACCTGCGAAAAGTCACGCATTATGTGGGGCGCCGCTTTGATCGCGTGCTGATCAATACGGCTCCATTTCCGGATGAGGCGATCGCGCGCTATGCCGTCACTAAGGAGCAGCCGGTGGTGGATGACCTGCCGCAGCGGTGCGATATCGTGCGCGCCGATCTCCTTTCGATCTTTATTCAAGAGCCTGTTGCAGGAGATGTCGTTAGGCGTAGCCTCGTTCGACATGACTCTAACAAGCTCGCTGAAGCGATTCTCACCGCGATTCAGTAAGTCGGCCTGCCCAGTTGAACAATCAGTACTTTCAACAAACCTGTGCCTATCTACGTCTCAGCCGGGAATGCGTACGACTCAGGAAGCCGGCGCTGAATATGTTGTGAGAGGAACCAGACACCAGAGTCGTCCACTCGGAAAGTAGGAAGTCACAGGAAAAAGTCAGGTGA
>CAIKOH010000024.1 GCA_903829075.1 Candidatus Uhrbacteria bacterium
CCCGCACGGTTCAACCGTCGGGGCATTTAATTTATTTCTCATAAACAATAGATTTAAAAAATAATCTGATTAATTAATCAGATTATTTTTTGTTTTCTCACAAACGATGACCTCTCATCTATCTAGTCAACACGCGCAAATTCAATGAGCCGGGGTACACAATCCAAGGACGAAGGTTTATGTATGCCGGATCAGAGTCCATAGGTAAATCATTTGATGAACACTCGTCTTTGGAAATTAAGGATATAAGAGGAGAGCTGTTATCATTCGGTCTTACATTCGGTATATCTGGATGCGTATTCCCAATCGTTCCCCCTGCATAACACCCTCCATATTTATGTATCACCGGTGAAATCACGTTTCCTGCAGAATTTGTCGGATCCACTGGACTACCACGTGAATCAAGCGCGGTACGACATTCGCCGGTGCACCATCCCCAGTTATCTTCCAAGAATAATCGTGGCGTATAGCGACACTGCTGACTCGTCGCATCCCAACATCCTCCAGGAGGTGCGAGACCGGCGATACAGGTATCACCAGGAGCACAACCGGAAGCGTCGACACAGGCTCTTGCAGGATCTCCCGAACAATGCAGACCGACGGTCGATCCAGGAATTGGGAATGATAAAGACGAACCGGACAGATTACAATGAACACCGCTCGTTGCACTCGTAATATGATCACCCGATGCGGTACCTCGACTTGCACAATCACCCTCTGGATCCGGGGAAAGGCTACTGCAGGGAGTACGAGCAATTCCACCTACTCCTCCGAAAACCGCATAGTCATCAGGTGATGTGTAATAACACATCCCTACTGGAACCGAGTACGTCGGCGTAGCCGCATCACACGCTGGCATACCTGCCGTTGGTCCCTGACAGGTATACAGGTGGTCAAACTCGAAGTAATCCGCCTGACATGCATCAGCACTGTTTCCGAAGAACGGTCGCACGTTGCACGTGTCTTTTACGATTCGACCTCCTACATTTTGGGTGCAATCAGCGTCGTTCGTGCACTGCACAAAATCTCTGCGTCCACAGGTTCCAACCGGACGACACTGTCCAAGTCCTGGCGGACAATCTGAGTCTGTCTGACAGGTCAAGCCTGTTGCGCCGCCAAGTCCAGGGCTCCAACATTCATTTGTGCCTCCGCAAAATGGCTTGTGGTTCGCGAGTTTTGCGTCTGGCAGATCTTGCGTACGTCCATCACCCCAATCAATCGAGAGTTTGCGCAACGGCATTTGGTTGTGCGCGGCCCATGCATAGAAACGCATAGTCGCCTTTGTTTGACCACCAGTCGCATTCAGCGCGCCTTCATACTGACCATCGAACGCGAATGAACCATAGTGCAAAATCGGACACTGACCAGGAACTGAACAATTGACCACGTCTGGCGCCGCGATGCGCGGAGGGGTTGGGGTGTAATAGGCAGCGTAAGCCGAATCAGTGACCGTAGCAGATCCAAGAAAAGCCGGGGTATAATATCCCATGGTCACGTCAGTAGGCATTGGATATGCGCCATCCGGGCCTGGATTTAAGGAGGCGTCTCGTCTTGAATCGCTCAGATCATATCCAATGAGTCCGCAGAACTCGTCCGTTGGATCTGGACAGATACCTGTATCAGGACGATAACCCGTTCCATGAATACAGGTATTGTTACTCGTCGCATCATCGGGATTAAGTACGGCTGTTGGAGATGTCGGGCCCAAGGTCGTTCCATTTTTGAAACAGCTTTCAAAAGGGGTGCTGCCGCTGCCGCAAGGAATAGAATTGCCTGAACTGTCATAACACGCCGGGGTATAGATCGGCGCTTCTGTTGAACCCGTTTGAACCGATACGGCACCACAGTCAGAATCATGTGGATCCGGGACCTCAACCTGACCACAGCTTAATGAGCTATTTGACCAAGTAGCCGTACCAATCCCCGGCCAACCCGCCTGCCACGGAAACGAAGTACGTGTCAAAAGACATGTATTACCGTCATTTGAACCACCGGTACAAACACCCGACTGAGCGATATTCGTCTGAAAATCCGTCGTTTGATATGCCGATAATGCTGGTATCTCTGGTGATGGACCCGGAACAAGTGAGGCGCATTGGGCCACATTATAGAAGCCAGTGCCATCAGTAGAAGCTGGTGCAGTACCTGGAAAACGACTCAATTCGGTCGGATCTCCCACTGTGCTTACGCCACCGCTGCAATGCCCACGACTTACACAAGATCTATAAGAAGGGGTGTCTCGAGTCGCGGGCACATCGGTACAGGAAAGCACGAAGCCAATACAGGATGAACCCCGACCACATTCAGAACTAGAAAGACAGGTCCGCACAGTAGGGGGCGTGGTCGGAAAGGTCATTGGAGTGAGCGAGACTACATTCACTGAACCTAGCGGGCTGCCAACGGGTCTTTCGGCTGGGATGGCTGGCGGAACAGTGCTCGCCGTAGATCCTGATGCTGGCTTGTACCAATAGTTCTCCATGGTGTACTCGCAATCCTTGTTCTCAAAACAGGGTGGATAGTTCGCGATCGTATTCGTATTAACGAAAGATCCATTTGGCAAAACGATATGACAATAACCAGCGATCCGACGATCCGGAGAAGGAGGATCAACGACGCAGCCGGTTTCATCGTTACCTGGACTGTACGCGTCCTGAGGACCAATTATTCCGGTTGGATCATCAGTAGTAGCACTTCCGCTCGTTAGTAATGGGTCGGCGCTCATAATCGCGTTGCGCACGGTACCTAACGGACACTCTAAGCTTGGGTGTTGTAATGAATTTAAATCTGAATCATTCGGAGTTGTATCCGTAGGCTGAGAACAATCATCTCCGGTATAGACACGAGAAGAACCCTCATCTCCACGTGGACTCACTCGTAAATCACCCGAAACCCACGTTCCCGTGTACGTCGGGGAGTTCACCCCATGTAACACATGACATCCAAACACATGCAGCCGCGCCGCATCCGTTTGAGAATACTCAGTCATGACCACGTGCGTATTAGACGAATCGCCACAAACCGTGAAAGGAGTCGATGCTCCAAAAGAATATGTCGTCCCATAAGGATGAATACAATTTGAAGCAGCACAATGAGAATCGCTACCGGCTGTATATCCAGCAGAACAACCTAGAGTACCTACCGGCCCTAATACTGAGCTTGCTCCTGGAGCATAGTACAGCTCGGGCCCCTGCCAACCTCCATCAGGCAAAAGCGTCCATAGACTTGATAGGGAAGGTCTTATCTCACAAGAAGTTTGCAATTGAAGACCGCTGGACGGCTCTACTAAACCAAGATGACATTTTGCAGGATCTGTATCGCAGGACAAACCAGAGTTAATACCCGACAGCGAATTGCAGAATAAGTTCGCAGGAAGATCCGCTGTTGGCGAACACACACCAACAGCACCACAATCCGTACTTGACGTTACAAGCGGAGCATCCGGAGCTCCTGCCAGAGCCCAATTATTCGGCACGCACCGCTTGCCACGGTCAGGACCAGACAGGCATACACGATCCTTCACTGACACCGGAGTGTCATACAGTTTATAAATACGATAGATACGTGCAAACAGATTCGATAAATAAGCCCACTGATTTTTTGGAGCCGTTGAGGCACTGTTATAGTACGTATTCTGGCTTGATCCTAAAAATACTGGTGGATTCAACGGCGAGTATCCGGCGATCGCTTGACCCGTTTGAAACAATGGGGTCTTCGAAAGCTCAGCTGAGGCCGTATTTAACTCGCTGGCAAATGGAGAGAAACGCGCCCCGTACTGAAAGCCGAGTACTGGTAAGGTGAAATTTCCCTGGGACCACACACGATCTGTAAAGGCCGCGTCTTGATTTGATTTTACGCTTTTCACTTCAGCGAGCTGTGTACATGCATCCGCAATATACATGGTGACATACGTATAGATGAAGTGCTCATAATTCGTATGACCACCACACGTCGATACCCAGAAACCCACGAAACGCCACGGTCCATGAATATCACCCGCATGACCTGCGGCAGAATCTGAACTAAAACTTTGAGTATCCGCTTTTGCTTGAAATACCGCGCGGATAGAGAAGTAAGGTGTGGCGGAACTACACGTGCTGTAATAAGGACTCGTCTGCAAGCTTCCAACATCACCGACCACCGCAGTTTGGCCTGAATTGAAGATTCCCTTAAAAAAATCCGTACCAGCCGTAAGACCGTCCGTTCGATAATTGAGCTGCCATGTCTTAAAGTAACACCGATTCCAATCTGCATCACCCGTACTACCGTCTGCCATGGTCAATGTATGCACGCAAGATCCTAGTACGGGTTGCCCGCCGTTTGGAACTGTCAAAATCGTTTCACTACCTCTATTAATAGTTGAATCTGGAAGATTTCCATAAAAACCTTGTCGCCAATTCGACTCTGCCGTAGTCACACTGTCAGAATCTTTCCAATCACCCGGCGTAGTCTTACCATCCACCCATTCAGGATTGTATCCACATCCCAAACGTCCAGTTATATTGCGAGGCGCAATAGGCAGAACGTTGAAAAAACCGATATGAGAATCATACGAATCTCCGATAGGATTCGTTGGTGAACCAGTGCTATTTTCTATAAACTGGCCAGTCGTGCTTGCGTTGATTGGAAAAAATGCTTCCGTATAGGATTTATCCTCTCCGCGTCCCGTGGTAACCAGGCGCAATGCTTTAAAATCCTGATCCGGATCATCGCCATTCGGAGCGGTCTCTATTCTTGCCGCATCCTGACATCGCGCCGCCGGCACCCCGCCGTCAGGCAACACGCCGTCCAAACTCGCGCCAGGAAGATTTGAATCTCCACAACCCAGATAGCATCCATTAAAATCATGGCCATCTTTCAGATGGAATTTATCGTAATACAGGAGCGACATCGAACCTGCATACGTTCCCCCGCTTTTCGTAAAGTCAGTTGAATCAAGCGTTAACGAACGCGATGGCCGCGCATGCGACAAGCAGTAGTACTGTCCTGAATTTTGCGGCGGCATGTATCCAGCCGTCGGTGAATAATGGTAGACATCCTTATCTCCAAACAGAATTGGGGTAGGATTCCAGGTCAAACAAGGGGTCTGATCCTGATTCGCTCCCATGTTACGCGTCGTGTCACGTTCCAAGCATTGACCAAAAATTCCACGAATGAGTTGAATTTTACCTGCTGCGACACAGGTTCCGCCTGCCGATGGATCTCCGCAGGTTTGTGTCGCGTTGGCAGCCGCCGCAGCCGCATCAAATGTCTGCGTCTGTGTTGGCGGGGTCGTTCCACTAGCCGGAGGCGTTGTGGCTGTAGGTGTCGTTGCGGGCGGTTTATAAATCGTTCCCGGTTCACACGACTGCCCACTACGCGGTCCGCCGAAACAAATACCCGGAGCCACTGCCTCAGAATTTACACCGTAAAACTTACTTGAAGCATCATTCTGATAGCTCACTCGTTTATACGAACACGTACAGTCCTCGCCGTATTCACAGGTGTTCGCGGACTCATATCCCCCCAATCTCGCAATCGTTTGAACCGGGTTCTTGGTCATGTCCCACTGGGTTACAAACTCTGCTCCAAACGGAGAATCTGCTTCCGGATTTGCACGACATTCCGCCGGCGGAAAGGCCGATTTCAAATCCGCGTTTGAATCTGGATTCGCAAAACCTTGCGACAACGAAGGAAAATCCGTCTTCGTCATGTTGCCACGAACAGGAAGAAAACACTGGACAGGTGGACATCCGGCAACAAAGCCCGTCTTGTCCTTCATATAATATCCAACAATTCCAGAACCAATCTGCTTACATAAACTCAAACTCGGGTTCGCCGTGGCGAGAGAAGACACCGTTGGTCTTTCAAACGCACACTTTGACGGATCAACCTCAGAAGCATTACACAAGATCTCCGCTTGATTCGACTTAGGAACGTCGAACACACACGTAGTGCCATCGCTCCCCACATGCCGAGGAATATCTGCCGTCGCCGCCAAACGATAATCCAACGCATGCGAAAACTGATTTGGACTCGTTCCGCCAGATCCAGGAATTCCATCCACAGCCACTTTTTCGGTTTGAATATCCAATGCGGAAAAGGCATTTGGGATACTGTATCCGGAATAGTCGTATGTTCCCAGACCAACAGGACGGTTCGAATACCGATCAATATCGAAGTACGCACCCCTGGTCAATACTGGAGAGGTCGATGTTGTAGAGCGATCAACGTAATGTCCACAATAAATATCGTTTTCATTTCCGCTCGCCTGATCACACAACGCGAGATTCGTACACACATCACGATATTTATTGCTCGTTGTGTCGAAAACAGATTCAGAGCTTGAACATCCAAGCCACTGAGCACAGTCACGGTCCGTGCTCACTTTGATCAAGAGATTCGCGTCGTTGGCGGTTGGAAGACCCTCGGTATTCAGACATTGACCGGTGCGCTTGTAGCTATATGTGGCCGACGCGTCCCACGCAGTAGACGTTGTATCCGTACAATCACTGTTCAGCGAACAGCTTTCCAACGTCGAAGTAGCGCCAACAAAAGCTGGAACACTTCCGCTAAAAGGAGCGGTGGTTCCATTTAAAACTCCAACCAGGTCACCGCCACCATGCACCGTACAGCCCGTCACATGATCAGCGCCACAACCCGTGTAAAAGGTAATCGTTCCAGCGCAATGACCGCCAGGAACAACGCAGGAAGGGTTTCCCGGATTCTGATCACAGTTCACCGGAGAAACAGGGTGCGAGAAATTTGCCGCGTATGACGCGTACGTCGCGTGCGTACTGAAGGTCAAGGTCTGATCACTAGTGTCGCGCAGCAGGATACAGCCGGAACCAGGATCACTGTTGCCACCACAAGAGCTCGTGTCAAGATTATCGTTACGTAGAAAGTCGTACGGTTTACCTTCTGGATGCAACGGGTCGCTCTTATCATTCGGATCACGGAATTCGGTGCAGGCGTTTTGCGCAGCCGGACACACGGCGCCCCATCCTTGATAGGACGCTCCATCTCCATTGCGTGCAATTCCAAATGTTTGACCTGATTGCAAGATATTTGCATAGCACGGAACATTTGCCCCAACTTGGAACCAACCATCATATTGACCATCAGGCACAGTCCCTAAACCGGTCACAGAGACACCCGTTCTGTATTCGCAAGCATGAATTCCAGGATCACGGAAATAGTTCTTTGTCCCATTTGAAGAAAACGCATTGCAATACAGTTCACTCGGCTTACACATCGTCTGCGAATACTGTGTAATATCATCCTTCAAATAAACGGTGCTGTATGGTTGCGACGCATTCAGGTGTTGGCGCGTCGGATCTTCATTCGGCAATCCAAAGGCTCGACAGCTCGCGTTATCTGAAACGCAGTGCATCGCCGGATCATCGATTAAGTAAATGTAGCGCATCGCTGGACGGACGATCGTTGCAGGCAAAGCCCATTCCCCTGCGACGAGTGTCGAGGTCGCTGTGCTTGGCGAATCAGCAGGAAGAGGCTCCTGAAACGTATGCGCCCCAACCTGATCTGAATTACGCGTATCAACATAGGCGGTACAAGCGATAGCCGCCTCAGAACATAAATGACTAAACTGATAGGCGTACGCAGTTTGTCCAGCGTGATTGGTGTAGGCTCGACATCCAAGCATCGCCTGCGGCTCAGGTACTCCAAGCTGGTTCTGATCACATTCAGCCGGCGTCTTCCAACTATCATTCACGACGTAGGCAATATCATGAATGTGCTCAATATTTACCTGAGAGATAAAGACCGCGCCAGAACCGGTACCAAAATCGACGCGCCAGTTTAATTGCGAATTTACATCATGCGGAACACCCTTGAACGGACCCACGACAAACCGTTGCCAGTCTGAATTCAACGTCACTGAACCCGCATACACACCCGCTCCACTCGCAGCTTGGGCGGATACATCAAAATTCAATCCAGCAGTTGGCTGACCACTCACCTTTGCCCAGAAAGAAACGCGATATGCATCAGCGGCATTTGAAGGAAACACCACGTTTGTATGCGCAGAACCTGAGGATGCATTCAAGCGCAGGGAGAACCCACCGACCTGAACAGATTCCGTTGATTGCACCCCCCCATCAAACGTGTTTGGTACATGACTAAAATCCTCGGTTAACACCGATTGCAGGTTTCCTGCTCCAGATCCAAGGAATGCACGGCATCCAACCGACGTCACTGAACACACACGACTGTCTGATGGAGACGCATTGTACACACAAGATCCAGAATGAAAGTCGCCGCCCGTTTTCACGCAGTCATCGACATGCACGTTTGTCAGCTCCTCAGGAATACAGGTCGCTGTTGACAGCACTGTCTGCGTCATGAAGATATAGAAAACGTTTCCGCTCGAATCATACAGCTGGCGGCAATCCGTGTCTGTTGCAAGATGCCAGGTGTCAGCATTACACGTTGATGGATCTTTTAACGCTCCATCCGGACCTGGACGAATAATGATCTTTGGCGGCGCAGCAACCTCGGTTGAGCTAGCAACCAAACTCCACGTCTTTAATTGATATCCCGTCGTGTCAGAGCCTTCCCACGTGAAGTACGTCTTCGAATGATCACTTGGCCTTTCACACAAACGAAGATAACTGTAAGGTTGGGTCGCACCGGCTGTGCTTGTTGAAACGTCTGTGAATGATTCACATCCAACCTGCTGCTGAGAACATGTCTGTGCTGTCGAACCAATGAAATAATATCCGCCCGTTCCTGTTGGTTCTTCATTGTCATTTAAACGAATATCCGTATTGCGCACCAGGTCAAAGGCAGAAGGCGCCTTCTGATATTCCGCATACCCCACGCAGGCCGCAGGACACACGTCAGCGGTAGTATAAATCGCCGGAATAGAACCTCCCCCATCAACGTCCGTGTAGCTATCACAGCCCGCATCCTTCTGACGACATACCTTTGCAAAATTTGAACACAAAGGAGAATCCGTGGCAGCTCCTGTACAGGCCAGGTCGTCCGACGGCACCTTCATGTACGCTGGGGTTAGATTCGAATTTACTCCATCCATGTATTGCGTAGCAAAATCCGATTCTTCTAATTGAACCGCGTCAATGAATGCTCCGCCAGAACCGCTCAACACCAAATCCCCCATCACCGTGCTCGACGAGGTCAAAAAACTACACTGAATACGCTGCCAATCAGCAAATGAACCGTCCGGAGAAACTCCATCCGAACCAGCTGGTCGAGGCGCGAGGATAATTCCATTCCGGTCAAAGTCAGACGTGCTAACGGTTGTACAGTTTGGTGAATGGAACAGGGTATTCAGGGTGCTAGGCGCAACAGGAATGGTTGCTCCAACGTCTTGATACTGTATCAACGCCAGATGGACATCAGGAATCACCGCGGCCCCTGCTTTAATCGAAGCTGACAGCGTGTAACTACGTGAAGGCGCTAACGAGATCATCTGATGCACCATATTGCGAGCCGTGTCTGGAAAACGAAGCGAATACGTTCCATCCAAAGCCGTCGTTGTCGTAGCCAATGTGATGGGCGTAGAAAGAGTATCCAGCGGCTGCGTCCAAAGAGTTGGAACCGTCATCGGCGCAATCGACATTCTGATGACACATCCTCTCGCCCCAGGTGCGCAATAGGAACGCGGATTTGTAGTCGTCGTATCTTCGAAAGAAGAATTCAACACCAAATTCAACGCAGGTGAACCAAAATTCACCTGATACAGTTTCGTACATCCGTTCTGAGATCCATCACATGGTGCAACCGCATTGGTGAAATAGGCACGCGTACCCGTGGTCACGCTCCCCTTCCAATTTCCAGTCATCGCATCGCGTTCAGTGGCGTACCAGAGACATCCAGCATTACTCTCGCTACATGTGGCGCTATCCAAGGTGTTGCGCAAATACGAGACGGTTTGATTTTTTGATGTCTTGTATGTTTGACAACTTGCGAACTGCATCGGACAGACATCGCCTTGAAAACGGTAGACGGTTTTTTCTGCCATGCAGTAACCATAACCTCCCGTACAGGTTCCGTTGTTGTCACGCTTTAAACAGGTTTGCACGTCCTCACATTCTTGGGCACGTTGTGGAAGTCCTGCGGATTGCAAGGTATCAGAATAACCGGTCAGGGCACATTTTTGAGGAATACTCACCAGCACCCAGCTTGGATCAACTAAGTGGCACCATGGATGATCCGCGTCCCGCTGACCCGCATCATTACATACGAAGAACCCATTCACGACCTCGCCCAATGTGGCGCAAGAACTCTTACAGCGTTGTTGATTTTCAACTGAATTGGCAGCAAATTCAACTCCGGCAGGGAACACGCGCGCCAAACGCAGTTTTTGCAGATTTCCCGCGCAGTATGCACGGTTATAACATCCTGCATCGCGATTATTACGCGGATCCGTCTCAGGAATCAACGGCCAACTCGCATGAAGCAAGTTTGATTTCAATGCCTCTGCAATGGTGAGCGAGCTTTGATTTTCTTGCACGGTCAGTGCCTGAACCAAGCCCGCATCCATCACACAGTTCCAGGTTCCACGTGCCTCTGTAGGACAATTTTCCATGTCGCTAATCAGCTCAATGTCACTAACACTGATTGGCGGGGTCGCTGCGATCGCGATGTTTGCTTGACGCGCGTCCGTTGCTCCTGGGGTGAACAGATCATCTGGATTCACATTTGCCTGCCCACTCGTCAATACGGCCGGAGGAGTACTGAGGCCCTGTTCAAAAATACGCTTCAGTGATTGAGAGATCAGCGTATCCGTAAATATAGATAAACTGTAGGTTAAAATCTGAATCGGCCCCTGCTGAGCCGCGTTCACCAACATCCCAAGGTTACGTTGGCTTTCTGTATCTTTTGGATGCTGAACAATGTAGGTATTGGTCGTCTGACTCACGACGGCACTCGGCGTTCTGATATCACCGGTGATAGGGTTCGTGACCGCCTGAAACCCTCCACCCTCGGCACGATTCGCACCTTGGGCCGCTACCTGACTCTGCGTCTGACTGGTCATGCGCTGAAAAATCGACGACATAGTCCCAAGATCACTCGACCCAGGATCAAAGCTCTGACGAATCGTGTTCAAGGCGCTCGTATTTGAGAGCGTTTGATACAGATTCTGGTAATTGCTGATGACATCTTGCAGGTTACAGTTTGGCTTCGGACGCGACGGTGCATTCGGAAGGTTCGGCAAAGAATAGGTCAATCCAAGCTGGATGTTCAACATCAAATTTGGTGATTTTGGTTTACACAGATCAACCCCCAACCCTTTAAAAAATTCGCTGCTTGATAAAGAAGAAATAAAACTTCCAGCCGCATCTGAAGCTACGTTGGTCAGATAATCGCCGAAGCTTTTGTTATAAAACGCCGTGCCCTGCCCTTTGCCGCCGCTTGCGATATACGTTGCCGCATCATACGCGACCTGGCCGGCGAATGTCTGCAACGCATTCATGACCGCACTAATCGCGGCCGCCAATAATTGGCTGGAGATAGAATCCTGGACCTGCTTAATCTGTCGCGGAACGTCGGCTGTAACCGTCGTCATTGAGACGTCGCCTACCCCAAGAAAAGCGAGAGCTGGCGCCGTTCCTGCAAACAGGAGCAAGCAACCAAGCATACCTCCAATAACCCCTCTGCGTAGAGTTTCAGGTGTCATACAAAAATGGCGGAGCTTGGTAACGGTGCGTTTCATGCGTGTAAGCCGTTGAGACATAAAGGACGGAAGGGTATTACGGAGTGGTCACGCTTCCATTCGCGGAAGCGTTTGCCGAAGCTGGAGGGGTGATGACAGCTTGTTGATAAGCAGCCGTGTAAATATAACGCAGTTGATCATCAGTAAAATGCTGAGCTTCGTCCACGGTCACGAGATGATTCGTGAGAAGATACGAACGAATGTCCGTAGGCGTCATCGACGCCGGAGGACGAACAGAAGTCCCAGGAATCTGAACGGTATTAATCGCGGTCGAGGACGTAGCCAGCAGTTGAATCGCTGCCGCGTCAGAGGCGGACGTGGATGTTGTTGACGGCGTATCAACAAAACCGAGACTCGCTCGAACAGAGGAGGCGCTCGCTTGCACAAACTGGTCAGCGGTTCCATTCACAGAACACGGACTACCGGCTTTACACGGAAGCGCCAAGCGCGCCGCCGCTTCTGACAAGGTTTCACGATTTGCATCCCAACGAGTCAAGATATCATTTGCATCCTGTTGCGCAGCCTCACGCTGATAGAACGCTTGCGACTGAACCAGCAACTGTTTCGGCACAAGAAACGA
>CAIKOH010000025.1 GCA_903829075.1 Candidatus Uhrbacteria bacterium
CGCCAAGCGCGCCGCCGCTTCTGACAAGGTTTCACGATTTGCATCCCAACGAGTCAAGATATCATTTGCATCCTGTTGCGCAGCCTCACGCTGATAGAACGCTTGCGACTGAACCAGCAACTGTTTCGGCACAAGAAACGATCCATGAATCCTCTCTTGCAATGCAAGAGCACCGATCCCTAAGGATGCCACGGCGCACACACCCAACAAGATCAACGCAAGTCGTTGCTCGCGCGAAAGCTCATCAATAAATTCAGGTCTCCATTGGGAAAATGGCATTTTCTTTTCATCCATACATCACGAAAAACATCTGCGCACAAGAAACACATCAAGGATAGCAAATGCGCAGACACATCGGGAGAGGTGGGTGTGGATGATTCCTGAGAAGCGGCGTGCTATGATACTCACGTCAAGACCCTTTGTATGCTTCTCACCCCATCCCCCTCTCAATCCTCTACTCCGTTTCTCGAAATTCATTCTCAAAAAGGACATCCTGTACTCGCTCCTGGCGACGAAGGCGAACTTTCGATCGATGTATTTCGCACCGAGCATGCGCTCATCATCCGTGCGCCAATGGCCGGCGTATCTCTAGACGACGTCGAACTCTCTCTCCATGCCGACCTCCTCACCATTCGCGGAACACGGCATCAAGAAGAACAGATAAACGATGATGATTGGTTTGCGCGCGAATGTTATTGGGGAACCTTTAGCCGCTCCATTGTTCTCCCGCTCGATGTTTACCAAGAGCAAACACAGGCAACCTTAAAACAGGGCCTACTTGAAATTCGTATCCCCATCAAACAACAGGATTTTCACATTCCGATTCATTTGAGATAGCGCCTCTGCACCCGTTGTCTTTCCCTGTTTCTTCTGCTAGGATTTGCTCGATATGCTCCCTGTGATTGAAGCGCACGTGCAAGAAATAACCGAACAAGGGGTAGTTCTTGCCTTGAAAGATGGCCAAACTTGGCGCGTCGAACGTACACATATACATGGCGAACCCCGTCCCGGAAATGCCGTATTCATTAGCTTCGTCGCTTCATCGAACGCGGATGATGCGCAGCATAATTTTGCTCGCATCCTTTTGAATGAACTGATCGAGCCAACAACCTAAACACACCTCTCTTGTTTTAACGTTACGCGCATGTCTTCATCCCGAACTTTTTTTTGGACAACACTCATCACCGGGTGTTTCGTTATTGGTGTTGGAGCCGTTCTTGTCTTTAGCTCTCAACGCCTGCTTCCGGGAAACGGCTTCGTTCAAGGCGTATCTATTGAACATATCTCCTTAAGCCATTTGACCCGCGCTCAGGCAGAGACTCTGGTTTCGAAGGCCTGGTCGCAACAGCACCTCCCAACCTCAATCACCGTGACATTCAGTGATCAACGAGCTCGCCTTACTCCACTTGATGCACGGGTACCCTTTTTTTCTTCCAATATATCAGGTGTACTTGACCAGGCGTATGCCGTCGGGCACGAAGGAACGATCGCTCAACAGATGGTTGATAGCTTGAGCGCGCGTATCCATCCGATCTCAATCCCCCTCTCTATCAGCGTCAACGATCAGGCGCTCTCACAGGCCTTTACTCAAGAACTCTTGCCGCATCTGCCCTTAAGTCATGACGCGAGTTTTTCTCTCGCATTTGCAAATCCACTTACCTCGCCAACGGTCACAATCGTTCCTGAACAAAGCGGAATCAAAGTTGATGTGCAGCAATTTTTAGCGCTCGTACATGAACAAGCACAACAAGGAACGATCGCGGACGTTGTCCTACCCGCGGAGCTCTTTCAACCCATCGTCACGAGCGCAAATCTTCAACCGGCGCTTGCACAACTTCCTACGTGGCTGGCTCATGCGCCATTTAAAGTCAGTGCGGCGCAACAAACCTGGACCGTGACACGCCCACTTCTCGCAAGCTGGTTGCAAGCAACTTCAACCCCGCAAGGAATCACCCTCACGATTGATCCTGAGCAGGTCTCTTCCACGCTCACGACACTTCTCGGTGGATTATTGCGCGCACCAAAGGCCGGATTCCTTGAGGTAAAGGCAGAGGCTCCTACAACCACCACCATCGATGCCGGCGCAAACGCAAAGCTCGCAACAAACACAACTTCAACCCCTCGCTATAGTCTCGTGTCATTTATTCCGCCGCAAGCAGGTCTTGTGCTTGATGTTACGAGCACGATCGCGGCCTTTGAAACGGGTTGGGCTCAAGGATCGAGTACGATTCCACTGGTAATTCGAACAGAAACCCCTCCCATAAACGGACCGGACGCACAACGTCTTGGCATCGTTGATCCTCTCGGTACCGGAACGTCGCTGTACGCGCACTCACCCTCAAATCGTCAAAAAAATATTGCTCTGGGCACCGCAAAAATCCAAGGCACGCTGGTCGCACCAAATGAAAATTTTTCCCTCATTGGCGTGCTCGGTCCCGTCGACGAACAACACGGTTGGTTTAAGGAACTTGTCATTAAAGACAATAAAACACAGCCAGATTACGGCGGCGGATTGTGTCAGATCGGCACTACAACCTTCCGCACGGTCCTCGCAGCTGGTCTACCTGTCACCGAACGTCAAAACCACAGCTATCGTGTAGTCTACTATGAACCGGCTGGCACCGACGCTACGATCTACGAACCTGCGCCAGATTTTCGTTTTAAAAACGACACTGGCCATTGGCTTTTATTCACCACCAATAATAATCCAAAACATAGTCAGCTCTCGTTTACTTTGTGGGGCACAAAGGATGGACGTGTCGCAACTCAGACCGCTCCAAACATCATCAACATTACCCAACCCCCACCAGAAAAAGAGGTTGAATCCACTGACATTCCGGTGGGAACAAAAAAATGCAGCGAACATGCGCATGCCGGTGCAGACGCAAGTTTTAGCTACAGCGTGACCTACCCAGACGGTCATGTAAAATCACGCATCTTCCAGAGCCACTACAAACCATGGCAGGCCGTATGCTTAATCGGTGTCAAACATCTGAGCACCACCTCAACGCAGCCCACGATAGATACGAGCGGGATAAACAATCCAAATTAAAGAACTGATTCAAGCTGCTTAGGAAGCCACGATCATTACCGACGTGCCGACCGGTGTCCAATCGTACATGTCTTTCGCAGGTCCAACTCCTAAACGAACGCATCCATGTGACACAGGACGCCCGAGATGCGCAGCACCTTCCTTATATCCATTCGGCCACTCTGGAAGTTCATGGATACCGTATCCGCGCGCATCAAACTCCATCCACCACGGCATCCACAATCCGGCCATATGCGACCAGGCGCGTGGAATTTTATCCAGCGTCTTAAACTCTCCTGTCGGTGTCGGCTTTCCGGGCTTTCCAGAAGAGATCGGGAATTCTGCGACGGTGCGCGTACCGATACGTTGATCAAGACGCTGTTCAGCGAGCTTCACCAGAATCCATTTTCCAGAAGGGATCGTCCCTTGAATCACCGACAAAAAATAGCGATACGACGCATCGCTGCCATCAAAAAAGACTCGTTTGTTTTGCCCAGGAACCACGTACCACAGCTGTGCATCCTTTGAACTGCGCAACACGCGTCCGGCATATCGCTTGATCCAACTCGGTGAAATCTGCGGGGACTGGATTACGGGAATTGCCGCCAATACACCGGAGGATACGCGTTCAACTTTTTTCGTTAATAATTGAAATGCGCTTGATGCGCTCAGCGAAGGACTGAGCATCAAAGGATCAAACGATCCATCCGGAATCGTTGCGGCGTGCACAGGGCTTAATCCACCCACCATCAACACAGAAGCGAACAGCAAGCACAGAAATGGATGACGCATAGAAAAGGATTATCCTGTAGCATACGCGAAGATACGCGTATTGACGAACTATAGGCAGCGATCCGTCAAGGGCATACACTGCGGACATATGCAATTCTCTGACACCAACCACCTCTTTGAAACACGTACCCTTCTCGTTCGTGCAGACCATCAACAGGCAGAATGCTGGACCGCCTTTCAGGACACCTTAGAAATAGGCGCGCGCGTTGAACGTCCATCCCTCCCTGAGCATGATCATCGAGGAGCCTTTGTCGACACGGATCATGGCGGGTCCATGAGCGCAACTGAAAAACACCATGATGAAGCCGGCCGCGAATACGTCGCACTCGTCGCAAAAACCATCTGCGAACAGATAAAAATCCATGACACCTCTCATCTCTGGCTCATCATGGATGCAGAACTCCTCCATCTCGTACGCAAAGAACTTCCGCAAACCGTCCAAGCACACATCACCCGTTCACTCCCCCGCGATCTCATGCAAGTAGACATGACAACGGTCGTTGAACGCGGATGGGACGAAGCAACAAAAGAGGCCTAGGCCTCTTTTGTTAGATCGCTCTTGTATCACGTCGTTGGCCAGACTTAGAAGCATTTCTCGCCTCCGCAACATCGTATTCAAGAGCCTCTACCGTCCTACGTAAATTCTCTGCGAACATATCCGCGTTCCATGAAACACGAACTCGTCGACGCTGGATGCTGAGCAGCTCTTCTCTTTTCTCATCAAGCAATTTCAGCATTTCGTTTAATCGTCGCTCCAGAGGTTTCCGTCTCTTCTCAATCACCTCAGGTATTTGCGCGCGAGCTTGGGCGAGTCGTGCATCAAACTCTCGACGCGCCGTCATAAAACGCGCACGCAACATGCTCTGAATAATAGGAAATTTTTCAAGATCAATCAAAAACGCCTCAGCCCGTTCAAACGGCTGTCGAATCCCAAAATCGCGGGAGAACTCCTCTCTTGAAAGATGCCTCTCGGCCTGCATACGAATAATATCTATCTGCCTAAACAATCGTTCTCGCTCGAGATGTGTTTCGCCTGTGAGATAATTCGGTACGCACGCTTCAATATCTTTTTTTCTATCACCTAATCTGCCTTCAAGGATGCGAATATCCATCTCTCGTTCTCGCTGTTCTGCCGCCAAATCGCGAAGCATCTCATTTGCCATGGCAAGATTTGCCCGCCATTTTGGGATCCACCGCTCATAGGAGGCGCGCTTCTCCGGAGACAACGCGTACAGCCTGAGTTCGGTTTTTTCGTCAAGTGGTTGTAAAAAATCATCCGGTTGATAACGCTTCGGCTCCGCCTGTCGATCAGCATAAGAAGGTTCATCTCTCATTGTTTCAACAGATCGTGGACTTGCTGCCGAAGGGAATGAAGAACGAACCGGAGGAGGAGCTTCGGAAATACCCTTTACTTTTCGTGATCCACGAGGCGCGTTAAGACGTCCTGCGAGCGTGCTTTTTTCATGTAGCGGCTCAGAAAGAAACACCGGAGGACGTCGCGACTCTGAAGGAACAACATTTTTTTCTGACATACAACTGCAGGATATCACGAAAAAGAACGCCTCTCAAAGAAAGGCGTTCTACGAAGAGAGCGTTACGGCCAGGTGACCCCGTCAGGACAGACGGAAAAAATCGAAGGGGTCAAGACAAACCCCACGTGCAGCATCTGCGTGAGCGTTGCCTCGGGGATTTCAAAAGCAAATTCTGGACGATACCCAACCGTCCGCGCCAAGGCCTCGTCGATGAAGGGGTGGAACCAGTCCCCATGAACGAAACCGAGCCGAGTTTCTGTGCGCACGAGCAGGCCTTCGAGCTGGCCCTGAGCGGCAAAGGTCGACAACTCATCATCCGCATCACGCAGACACAGCGCCTCATCAGACGTCATCTCTACAGCCTGGTTTCGACGAAAAGCGGAGATCTCATCGATCGAAACACGTTCACGCAGCGGCCAGGCATCCACCATCCAATAGTCCTGATACTGATCGATGAGCAGCGTTCCCGGCGGGTGGGAACGAATCCTCAGCCACGATTGAGCCTCCTTTCCAACAGACGAAGCTTTGTACGACACCTCATACGTTCGATTTTCCGACGGCTGTCTCGTCATCGCCTGAACCGGCACATCCTGCAGCACCATCGCGATCACGAGACCTCCACCCATCCGACGAATCACCCGGAATCTACTCTCGCCGTTCATCCAAATCTCCCACTCCCCTCTATACTCCGTTGCATGGTGACGCGCGGCTGTCAAGGGGATAAACTACGAACGTATGTCCACCATCGACATGTTGCAACACATTTTGTTTGAATTTTCTGTCTACGAAGCGGCCCACAACGCTCCCTATAAAGCGCGCGCGTATCAATCCGCAGCAGAAACCGTATCGCAACATGCAGATGATCTTGAAACGCTCTGGAAAGCCCAAGGAATCAAGGGTTTGAAAGAACTACCGGGAATTGGAACCGCAATCGCAGAAAAAATTGACGAATTTTTTCGAACTGGAAGGATCGCTTCCTATCGAACCATGAAACAGGCCTTCCCCGTCGATAGCGCGCGCCTTTCAACACTCGAAGGACTGGGTCCAAAACATATTTTTACGCTATGGCAAAAGCTCAAAATCAAAAACCTCAGCGACCTTGAACACGCACTCCAACACAAAAAAATTGCGCAACTCCCGGGTTTTGGCGAAGCGAGTCAGGCGCGGCTCGCACGCGCGCTGCATCTTAAACGCGCCGCCAGCGGACGACCTGCTCTCGGATTTATCCTGCCAATCGCCGAGGAGCTCGTAGCACATCTTACACGACTCCCAGACGTTACACGCAGCGCCTACGGCGGTTCTATTCGACGACGACAAGAAACCGTAGGCGACATCGATCTCATCGCCACTTCGAACCATCCAATACGTGTCATGGAAGCGTTTGTGCACTTTCCGGAGGTGGATTCCGTGATCGAACAGGGGCCAACACGCACCTTGGTTCGCCTGCATAATGGTCTTGATGCGGATCTGCGCGTGGTTCCGGATCAGGTCTTCGGAGCAACTCTCCTCTATTTTACAGGCAGCAAACAGCACAATATTTTGCTACGTGAACGCGCACTCAAACGCGGCTACACACTCAACGAATACGGATTATTCAAGGGCAAAAAGCTCCTCGCCTGTGCGCATGAGGAGGAGATCTACACACGTCTCGGGCTTGATATGCCCCCGCCTGAATTGCGAGTCGGAGGGGAAGAATTGCTCGCCGCTGAACATCATGCGCTCCCCGATCTTTTGCCCTATGGCTCAGTTCGCGGCGATCTCCAAGTACAGACCAACTGGACAGACGGTTCGGATTCCATCGAACAAATGGCTCGCGCCGCACGAACCAACCGTCTGTCATACATGGCAGTCACAGATCATACCAAAGCCCTGACCTTCATTCATGGACTGCATGAACGTGAGGTTACAAAACAAGGAAAAGAGATTGATCGTCTCAACAAAAAATATACTATCAAAACCCATGCGCGACTCCTCCACGGAACCGAATGCGACATCCTACGCGATGGCACACTTGATCTGAATAATGCAACGCTTTCGGCCCTTGATTGGGTTGGCGTATCAGTTCACACCAGTCTCGAACTTGAAGCGACAGACATGACGAAACGGATCGTCAAAGCCCTGTCCAATCCGAATATCGATTGTTTTTTTCATCCAACTTCGCGACGCATTGGACGACGCGAGCCTTGCGCCATGGACATGGATGAGGTTCTAGCTACTGCGAAAAAATTTCGCGTTGCGCTTGAAATCGATGCAACTCCTGACCGCTCGGATCTCAACGATCTGCATGTTCGCTCCGCGATACGGGCAGGCGTTCCACTGGTGATCGACAGCGACGCCCACTCACCCGACCACTTTCGTTTTTTAAATTTCGGAGAAGGGATCGCTCGCCGTGGCTGGGCGACCAAAACAGATATCATGAATACAAAAACGCTCACACAACTACGCGCATGGCTCGAAAAAAAACGCCCTCGACCACAATGGACCGCATAGATCATTGCGCACAAAAATATCACGCCGCCTGAGCGCGATGCACAAAAACCATCCGTCCACCGTGCGAGATTATTCCCCGCGGCTCTTGACTTTTTTCTCAATATCCGTATGATGAAAATAGCTGATTCACAACAGCGGAAGGAGATCTTCATGACCATGCCAAAGAATCTGATTCTGGTTCGCCACGGCGAATCAGAAGGAAACGTGGCCGTCAAAGCTTCCAAGAAGCAGGGCGATGATCGCCATTACACGGATGAATTTCTGGGGCGGCACAGTTCCAACTGGCGCCTGAGCAACAAGGGCATTCGGGATGCAGAAGCTGCCGGCGAGTGGCTGCGAGCCAACTTCCCGCGCTTCGGCAGGTACTACACCAGCGAATATCTTCGTGCGCGCGAGACTGCGGGCCTACTCGGACTCGAAGGCGCAAACTGGATGCGCGAACTCCATCTGCGCGAACGAGATCGGGGCCTGCTCGACGTGGTCTCACACAGCGTTCTCACAACGAAATTTCAAGAAGAGCTCAAACGCCAGGGACGAAGCACGCTCTTCTGGACCCCACTGGCCGGCGAATCCATGGCCGACGTGTGTATGCGGGTCTACAAGATACTCGACACACTGCACCGCGAGTGCACGGACACGGATGTGATCATCGTCTGTCATGGCGAGGTCATGTGGGCATTCCGTCTGTGCCTCGAACGCATGCCGCAAGAACGCTGGCTCGAACTCGATGCCTCAACCGACGAGGCAGACAAGATCTACAACGGTCAGATCATTCACTGGACGCGCGAAGATCCGGCCACAGGCGAACTATCTAAGCATCTCGACTGGATGCGTATGATCCGAGCCGACGACGAATCCTTTTCGCGCGCCTGGCGGCAGGTCGTGCGCCCGCGCTTCTCGAACGAAGAACTTCTTGCTGAGGTGCGTCGCACGCCGCGGATCGTATCCGGCTAGCACCTCTTCATCCTCGCTTCAAACTCGAACACCGCAAGGTGTATCGAGTTTTTATTTTTATACGCGAATATGATATCCTGTAGGCCTATGTCATCCTCTCGCGAATCGCTCGCTCCAGAATTCCATTCACATCCGCCTGCTCATCCAATTCCTGAAAGAGGAATTCCAAAAGTTCCCATCGACGCTCGTCTACGTTTTCAAAGAACGCTGGAACACGAGGGCATAGCTGAATTACAAAACGAGACAATCGTCCCTGCATTTGAAAAAAGAGATTTTCTTCCTGGCGTAGATATCGCCATGACCATGCAGCAAAAACCTAATCGAGCAGGAAAACCGAATGAAGATGCGGGCATATTTGATCAAAGAACAGGACTTGTCCTTGTCGCTGATGGTCTGGGCAGCGGAGGGGGAAATCCAGATGAAGCAAGCAGATCGGCCGTGGTGAGTATGCGCGATACGATCCGCAAATACTGGGACACGATCGTAAATGATGCCGAGAGGAACTATCCAATTGGCAGATTGATGGAAAAATTAACAGCGAATCAAAAACTCCGCGAATCACCCGAGGAGATCCCATTCTACGATGAAAGGCGAGATTTTGATTGGGCTCTGGAACAAGATCAGAGTGGTGATATGGTTCGTAAGGCGGCGTTACTACTCTTGGCGACGCTGTATGCAAACGACGAGGTAAGACACACCAAAGCAAAAACCACAATCGCTGGAGGACTGCTGCATCAAACCCCGGATGGTCGGCTCTTTTTAATCGGCGTAAGCTTTGGAGACAGCGTGGTGCTAGAACGCCACGGTCAGGTGAATGAAGAAGATTCGTTGTTACGCTATCTCTTACAAAAGAATCTTATCAACGAAGAACGGGTCAATGAGTTACGCAAAGATCCAGAACAAACATTCGTTCTTGGGAGAAAAGAAAGAAATTATGAGGCGCTTCGCCGCACCATGGTTAATGCCTTGGGCGATGAGAGTAATGACGCAACTCCAGATATTTTCTTCCACGAGATAACAAGCGACTGTATTCTTGCCTCTGATGGCGTTGCGGATCGTGTCGAAAATAAAAAAACCAGGGAGCCTGATACAGAGCGCCTCTTTGGCCTGCGCGCCGGCCGTGATCTCAAAGGATGGACTGATAGCATTCGTGTCACCGCAATGCAGGCAAAAGATGCAGACAAACCACCAGATGATGTCGTGACAATCGTGGTTCACAAACGACAGACGCTGTCATAAAACAGCTATTCGTTCGATAAAAATATTGTAATAAAAGTAAGAGCTGTCTTGTTAGACAGCTCTTACTCGTTCAATCAAACCAGAAACAAGATTTGCGAGACACGCTGAATCGTGTCGGGCGATGGAACTGTCCGTCCACAAATCCGCACGCACGATACGCGCATCCTGTTGATCTTGTTCATCAAGTACAACAGGATATTTGCGTTCACCGGCATATCGTTCGAGTACATCCTCATGCGTTTGAGAGCTATCCATGGTGATGAATGTCACCTTTTTTCCCATGTACTGTTCCAACGTGGCCACCATACCTCCAATCGTTGCCCCACGCACCCCCTCAACAAGAAGATTTGCATTAAAAATAATTGGAGCACACGAAGCCGTGATACGCTCCTTGATCCCATTGGGTAAAAAGTTCGGCAACACGCTGGTATAAAAACTCCCCGGCCCAACACACAACACATCCGCCTCATCAATCGCGATCAGCGCACTGGGCGAGGCCTGAACTTTTGGATCTAGGTACAGATCCGTCACACACCATCCATCAAAGACACCAACATCAACCGCGACCTCCCCTCGATGCGTCACCCCGTTTTCATACGTCGCGCAAAGCGTGCTCTGATCAAGAGCAACCGGCACGACCGTGCCCTGAATCGATAACAGCTGCCCCAAAGCGTTAACCGCATCCAAATAATTTCCATACACCGTCTCCAGCGCCATAAGCAAAATGTTTCCGCCCGTATGTCCAGAATAACTCGGATGGTGGATGCGCTTGAGTAAAATTTCGCGTGCTGCATGCTCATCCTTGGAAAGAGCAAGGAGACACTTCAAAATATCGCCTGGTGGTAAGATCCCAAACCGATCACACAGCTCACCAGAACTTCCACCCGTATCAAACATGTTCACCACCGCCGTAATGTGCAACCAAGGATTCTGTTTGAGTCCAGATAAAAGCGCTGGAAGGCCCGTACCCCCTCCAAAACATACAACTTTCATAGGACGATAAGACATACAATTGAATCTATCGACAATACAGTTTGATAAAAAAACAGCTCTTCAAGAAATACGTGAACAACTACGGTTTTATGGGTTCCATCAAGGTTTTCTCGCAACGATCCTTTCAACCACGCTTGTCAGAGGAGAACCTTCTTGATCAAACTTCTCGAGAAGCGGGCCTGTCGAAGATGAATATTCAAAAATCTCCCAACCAGCATAAAACTCTTTCAACCAGCCGTCGTCCGGATAAAAACAATGTGAGCCTGGATCTTCTTCCAGATCCAAGCGCTGACGATCGCCCGACTTGGTAAAAAGGTGCACAACATGAACCCCTCCAGACTTCGTATTCGCCTTCATTTCCTTCAAAAGACGCGTGGTGGCTTCTTCGTCCAAAAATTGAAACAGGAGAAC
>CAIKOH010000026.1 GCA_903829075.1 Candidatus Uhrbacteria bacterium
TGTTGTGAATGTGCCTTTCTTCCGGTCCGGGTATGGTACGGGAAGATAGATCAGTTGACCACGTTTTAGAGGATTTGTCAAGTGCGGCTTAACGGACAGAAAACGCCGGGACGTTTTTTCTCTCGCTGTTTTCGTGACAAGCTGTAAGCTTCTCCTGAAAACGACGAAGGCGTGGACTTTGTGGTCCACGCCTCGGGTGTTTTTTTAATTTCGGTAGATGCCTTGCAATGGACTCCAGGTTGATCGTCCAAGACGATCAACAACACGTGCTTCGTATTCGACAAACGCATTCGTTTGCGGACCACTGGTCCAGGTGCACACGTCGTTCGGACAGGAGTACGCGGTTTGACCGTTGACATCGATTTCGATGTGATCAATACCGTTTGGTGACCATCCACGCGCCGTGAAGGTGATCGCCTGACCATTGGTGTACCCATTCGGCGTGTTCGTTTGAACGGCGGCGAATTCGTTGTTGGTCGGGGATTGCCAGGTGCGATGTAAAGTGACGCTCGCCGGAGTGCTCCAGGAAACGAGACCTTTGGCATCGGTTAAGCGTGCGCTTACGGTGACGGTTTCTCCGTCATTGAAGCTGTACGGGTTGAAGCTGTACGAGCATTCGCTCGAGCCAGATCCTGCGTTGCAGGTTTGCTGGGCAACTCCATCCGCAAAGATTTCAATTTTTTGGAGACCGTTCGCTGACCAGCCGCCAACATGATACGTGGCAGATTGTCCGCCGTAGATGTCTGCGCCGGATGGATCAAGCCAGCTCCACGTTTGAAAGGCGGAGGCCTGCGTCGGAGCGTTGGTGATGGTCTGTGAACCAACGGTGAAATTTTTTCCGTTGCTCCACGTTTCATGACCGTACAGGTCAATCGCGTGCGCGGTGATACTGATATTTGATCCTGGGAAATATTGCGTCGTGTCAAGTTCAAGGTCACAGGTCGTGATACCGACGGCGTCGCCGTAGATACAGGAGCGTGCAACAGAGCCGTTGACGAAAATTTCGATACGATCCAGGCCGAACATTCGGCTCTGACCACGCGTCACAAAGGTCACGATGGTGCCACGCGCAACGGCGTTGGCGTCAGGTGTCATGACAGAGGTGGCGAAGAAATCTTGTACCGGCGCAGTGGAGCTCACGGCCGCGATGGGACTGTTTGGATTCACGACTGGTCCGATCACATCTGCTCCGCGAACGATGGTGCGACCGTTCGTCCACGCGCTCAACCCATTGCTGGTGGTGATTTTCGCGTTAACGAACACGTTCGTGCCCACAGGGTAATCGCTGCCATTCAATTGAAGGCGGCAGGATTCAACATGCTGCAAGCCCTGACCATCACAGGTTTCAACGACAGTTCCGTTGACCCACACGTCGATGGAAGCGATGCCTTTCGGATGATCGGCAAGCACGCTGAAGACGAGCTGATCTTGATTGTCGAAGGAGGATTGATCTGGGGAAAGCCAGGTCGCCCATTGAATTTTTGTCGCAGCATCCGTTTGCCAGTTGGCAATTGTTGGGGTGCTTGGCATCGGCAAGGCAGCTGCGTTAATGCTGTTTTGATCAACCAACAGCGTCGTGACTGGGCTCAAGCTTGAGACGTTGGTCGTGTTGACCGCGCGTGCTTGAAATTTTACGGTGCGTGTTGGTGCGCCGTTGGTCCAGTACGCTTCATCGAAGCTACAAGGACTCTTTTTACAGGTTCTGATTAATGCACCGTCGACATATAAGTCGATACGTTTCAAGCCTGTAACATCGGTCGCGTTGACCTGATACACAAAGGTCTTTCCATCACCGATGTGATTGCTCGCAGGCGAGGTGCGCACGGTCACTGTTGGACCATGCGTCAGGTTGAACAAGCGCGCCATGTCTGGCGTGACAATCACGCTGGTGTCATGCGTATCTTCCACGATCACAAGTTTTGCGGTCTGTGGTTGTGAGGCAAGTTCGTTATCGCCGGTGGACACAAGTCCTCCGAGCAACAGGTGACCGTTTTCATCTGAGGTCATCGACAAGAAGAGATCGCGGGTGCGTCCTTCATCAATGAATTGCAACCCATCAACACGGATCAATTTTTTTCCAGAAATGATCATCCAATAATCTCCCGTCCAGGCCGCATGGATATTTCCACGGCCTACGTTTAATACACCGAAGGTGTTGGCTTGCGCGGTGACGTCGTTCCAGTGTGAACCATCAAAGATCCACAGATGGTCTGCTTGCGCGCTGGTGTTGGTGGTGTTTGCAGTGGCGACGAGCGCACCTTGGCTGCTCGGCCAGATGTTCACGATTTGAGAAAAAGTTGGAAGGTTGGAAAGTTGTGTGGTGATCGCGTTTTGATCAACGCGCCACACCAAGCCCTGGCCCATGGCAAACCATCCTCCGTTGATAAACACCGGAAGAATCGTTCCATCAGTCTGCCAAGCCGTGGGCATGTTCACGAAGACTGGTCGGCTGTTCAAGCCGTTCCAGTTCACAAGATCCCACTGGTTCGCTTGACCATTTTGGGATTGATGCAGAACGCGGAAGTACCACACGCCGTCATGACCAGAAGCACGAATATCATTGTAGCTTGGTTCAATCAGGGTGCTGACATTGGTAATGGAAGAACCGTTCGTCAAAAACACCTGTCCTTCAGGATGTTGGGAGGAACGGCTGATGATCATCCAGCTGCGTCCATCGGACACGAGTTGGTCGACACGGCTCACTCCGGCCGCTTCAAAACGGGCGGTGAGATTCGTGAGGTGGCCGGCGTTCAACAGGTAGACGTTCGTTCCATCTGAAACGAGAGCGTCCTGTTGGCGCTGACTGACGAAGGTGATGGCTTGCCCGTCGCGATGCGGCAAGATGGAGGAAATATCTTTCCAGTTCCAGGCGCGCGTGTTCGCGATCACGGGTGCGATCAACGCACCGAGAAGCGCGCTGAAGATAAACGTGGAGAGAATGATTTTTTTATGAGTGGTCATAGGGGGGTGGGTGTAGAGAAGTTCCAGCTTGTGGAAAGAGTACATATACCAGAAAACGCAGATTTTGTCAAGGGAGCAAGGGGGTTCGTTGGCTAAGAATAGCGTTTATGAGAGATCTTGAAAGACTTGGCGGAGAATTTTGGCCGCTGGTTGCCAGTTTTTAAGGGTAGTAGAGCTTTTGTGTCGATCAGGATGTTCCAAGACTGTTTCCAGAGCTTCTGCCCATAAGTGCGGTTTTGATGGAGGAAGAAATATTGTGTTTTTTGGTGCGGTTTCTGGTAGAGCTCCGTAGGTAGAAGCGAGGCACGGAGTGTGAAAGCGTGCGGCTTCATGTAAGGGTAATCCAAAACCTTCGTACCAACTTGGATAGAAAAATGCAGAAGCTTTTCGCATCAAGGTGGCGAGCAGGGAATCGTCCGCATGATGCAGAGCGAGTTCGTTTGGTGTGATCGTTGCGTGCGCATTCCCAAGGGTCACCAGAATCACATCCTGAAAGTGCGGATGCTGACGCAAGAGCCTTACGGCCTCGCGTGCACACGCGATATTTTTGCGGAGATTGGAGGCATCGAGCGCAAGGACAAACCGTCGTCCGATGAGTTCTAGAGGGAGCGGTGACAATGATGCGGGGACAGGGGAAAGACCGAGTGGAATGCGCGTGATGCGGTCTGCGGGAATAGCGCAGCGTTCGATGAGGTCGTGCGTCGTATGATCGGATACGCTGAGAATATGTTGAGCGTGTTGAATGAGGTAGGTGGCGCGGATAATATCGTGCCAGACGCGCCCCTTGAATTTGAACCACCGTGGCTCAATCAAAAAAGACACGTCATGTACGACGAGTAGGTAGGGTTTTGATTGGGCGCCGATAAATCCGATGTTCGGGAAAAAAGAAATATCGTATGCGGAGGATTTCCACAGTGTATCAAACGAGATGAAACGAGAAGCGATGCCGGCGTTGATGAGTTTATTGGGAAGGGCGAGGTGATGCGTGGGTGTTGTTGGACGCTGCAGGCCGGTCGTGGCGATGAAAAACGTATGCTCACGAAGCTGTGTGCAAGCTTCAAGCAAGCCGCGAGCAACGCGTGTGACGCCCCCGGGCGTGGATTCAGACAACGGCCTTCCATCGAAGAGAATCTTCATAAACGATCACGCATGATGTGGAGGCAGCGATGGAGCTATGGGTTCTAGGAGCGGTCGCATCGCTGATTGAAATCGCGTCTTTGAAAACTGTTCGGCGTGTGCGCGAATTTTTTCTGCAGAAAATTTTGTGGGATCGAAATGAACGATGGCGTAGGCGATATCCTCCCAGCACTGGCGTTCGAAGAATTGGCCGGTGACGTTTGGAATGACGGTTTCTGTGGCGCCACCATGCGTGTAGGCGAGGACGGGTTTGCCGGCCGCCATAGCTTCGACCGCGGTTAATCCGAAATCTTCTTCTTGCGCGTACACAAAACCGATGGCGTGTTGGTAGAGTTCGCGCTTGGTGTCTTCATCTACATGCCCGATGAGTCGCGTTTTTGGTCCGGCGAGTTGCGCTAATTTTTTTTGCTCTGGTCCTTCGCCAAACACGATCAAGGGAAGATTCAATTTTGCGAATGCTTTCACCACGAGATCAAAACGTTTGTAGCCAACCAGCCGTCCACCGGTAAGCCAATAGGCTCCTGGTGTGCGCGTGAACGGGATCGAATCGATCTCAACAGGGGGAGAAATGATCGTGCTTGAACGTTGATAGTAACGTTGGATGCGTTGCTGTGACGTGCGGCTGTTGGTGATCAGGACGTCTGGACGTTGTGCGGCCTGATGGTCCCATTGGCGCAAGCGATGTAGGACAAGATGCAGCGGTCCTTTGAGAAAACGTGCGTAAGGAATGTCATCCATGTAGCGCAAGCGATCTTGCCAGAGAAAGCGGGTAGGCGTGTGGCAGTAGCAGACGTGGCGTGCATGTGGATTGACGAGCGCGCCTTTGGAAAAATGGTAGGCGTTGGAAATGACCAGATCGTATGTTGATAAATCAAATGCTTCAACCGCCGCTGGCATGAAGGGGAGGAGCCACTGATACGAATTTTGGATGAACGTCCAACGATTCAATGGTGAGGGTCGGACGTCGAGCGTTTGAAAGGCAGGATGACAAGCCTCAGGAACGTAGAAGAGCGTGAAGATCGGTGCGTGCGGATATAATTCATGCAGAGCGAGAAGTACGCGTTCGGCTCCGCCGTCTTGTACCAGATAGTCGTGAACAAAAGCGACTTGCATGGCATGAGCCTAGCAGCCGCGCGTTTAGGAGACAGGAGTCATGTCAAGATGTCGGCAATTTTTAATACACTCCCTTGCGTTGCAAGACCACGATTGGCGTCTTGAGGAGAATTTGAAAATCCAACATGAGCGACCAATTTTCGATGTACCACAAATCTAAACGAGCTTCGTCTTCAAATTCAAGGTTTGAGCGTCCAGAGATTTGCGCGAGGCCCGTGATGCCGGGTTTGATAGCGAAGCCGCGGCGATGATGCGGAGAATATTTTTCGACTTCGCGCGGTTGATGAGGCCGTGGTCCGATGATCGACATGTCGCCAATCAGCACATTCCAAAATTGTGGAAGCTCGTCAATGGACCAGCGTCGAATGAATTTGCCGACCGGCGTGATGCGTGGATCGTTGGCGATTTTGTAGACCGGACCTTCTTTGATGCTGTGGTCGCGGATCAGTTTTTTTTCCAGCGCGAGACGTTCAGCTTCGTTGTCTGGAAATTGTGGGCCGATACAAAACTGACGCCACATGGAACGAAGTTTATAGGTGTTGAAGATGTGTTCGTGTTCTCCGACGCGTTCATTGTGAAAAATAATCGGCAGACCATCTTGCAGGGCGATAAGAACGGAGAACAAAAAGAGAATGGGACTGACCAGAATCAACACGAAGAGAGACAAGACGATGTCGAACCCTCGTTTCGCGATGCGTCCCCAGCCATCCAGTGGCGTAGGCTTGACTTCGAGGATGGGCACGCCACCGCTCGTGTTGACCTCGACGCGGCTGAAGCGCGCGGCAAATAAATCCGCGAGATAACGAAAGACAAGGTGATGCGTCTCTGTGAAGGTGATGAGCTCAAGCGCTGCGTCACGTGACAGGTTGGGTTCGGCCAGAAGAATTCCATCCAGCTCGCCACGCGCCGCGAGCAGTTCAAGTTCGTGTTCCGTTTTTTCATTCCAGCTTTTGAGGATTTTGCACACGGTGTATCCCATGATGGGATTTTGGAGATAGAAGGTGGCCAGATCTTGCGCGGTTTTATGTTGACCGATGATTACGATACGCTGATGACCGAATCCACGGCGCAATAACGCGCGTCGGATCAGTCGGAGCACGAGTCGTCCAAAATAGGTGTAGAGAATTGCCAGCGGCCAGACGGCGAGCACGAGAAAACGTGAGGTCGTGACCTCGCGTTGAAAAAAGATCGTTGAAATGACGATCATGATGGTGGCCGTGATCGCTACGCTGACGCGCGCAAATTCATTCCACACCGGACGATGTTTGGTATTGTAGAGGCCCGCGAGAGCAAAGATGATCAGTCCAAGCAACGAAAAAAATATAGCATCGCTGATGTAGGTCAGCAGAGGGATCGCTTGCAGAACAGGACGTAGCTCAATGAAGCGTGAGGAGAAGCGCAGCGCATAGGTGCTGAATGCGGCGAGGAGCATCGCGGCAAAATCGAGGGGCACGCAGAGCGCGCTAAAGGTCAGGTCAAGATGTCGCAGACGCATACAAAGTAGATTCATTGTAAACACTGGCGAGGTGATTGGCAAAGTTGACGAAGTCGCGCCTGTCTTCCAGACTGTCTGGGTATGTCTTACTGGTTATGTAAAACAGAACCGACCGTCTATTCTTGGGAACAGCTGCAACAAGATGGTGAGACGTCGTGGGATGGTGTGCGAAATTTTCAAGCGCGCAACAATCTTCAAGCGATGAAGTCCGGTGATTTTGTGTTGATTTATCACAGTGGCGATGACAAAGATATTCGTGGTATTGCGCAGGTTGTGAAAGAGGCATATCCGGATCCGTCAGCGTTGGAAGGCAAATGGGTGTCAGTACGTTTGAAAGCGATTGCTTCGCTTGGACGTCCATTGCAGTTGGAAGAAATTCGTAACACGTATGGCTTAAATGTGATGCCGCTCGTGACTCAGACTCGCTTATCCGTTCAGCCCGTGACGGAGCTGCAATGGCAGGCCGTTCTGAAATACACGAAAACAGCCTCACCTGAATAATAGTATGTTTGAACAAGCGGTTATTCTTGCGGGCGGTCAGGGAACGCGTCTTCGCCCGATTACGTACGAGATTTCGAAACAACTTATTCCTGTTCAAGGAAAACCGATCATGACCTGGTTGGTGCGCTGGCTGTCGCGTTACGGGGTGAAGCGCGTACTGATCATCACCTCAGTAAAATGGCATAGCGCGTACGAAGAATGGCGCGACGCGTTACCAAAGAAGGAACCGCAACTCACTTGTGCCGTTGATTTGTGGTGTGAACCAGAGCCGATGGGAACATTGGGCGCGCTCGTACATCATCTTGTGCCGATGTTTGATCAGCGCCCATTTATTTTAACCAACGGCGATGAATTGAAAGGTTTCAGCCTTGATCGTTTGGCAGAATTTCATCTTGCGCAGTGTGAGCAGCATGATCGATACGGAGCAACACTTGCATTGAGAGAGGTTCCGAATCCATCTGACTATGGCGTGGCAGAAATGGAAGGGGATCGTATTATTCGGTATCACGAAAAGCCCGCATCTCCTCCGTCGAATCTGGTGAATTCTGGGTTGTATGTGATTGAGCCTTCAGCGTTTGACGTGGTGGATCATGCCAAGAAATTTTTAATGATGGAGATGGATCTTTTTCCGCAATTGGCGGCAGCTGGTCGTCTTGGAGGGTGTGTCTTGGAGGGTCAATGGTTTGATTGCGGAAATCTTGCGCGCTGGGAAACGGCAATAAAAGAATGGAAGGAGGTTGTGTAGCGTCTCGTCGCACGAATGCGTTGAGATATTTTTTTGTCTTCCTTGTTTTTTTCGCGTACACTGTAGCGCATGAAATGCTCTTTTTTTTCTCGTGATGTTTCGGCGTCAGAAACGATCTGCGTCATGGCCACTATGTTGACGCAGGCAGAGCAGCTTCCGCCTGAGTTGCTTCGCGCATGGGAGTTGCATCCGGATCAGCGTGAGCGCTGCGTGTCGTTGGGTCAGCAGGGATACGGGCTTGTGATCACACGACGATCAGACATTGCTCCTGAGGTTGAGGAGGCGTTGTGGCAGATCGCGACGCGTACGCAAGAGGGAACGCGTGTCGGCTGGTTGCCGCGATTTTTGCAACAAGGAGAAGCGCCAGTTGTGAACGAGCACGAGCGTCAGTCTGCGGAAGCGGCGGGGGTTGATCTGTTGGCTGCAGGGGTAAAAATTCGTCAGTGGGCGCACGGGTTTGTGTCTGTTGCATTGGTCGACGGTTCAAATCGCGGTATCGGTGAAGCGGAGCGCGAACATCTTTCAAAGGTAAATCAAGCTGTGCGTGAAGCCCACAGGGAGCGGGCGCAGCAGGTATTACTGCGCGTCGTTGAACCGTCTGTCGTGAATTGGCGTGCGGTGGTGTTGCGTGCCATTTTTTTGACGGGTCCGCTCACGCAGCTTGCACTGTTCCTTGGTCAAGCAGTTGGATTTTTCGTGGCTGTGCTGGCTGATATGTTGTTGTTGGAGGGGGTTCATCTGTGGCGCGTGCAGCAACAGGGAGAATCGTGGCGACGCACCGCCGAACGTCTCACGGTTGTCGGCATCGCCGTGGTCGGCGCGATCTATTTTTCTCTGTGGTCGGCGTCGCTGCTTGCGCGGCATCAGGTGGCGTGGAGCGGCGAGATGTTTGGTTTGGCTCTTGATGCCTGCATCGTTTTAGCTTTGCAGCAGGCGTGGCAACGTTTTCGTACCGCATTTCGCCTGCTTGAGGTGCGTGGAAAACTTGTGCAGAACGGATCCACGCCGTGGCGGTTGACCTGGCACGAGTGGTTTTTGTCGCGCGCCGTGCGTCTGCGCATTTTTTTGTTGTTTTTGATGCCGGTTATGTGTAGCCTGATTTTCTTGCTCATTCCAGGGGTTGTGACTTCTGGTTGGGGGCTGGTTGGCTTAGGACTTGTGCCATCCGTCTTGATTTGGTTCTAAATTCGACAGGCTTTTTCATCTGAGGTATCCTTTTTCGCATGTCTTTACCTATCACACCCCCTCCGGCAGAGGGAGAGTCTCAACCGATCGAATCAGCCGCAGACGCGAGCACAAATGCAAAGTCGAGTGCTTTTCGGAAAAAATCGACGGGGTTTATTTTCGAGACCGTTCAAGTGATCTTAATCTCGTTAGCGATCATTTTGCCGGTACGATATTTTCTCATTCAGCCTTTTTACGTGAAAGGTGCGAGCATGGAGCCGAATTTTCATGATCAGCAGTACCTGATCATTGATGAGCTTTCCTATCGCACGGGATCGCCGCAACGTGGGGATGTCGTCGTGTTCAGGTATCCCCTTGATCCAAAGGAATTTTTCATCAAGCGCGTGATCGGTCTTCCGGGAGAAACGGTTGAGGTCGCCAACGGCAAGGTCAAAATTGAAAATGATGCGCATCCGAATGGATTTATCCTGGACGAATCTCCGTATCTCACGAACGTTACAACTTCTGGGAATCGTGTGGTGACCCTGACGGGTGATCAGTACTATCTCCTTGGTGACAATCGTCCGGAGAGTCTTGATTCGAGAATTTTTGGTCCGGTTGATCGCTCCTTGCTTATTGGACGAGTCTGGGTACGGGGCTATCCTTTTGATCAATGGACAGTATTCCATCATCTGACGTATCCTACCGCAACTTCAACGCCGTAAATTTGATTCAAACAGTTCATCTCCTTTTGTATGTTTAACAAACGAGCGTCCGCCCCGGCAAAACCCGCCGAACCTCTTGAGCCAATCGTTCCAAAAAAAGGCCAGCAATCCATTCAACTTGTCCGCGGCATGCGTGATCTGTTGCCGTTGGAGCAAGGCTACTGGCAGCGCGTGTATGCGGCCGCTGATTCATTGGCAGCGACCTATGGATTTGACCGTATTGAAACGCCTATGGTCGAAGAGACCGCCTTGTTTTTGCGTGGCGTAGGAAAAAATACCGACATCGTGGAAAAAGAATTATACAGCTGGGAATCCCCTGGAGGCGAGCACATTTCCTTGCGCCCTGAATCCACGGCCTCGGTTGTGCGCGCCTATGTTCAACACGGCATGTTAAACCAGCCGCAACCCGTGAAGCTTTGGACAGCCGGCCCGATGTTCCGTCATGACCGTCCACAGGCTGATCGTTTTCGTCAATTTTATCAGTTCGCCTGTGAGGTGTTTGGCGAATCTGATGCTGTGATCGATGCGCAGTTGATCATCATGAGTTGGAATTTTTTGAAGGAGCTTGGTCTCGATGTCCAGGTGCGCGTCAATTCTTTGGGAACGCCTGAATCACGGGCAAACTATAAAAA
>CAIKOH010000027.1 GCA_903829075.1 Candidatus Uhrbacteria bacterium
AGAATCACCGTGTCCGCCGCAGTTAACGTTAAACCTGTGCCGCCGGCTTTCAAACTTAAGAGAAATACCTGCGCTTTTGGATCGGTCAAAAAGGTATCAATCTGCGTTTGGCGATCGCGCGTCTTGCCTTCGATCGTGACATGGCCAATCTCCAAACGATCAAGTGCTTCACGCAAAATATCCAACATCGAGGTGAACTGACTAAACAGCAACACCTTATGCCCACCAGACACCGCCTCCTGCACGAGCTCGATTGCGAGCGCCATTTTTCCAGACAACGCTTCGGTGCGCGGCAAGCGACGATCGACGAGTGCGGGGTGATCCGTGATGCGGCGGAGCTTCATGAGCGCAGATAAAATCTCCACACGCGCACGCGCAAACCCACGACGCTCAACCGCGGCAGCGACTTCTTGACGAACCTCTGCTAACGTTCGCGCATAGACGACCAACTGCTCTGGTGTGAGCGTGGCGATGGAGGTCTGCTCAATTTTTGGTGGCAATCCTTTCAAGTGCGACTCTTTTGTACGTCGTAACACGAACGGACGGAGACGGCGCTGCAGATCCATTAACACGTCTGTGCTGGAACGCTCCTCAATCGGACGTTCGAAGCGCGTACGAAAGGTTTGTGCATCGCTCAAAAATCCCGGCATTAAAAAATCAAAGATCGACCACACCTCACGCACACGATTCTCAAGTGGAGTCCCTGTCACCGCAAGACATAGCTTCGCAGACACAGCGCGCACCGCCTGGGCCGTGAGCGTACGGGCATTTTTCACGTATTGCGCTTCATCAAGGACACAGTAAACGAAGGGACGATCGCGCCGCCCCACGTACCACAAAATATCACGCGCCAAAGCCGAATAGGGCGTGATCACCACATCATATGAATCCAGTGTTTCAAAAATCTGCTGACGCTCAGCGCGCGTTCCATCGAGAATCACCACCGAAAGTTCTGGCGTAAATTTTTTCACCTCGTTGAACCAGGTCATGGTCAAGGTCTTTGGACACACAACTAACGACGTCCCCTGAAGACGATCGCGAGTCAACGACAGCAATCCTAAGACCTGCAAGGTCTTTCCCAATCCCATGTCGTCTGCGAGCACGCCGCCAAACCCATAGCGTTGCAAAAATAACATCCAGGCCACACCGTCTTTTTGATACTCACGCATCACGCTCGTCAGATGCGTTGGCCACTCGATCGGTTCTTGCAGACGACCGGTTTGGACCTCTTGCAAAAAACGTTCGAACGTTTCATTCATGGCTGCCAGATGCGCCGAACGACTACCTCGAATCAGTTCCAAAATCGCGGGCGCGAGACGCAAACGCGAACGATACGTTCCAGCGCCGACATGCTCTGTCTCATCCATCGTGGATAACCAGGTCTTCACCTCATCGCGATTCGCGCACACGACAAACGTTCCATCGGCGCGACGGATATATGGCTGTTGACTGGAGACCATCTGCCGCAACTCATCAAATGAAACCTGCGTTTTACCGCAATGCCACTCCACAGAAAAATCAAACCAATCCTGCTGCGTCTCTTGCGCAAACTTCCACTCAGAACCGATGGTCTCGCGCTCCACATCGAGCAACGGCTGCAAGGTATCGTCCACGCGCACGTCAAACGCTTCCATCAAATCTGGAAAACCAACCGTCAACAATTGATACAATCCAGATGCAGGCACCACAAATCGCATCTCAAGAAATGAAACCGGCGGTCCGAAATGGCGCGTACAACGAGCAACCGCTTCTTGCTCCGCAACCCAATCACGCTCAATCGCACGCCCAGATGGATCAGGTGTCACCGCCGTTGATTCCAACAAAGAAAACATGTGCGGACCATACACGCTCGTCGCCAACACCGTGACCTCGTCGCGTTCACGATCATAAGAAGCTTCCAACTGAATTCGATCCAACGTAAACGGACGAAACCTTGAAGGAAGACGAGCTCCAACACCCTCCGTTCTGTTCGTCTCTTCCTTCGTAAGAGGGAGCGCTGCACGAGAAAGGGCAGGATCTGTCTGATGCATGGCCGCAAACCCAAGCGCAACCTCGTGTGCACACATCCCCGGGCGATCTTCTCCGCAGGTACAATGAAACGTTTCTACGCGTTGATGATCAGGGGAAATAATCAAACGCACGCGTTTCGGCTCACGTCGATCAACGCTGCCCGTCACGTTCAAGCTTCCATTTCTCGCAGCATGCACTGAAACATGCACCACCTGATTACTCCAATACAAACGCTGCCCATGCGCAAATGCGTTGGCGGACGCCCAATCCTCTAAGACATGTTCGGTGAATAACATAACGCGCAAGACGATCCAGTCTAGCAGAAATGCGGATGTTTGTCTTTGACCTTTTCGCTGAGACCAGTGATACTACTCGCATGAAGCCCTACGCCGACAACCGTTACGCCGCCCACGCCTATGAATGCCTCAAAACACTTGAAGGTGGGTTAGCGTTACTTGGCGCAGAAACAAAAAGCATTCGTGAGAACGGCATGCGCTTACGCGGCGCCTACTTACGCATTGAAAAAGGTGAGCTCTGGCTCATCGGATCCCATATCGCGATGTACAGCAAGGCTGCGGCACAGGATGGATATGAGCCTGATCGTCCAAGAAAAGTACTCGTTCACAAACAAGAACTCCATTTTTTAGCAGAAAAAACTCATGAAAAAGGATTGACATTGATCCCATTTTCGGTGTATCCTTCAAAGCGCCGCATCAAACTTTCGTTTGGTGTCTGCCGTGGAAAAAACGTCCACGATAAACGTGAATCCATCAAACAACGCGAGGTCACCCGATCGACTCGCCGCGTCATGCGAGGAGAGGACGAATAATGGGGATGAATCAGCATCGACGACATGCAACGTATCGTTCGGCAAGCCGAGCAGGCAACGACGCCTCGTATAAACCGCGTTGCACATGACACCTGCCAACGTCATTTCCCGAGTGAAGAGCGCTGTGGCTTCGGCCTTCAGCGTTCCGAGCTTTGCTCCGTCCTTCGCCTAACCGCGAACCGTGACGGCCGATCCCCGCTTCTGCGCCTCAGAGCAACGGTGTGATCGCCATAATCTGTAGGCTTGAGCGCGCGCATGTTCTCTGCACACGTTGACCGGCCCGAGAACTTACGTTATGCCCACTCGTTCGTTCCATGATGCATAGCGGACACTCCTTGAACGAACCAAGCTTGTGAAGACGTGCGGTACGTCCATGCTCGGACGGGGGTGCGATACCCCCCATCTCCACCATAAAAAAATTCCTGCCATGAAGGCGGGATTTTTTTATGAAACTTTTATACTGCAACCGTTTCTCTTTCCATTAATACCTCTGAGGCCAGTGACTCAACTTGCGCTGGCAGCACCACATGATGTTCCAAACATCGTGCTTCATACGTCGTTTCTTTCGCAGAATGTTCAATCAAAACTAGTGGATCATCAAAAAATACTGGTTGTCCGTTGCGGAGACGTTGCGTACGCGTTGCATTGTAGCGATGACAGACAGCACATACCGCTCGCGAACGAGAGACGATTGTTTCAGGCAACGACATGATCGCTTGCGCCGCAGGAAACAGTAACCCGCGAAAATCCGCGTCCAATCCCGCAACCAACAACGTCTTCCCTTGACGCAATGCCTGTTCTAAAACCTGGATAATCGTCGGTGTAAAAAATTGCACCTCATCAATCCCAATCACCTGAGCCTCGCTCAGATACCTCGTCAGCATCGTCAGATTCTGCGGATCAACCGCGATCGCATCTTGCAATAACCCATCGCGCGATTGAACCGTCGGTGTGCGATTGTCCGTGGAAGGACGCAAACACACCAACGGAACCTGCTGTTCACGAAAAATATGCAGATGACGCACGAGCTCAAAGGTTTTTCCACTTGCCATCGGGCCAGTAAAAAATGTCAGCGAGCCGTGTTCCGTAAGCAGAAGGGGCGAGTTCATATAATAATCGCAGGATAACATGCCACCTCAACGACCGAAAGACCGAACCATTCTCTGTCCTTAAAGAGCGGTTATCAGCCCCGCCACACGTTCACGTGTTCTTCCCTGCGTCTTATCATGTCCTCGTTGCAACGCATGCGCTGTGCGCAATGCGGCAAATGTCCGCGCTGCAGTGATCGATGGTCCGCTTCGATCCACCAAAAATTCCCTTGCCCGCGCCTCCCAATACGCGACGCTTTGCTGTAGAGGCTGCTCTATCTTCTTGCGCCAAGCCTCATTCAACGCCGCCTCATGATCTAAATCCCAACGCATCGAACGCACGTCGATACGTGCAATCAATGGCGCCGCAGGTCGTGCATTCTCTTGTTCTTCTTCCTCTGTGATCGATACGTTCGTCAAAACGGTGACACCGCGCACCGCCAACTCTGAACGCACCAGCTCTTGTTGCAAACGACGCAATGCTTCATCTTCAACGCAGGTGTAGCGCTGCCAATCATGCCATTCATCAAGTAATGATCGCGTCTCGCGCTGCGCGAGCTGCATACGCATGACGCGCACATCAAGCGCCCGCTGAGCAGCTATAATTTGCGGCGCTTCACGCGAGATATCCGCATCCGCAACACGCTGAACACGCTCCGCTAACGTCCGCAACTCCTCTTCAGAAGACTGCAACAGCGCTTGAACCGCCTGCGTCAAACGACGCTGCTCTATCATTAATTCTGTGCGCAGCTGCTTCTGTTTACGCGCCAATTTCAAACGCTTCTCGTCCTGCGACGAACTCTTTTTTTTCTGCTTCCACCAGGATGACATAAAAATATCTACGAACGAGGTGCGGGGCCCTCTACCGGCAGCGGCTGCGGCAGATTCATGCTCTGTACGGGACGATGCGCGATCCGCGCTCGCTGCGCGTCCACCAGATCCTGTCGAATTGTTTGGTTCTGTGGCAAGACCTGTGCGATCGCTTGCAATTGTACCACAGCGTCATCCCACTTGCCCTGCATCCCATCAAATGAAGCCAAATACCACCGCGCATCCGTATTCGCCGGATCTACGCGCACGATCTGTTGCAGCAAATTTACGGCCTGCGGCAATTGATGGTTCTCCTCATACAACAACGCCAACTCAAACGCGACAGATTCGTCATGCGCGTTCGCGCGCAGCACCTGTTCAAGCTGCATAATCGCCTCATTCAAGCGGTGCAAACGCTCCAAAGCCACGCTCGATTCATACCGCGCAGGAATATAATCGGATTTTAATTGGATGGCTTGCGCGAATAATCCGAGCGCTTGCTGCCAATCCGCTTGCGAGGATTCAACCAACGAACCGTCTGAAGGCTGCTTCGCTGGAAGCGCCGCGATGCGTTCGCCACGTGTCATCAAAATTTTTCCCATCTCTGTCACAAACACCGGATTCCACGGATCCAATGCATGCGCTTGCTGATAAAAATGCAATGCCGCAGACGGTTGCGTGAGAGTGAGCGGACTCACCTGCTCCCAGGCTTCAAAAGCCAATCCCGCACTCGCCCAATTATCAGCATTCGCCGGATGGTTCGTCACCAATGTTTGTGCGGCATCACGCGCTGCGGCAAACGCCTCAAGCACCGTAGCCGAAGAGGACGTCACGTTAGCCTGCTCTGCTTGCATCGCCAAGGACGTTTCCCCCTGAACCACCCCACGCGCATACGCATCATTCCAAGGATCAAGCGCTACTGCTGTTTGCAAGAAAGGCATTGCCTGATTTAATCCATCGCCCGCTTGATACTGTTGCATCGCGGTCCGATAGGAAGCATTCGCCTCCACGCGCTGCACCAACATCCATCCACCGCCAATCAAGAGACAGGCGAACAACGCGCACACGACCGCATATCGTTGACGTGAACTTCGATGCGCAAGAGAAATCCCAAACGTAGGCCACAATTCACTTCCAAGAATACCTAACAACAACCAAAAGCTCATGCTCTGCGTCATGTTTGAAGGGGCAACACAAAGACTCACGAGAACCACCGACCATCCCACCACGGTCGCACAAAAAATAGGCCAACGCTCAGACACAGCAAGGAGTCGCGACTTCTGCCTAACAGCCGCACCAACCCCAACGATCAACCCAAACCAAGCCAACATCCCAACCAGGCCGATCGTTGGCACAAGCGTCAAAACCGTAGAAAAGCCTTGGTCAAATCGCGTCTGCCAAAACGGCGACTGGTTCAGCAACGAGGTATGAAATTGCGTGTAATCAAACGCCCATGTTGTTGGACCAGAACCAAACAACGGAAATTGTTTCAAGGTCGCCACAGCAATGTCCCATGAAGCCAAAAATGACGGAGCGATCTCCGGTGGCAGGACAACACTCATCCCATTTGAACCACCGCGCAAAAACCAATACACAGGAAGCAACATCAACAATCCAATCCAATTCCACGAAGAACCTTTTTTTGAACATTCCTCCCATGCCGTTCGCGCGACTATTAAAATAACCGCGCCTAACACAATCCATGACGGCGCAGAAAGCAACACAATCGGCAACAGAAGCCAGGCGTGTAACGGCGCCCACAAAAATAACGGAATCAGCATGAGCTGAGCACACGCGTACAACGCAATCCCACAACAGATCCATGACCACAGAGTACGCGCTTGCTGCCGGTGACGAGCGACCTCAAGCAACAGCAACCCAACGACCCCTCCGCCAAGCACCATCCACGCCATCTGCACATTCGCAAGAACCTCCGCCGCACACAGGAGCATGCTTGCACATATCAATACTAGACCCCAACCAATAACCTCACGCTTCGCCTGTGTGGTTTTACTTTTTTCATACGCACTCGGCGCATGTATCAGAAGTCCAATAGCAACGCACAGCGGTGTAACCAACAGCATCGCCAATGCATACACATCACCCACGGTGTTAAAAGACTGCGCCTGCATTCTCGCAAACGACCAGATCCAAAACCCTGCCGCTGCTGCACAGGCGCACACATACGTCCGCACATACTGCTCGCCTCGATGCTCCGTCGCTGCTCGCTCCCCTATCAGATGAGCCAACAGCACCCCTCCAAGCAACGTCAACCAACTAAATGACGTTTGCGCAGGCAGTCCAAAGAGCGATTGCAAACGATCTTGCGAAAAAGCAACCACCAAAAATTGAATCAATAAAAACAGCATGCCCCCAAGAATAAACATCCCGTGCACACGCCGTTCGCCACGAATCCACCCACTCGCCAACCACAACAGCATGAGCACGCCGATAGACATCAGCACCATAACCTGCTTGATCAGTTCAAGCTGCTCCGCTCCCCAAGGAAAAAACAGCAACGGAACCACCGCAATCAACAGATGCACGCCGCACTCGATCAACCAGTCGAACGCACGCAACCAACGCTGTTTACGGAGCGGTAAAAGAACATCATTATGCATAAAACATCTACAAAAAGTATAGCACACACGTAGCAGGCAACAGAAAAAAACAGGACCTGTGGTCGAAAAACGGGTCGAGTGCTAGATTACCCTGCATATGTTGCCCACCGAACACGCCGACCAAGAGATGAATGATCTGCTTATCCAAGAAGCCCAACGCCAACAGGATGAGCTCAGTCTGATCCCTTCAGAGAACTATGTTTCGCGAACCGTGCGTGAGGTAACCGGCAGCGTGATCACCAACAAATACGCCGAAGGGTATCCGGGCAAGCGTTACTACGCTGGCAACGAAATCGTCGACAAGGTTGAAACGCTTGTACAAATGCGAGCACAAAAATTGTTCAATGTTCCTTTTGTAAACGTGGAGGCCTATTCAGGGAGTCCAGCGAATCTAGCTGTGTATCTGGCAACCTGTGAACCGGGTGATGTGGTCATGGGACTTGATCTCTCGAGCGGTGGACACTTAACTCATGGATGGAAAAATTCTATCACCGGCCAATTTTGGAAAAGCGTCCCCTATCATGTCACCCCTGATGGACAGATCGACTTTGATGAACTCGCACGTCTTGCCAAAGAACACAAACCAAAACTTATCTGGTGCGGTGGAACGGCGTTGCCGCGCACCCTCGACTTCGCGCGCTTTGCCGCGATTGCGCATGAGGTTGGCGCGATCTTAGCCGCAGATATTTCGCATATCGCCGGATTGATTGTCGGCGGAGAACATCCAAGTCCGGTTGACTATGCCCATATCGTGACAACCACGACCCACAAAACTCTCCGCGGTCCGCGCGGCGCCCTCATCATGGTCACACACAAGGGACTGCAGCACGATGCAACCTTGGGAGAAAAAATTGATCGCGCGATTCTTCCTGGCCTACAAGGCGGTCCGCATGAGAATGTAATTGCCGCCATTGGCGTCGCCCTACACGAAGCCGCGCAACCCGCATTCAAAACGTATGCACAACAAATTGTAAAAAACGCGCGCGCTCTGGCAGACGCATTACAGAAACATCAATTCACCCTCGTCTCCGGGGGAACCGACAACCATCTTCTGTTGCTCGACCTGACCTCTGACGGTCCTGGTCGCGGCGCTTTTCTGCATCTTGCATTGGAACGCATCGGTCTCACCACGAACAAAAATACCATCCCTAATGAACCGAGCTCTCCGTTCTATCCAAGTGGTCTGCGACTCGGCACACCTGCCGCCACCACTCGTGGAATGCAAGAACAAGAGATGCAGCGTCTGGCGGACTGGATCAAACAGACGTATGATTACATCAAACACCTCCAACTACCCGTTGATAAACTGGAACGCGCAGAGAGTCTAAACGCATTCAAAAAAACCTTGAACGACGATGCTTTCTACGCCAAGCTGCGTACCGAGGTGACAACATTCTGCGGACAGTTTCCCGTTCCAAAGTAAATCGCCACACGCCCCTTTCCCTCATCTATGAACAAAGAAAAGATTGCCTACCTCATCCCGGGAATCATCCTGCTCTTCACAGGATACTATTTTTCTCTGCCGACAGTTGGATCTTCCCCTTTTAGACTGGCGGTGGTCCAAGCACTTTCGTCTCTAAACCTGAGCACCCTCTTCCCGTTGCAGGATATCGTTCCCGCAGTCTTCTTCTTGACCGGTCTGGGAATTTTTTTGCGCCCGTTCATCAAATCCACCTGGATACTATTAGCGGTGTTGGTCTTACTAGGTTTTCTGTTGACGAAATACGCTTCGCTTCTTCCTATCGGATACACTATGGCTCAAGAAACGCGCTATTTCTTTATGTTCACGCTGGCCCTTCTTTTGTGGATCACACTGCAGATCGTTGATCGTGCCTACAAAGCTGTTGCATCAGAGTAGATCTTGTCAACAGATCCTCTGTCGAACATCTGACGCGTCGTGTATCATAGCTCTATCTTTCTTCGATCTTTTCCTATGCCCTCATTTTCCCCACGCATTTTCGCCATCAGCTCTCTTCTTGGAACAACGCTACTTCTTCCGTTCGCGTGTGCACACGCGTACACGCTTGATACGAAATCGACCCCTTCCAGTTTACAAGTTGGAACATTTACGGCTTCCACCGATCAAGCTGTGTCAGGTGTTCCCATGAATTTTTATGTGACTGCCTCAGATACCGCCGGCACGCCGAGCTGCGACCTTTTCATTGATCAACTCGACATGGGCTGGATGTCGCTTGATCCTTCAACGGGCATTTTTGTCGGCAAATATACTTTTTACTCGGCCGATATAGGAAAAGCACACAACGTCAGCGCCACCTGCCATGATGCAGCAGGAACAAATGCCATCTCATCAAACTCGATCAGCCTGTCGGTTACCGATTCAGCCCCGACCCCCACTCCTTCGAAACCGTCGCCAACACCAACTCCTTCCGCGCCTGTCACCCCTGCGCTCTATGTTGGTGACATAACCCTTTCGACTGATACGCCCGTCGCGGGCAGCCAGATCGAATTTTCCGTCAACGTCAATAACAATAAACTCGCGCAACGATGTTTTATTTCGCTGGACGGATCTCAATCGCTGATTGAACTCACCCTCAATACAAACGGTTCCTGGCTACGCGACTGGTCATTTCCTTCGGCGAGCGCAACGGTTGAGCACTCAGTTCAAGCGCAGTGTCAAGATACGCAAGGAAACTCCGTGAGTTCGAAAAACGTGCGAAATTTCTACGTCTCGCCAAACCTTCAACCAACACCAACTCCAACCCCGACACCTCAACCGCAAGCCACATTAACTGTAGGTGACGTCTTTCTTTCGAATAGCACCGTGAACGCAGGCACCACCGTTCTCGCGTACATGGACGTAAATGATAACAATCTCACCAACTCCTGCTATCTCCAGATGGATGGAACCGCCGCAAACACACAGATGAGTTTAAATGGCAGCGGCACCTGGCAGGTCTCAATGAATTTTCCAAACAGCTCCTCCGACATCGTACATTCACTTCAAGCGTACTGCCTTGATTCCATCGGACGAGAAGTCTGGTCACCGCAAATAGAGTACGTGCATGTATACGCCTCAAACAACTCGTACTACTCGTACAACCACCGGTACTCAGGACAAAACTATACGTACAACAGCTACAACGGATACACTAACCTGTACCAACAAAATCAAGGCTCGTACATCAACGTGAGCAACGTTTCCATGTCTGCGAGTAGCCCCGTGAGCAATATTCCGGTCATCTTCTCGATCCAGGCCTACAGTAACTACGCAATCGCCCACTGCGATCTTGATTTAGACAACAGCCTGCAATCCATGTTCTTAGACAGTTCGCAATCAGCCGGCACGTACGAAGTTGCCTACACCTTTTCCAGATTTGATAGCTACTCCTCGCACTCGCTCAGCGCTCGATGCACGGATGTGAATGGCCGAGTCTATACCTCCCCTTCAACACTCACCTTCCAGGTTCTTCCAAACGGATCAACGAACACGTCAAACCAAACAACGTCACCTTCAAACGTGTCGTTTGAACCACAGGAGACCTTTCAAACGCTATACCACTTCACCTTCAACAAAAAACCGGGCGTGATTATTTTCAACTGTCTGGGCAATTTGATTGGGAGTGGCGCACCGGACATGTTGCAAAACGTCGGCCTGTGCAACAGCACCACAAAGGTTTACGTCAATTGGAACGGTCGTCTCACCTGGGCAAAAATCGACACACGTTTTCAACAAAATGTAGATCAAGGAAGTCCGCAAACCGAAGGCTATGTCTGGCAAAGCCCAATCGTCGTCAAAGGCACACACAAACGCTCACTGGTCTTCGGAGCAAACCAGGTGAAGGATGTGCTCGGCCCAGGCGGACGCTACTTCGCCTCATTCTTCATCTACAATTTTGACAATGGAACTTTCGCGAGACTCGCTGTTCCAAGCACCGATTACATTATCTGGAATAAAGGTGGCACACGCGGTGCATTCATCACCAGCACCTGCGAAGGATCAGGGTGCGATGCAACAAACGCCGCTCCCGTCACGGTCCTAAGCCTGACCACCGGAAAACTCAACAGCCCAAGTCCATTTAGAGCCTCCTCCTCCGGTAATGATCCTTCGTGGCCACTACAAGACAGCAACGGCCAAAACGTCACCACCTGGAAATCCCTCCACTGGATCAATGACACCACTCTCGAAGAGAGCTACATCGCAACGAACGGCAAAACAAAAACCATCCGCGTCCGCGCCTAACCTCGTCTAAATTAGAAATCCTCGTCATGCACGTATGCACGACGAGGATTTTGAGAAGCCCTGACACAGACCCGATCGACGGACAGAAACGATCAACGTCGCCTTCCGCCATGGAATCCGCCACCACCCATCGACACACCACCCTGACGGTAGTTGCCTCCGCCATAGGCCGGCGACACAACAGCGCCGCCACCGTAAACCATTCCGTTGGTGAGGACGGGACGCGCGTAGACGCCACCGGGGTTGTAGCCGTATCCGTAACCCGGCTGCGCGTATCCCCTGGGATTGTACCCATAACCCGTGGTGTACCCGTACCCTCCTCCGTACGAACCGCCGAACCCGCCGCCGTATCCGCCCACCATGCACCCTCCGCAGAGGAGGCTGGAAAAGAAGATACCCACCACCGCAAACACGATCTTCAGCGTCATCATGATGGACTCCCTTGTTCTTGATGTTTCTATAAAAAAGTATAACACATTTTTTCAAAAAAGTCAAGTAAAAAACACAAAAACAGCTCTTTTAAGCTGTTTTTGCTGGTCACAATTCTACACAATTGTCATGGCGGAGAGGGTGGGATTCGAACCCACGGTACGGTTTCCCGTACGACGGATTTCAAGTCCGTTGCTTTCGACCGCTCAGCCACCTCTCCCTGTTTCATTCCAAAAAATATTGACCTCCACAAGCATACGTAAAAACAAAAAAACTGTCGAGTGCATCAGCACTTGTCTTGTTCTTTCATTTTTGTTAGTCTGGCATGGCTTGGTTCGCTAAAAAGCGACGTACAGCAAACGCGGAGAGGTACCCAAGAGGCTGAAGGGGGGAGATTGCTAATCTCCTAGGCGGGTCAAACCGCGCGAGGGTTCGAATCCCTCCCTCTCCGCCATCAAATGACAGTGAACATCGTTAGACGATGTCCACTGTTTTTTGTTTACCTGGGCAAAGAAAAGAAGATTTATTCAAGCGTAAATTACAAGCTTCGTTTAGAACGATAAAATCGTGTGTACGCAAGCGGTATAGGCTCCGTGCTTCCCACCTAAACTAACTTCTCCGTCTTTATTTGATCTTTCTTCGTGACAGATAGATAGACAACCAGGCACAAAATCGCTGCAAGAAAAATACCGCTCGTCACTGTTGTTCCAAGCGCAAGACCTCCGTCATCATGCGATTGGGACATGTAGTCACCGATGGATGCACCGAGCGGACGCGTAAGGACGTAGGCTAACCAGAAGGCAAGAATCGCGTAGGCTGATTGCAGCTGATGCTTAACCGCTAATCTTCTTTTAACAAGGTAGTAGACGCCGGTCACGAGCGCGATGCAGCCCGCAAACAAAAGAACTGAATTTAGATAACCAACGCTAAATTGTTCTGCGATGAGATCCCCAGAAGCCGTTCCAAGTGCGAACGTAAACAAGATCGTTAGCCAATAAAACGCCTCACGTTTCGTGGTGACGATACTGTGAACGGACAGGGTTTTCTCACTTGCGTACCAAGCGGCGAAGACGACTGCCAATAGTACAGAGAATACAACGGTGGTTATTTTAAGACTGATTCCAAAGCCATCGGTAAGATTATCCGTTATTAAGGTTCCTACAACGCTGATGAGGACGACGGCGATCCAATACATTCCCGGAATATATTTTTTGGCCTTGAATTGAAAAAAGAGTACGACGAGAAGCAGTGTGCCGATGACGTAGGTGGTATTGGTTAGACCAAGATTCAAATTTGTATTCAAATAGTCGGCAAACGTCTCGCCGACCGTCGTGCACAGAATCTTGATGATCCAGAAATACAATGTCACCTCTGGAACCTTGTTGAGCATCTGACGAAACTTAGAAGGATCCGTACTTTTCTGTTCAGTTAGATTCGCAGTTGAGACGGTAGTTGTCATAAAAAAGATGGTCAATAAGCTGGGATAAAGACCGTTAGATCATACCGGCCTGTCAGAAATAAGAAAACGTCAAGCCCATGTCTCTCAACATCCAACGCTGCTAGCCTCTAACGCTACTAACAGCATTTTTCAAAACTGTTTTTTTGTTTACTGACCGGGCCGTATTCTGTTAGCAGCCCTTTGACTTTCCTTTATGATCGTGCTATTTTAACGTGTTCCAATCCCGTTCATAGGTAGCGGTATTTGGACGAGGAGGAAGCATGCGCATCTATTTCCCCGCCCCTTTCTATCTGCTCGACTTCAATCAGCCTCCACACACCAAGAGACACCTCGAGCATCCTGCTGGTGAATACGAGCTGTTCGTGGGCTCGCATCCGGAAGAGATGTTCCGAACATACGGTACCGGTGATGACGCGGTGCCGAATCCCGTGCTCTTCCTCAGCAACCACCCCTCCATTGGTGCTTGCCAGCTGTGGTGGGAGGCTGAGGTAATTTATGGTAGGGCTCAGTGGACCATTCCGCCTCGGGCCAGGCCAAGTACGAAGACCATCGAGATGCGGGTCAAAGAAACGTAGCACCAGCGCCCTGTAAACCGTGATTCGATACAGCTCCTGCCACAAAACTCTTCGTCGCCATCACCTATTCAACGGGTGGTGGCGTTTTTCATATCCAATCTGATACTTATCTGCGGAGAGCGGCAAGACACTGAATACAGACTTCGACCTCTCTCGAATTGACGAAATCATCTTTCTACGATACTCTATGTCGTTCAGCAAAACTGAGCCCTCGTGACAGGGATTGTCACACACTCATTTCAAGGAGGCCTTCATGAATCAAGCGCCACGTTTCCCGATCACCGGCCAGATGCCCTACGGTGTACAGCGTCTTCAGATCCAACGCTACACGCTTCCGCTCATGATTGGCAGCGATGAAGAGCGGGAGGCGGCAGCCCGTCTTCTCGTCCTCATGCAGGAAAAAGGGGGTTGGACGGGCATCACGCGGCGCGAGATCGACACTCAGATCAAAGTTGATGCCGTCGCGTTTACCGAGAAGAGCACGGCGACCTACGGATACGACGATCTCGTCCAGCAGCACGCCAAAGCACGCTTTTGGTACGAGTTCTGGTGCATCGTGACCCTCGGCATCTACTGGCTGGCTGCCGAGAAACCCGCGTCACCGAAGCAACCTGAATATAGGTCCGTACCTGCCACCAAAGTCTTCGAAGCCGGCATCGGCATGGACTTCGTCGTCAACGGACTCGACACCCTCATCCGCGATGGACTGGTTGAGCAGAAAACCATCACCTTGGATGGGGCGATTGAGAAGGTCTTCTACCCGACCCCAGCGCTCGCCAAGGCCGTTGAGGCCTACGCGACACAGTGATTTCTCGCGCATCATGCGCAACACAAGAGCCATCCGTCATCCGACGGCTTCGCGCTCTCCTGTTGTCGGATGCGCTCTTTGTTTTCCACGCTTTATCTTACTAAATAACACTTTCAATACAAAAGAGACGCTTGAAGCGCCTCTTGTATCCTTATTTCATCCTGTTTATCAACCCACGCGTCACCGCATCGAATTGTCCGGCCGCCTGCTTTTTCTTGAATCCGACCAATTGCTTGAGATGTGCAAGTTGAAAACGTTTGAGCGCTCGCGATAGACGCTGAGCAAAGGTGGTCGTTTCTTTTCCTGGCGATCCAGGACCGTTCTTCGCCAAGAGAAAACCGTGCGTGTTCAGGAACTGCGCCAAGCGTTTCACATCTGGACTCGTATCCCCACGCTTCAAGTTGCGCGTAAACAGCGTTATTGAATGAACGGCTGGGGCAGCGCTTGAAGTGTCCGCGCTAAATGAAGCGCCGGACATCGAAGAAACACCTGTCGCAGTCGCATTTGTGCCGGCAAGACGCAACTCAATCACATGATGAACCAACGTTGATGGCTGACCCGTGGATGCATAGTACTGCACGTAAACCGTGTACACACCTGAAGCATTGGGCAAGGCGAAATGCGTCGATGACACATAGGCAATCATGGACGAACTAGCTGCCCCGGCATTCAACGAGATCGTATATCCGCGCAACGCGGAAGCATCGCCGTTAAAAGCGAGTTGCAGCATCGGATCAGTCGCAACACCTGAGCCACCGTTGATCGTAAAATCAAGCATCGGATGCGCGGTAGTCTCCGAACCTTGCGACGAAACAAACGGCGCTCCTCCCCCACCGCCACCACCTCCGTGAGCACATCCAGACGTTTCAAACGTCATCGGACTGCTCGTCGTGACGTCTCCATACTCATCAAATGAAACCACTTTATAGTTATATGTGAGACAGGAAGCGAGCGATGGGATGAAAACCGAATGCGCCGTAACACGCGGAGCTACATCCGCGAGGCCCGTGGAAAATCCATACGAATTGTCGGAGCTATAGACGACATTGCTTGAAGCAATTTTATCTGTCGTCCAGGTGACGAGTGCGGAACCTGGCGTTGGTGCTACGCTAATCACAGAAATCAACGGGCTCGCAAAGCTCAGCACAACCGGACTCAGTAAAAACGTAGGATAAGACGAGACGTGCGACAACCACACCGTGGAAAAATCCCAACTCGCTAGCGGCGCATGACTTGAAGCGTAAAAATACGTTGGATCAGATTGCAACGTACAAAAACCGGTCGACCCCGCATTTCCCACGCAGGCAGCTGTGGTTGTTGAAACCGGACTGTACGCAAGATCCATGGAAGACGCACCGGATAGACTTCCAATCGTCCAACCAAGATCCGTCGCTACACCACTAGGATCAAGAAGATTGGTCACGGCAAACGCATGTTCAACAGTCGTGCTCAAATTTGATGCCTGCGTCGATCCGATCAAACCTCCGATATTCGAAGGGGCCACGCCGCTAGTCGTCACCGTGCTTGAAGCATACGCACGGCTCAATTTCGCGAACGAAAATTCTGAATACAAGCTCCCCAACAAACCACCAACATCCCTCGTTCCGCTAACGCTTCCAATGGAGTACAGGTCTTCCATGCGATTGTCACCATCAGCCTGTCCGATCAGTCCACCCACGTACCGATATCCCTGCACGTTTCCGCTCGCCTGATCTTGCTGAAGAGCACAGGCAGCAAACTGCGTTGGATTATTTGATTCGCAATCCAAGTATCCGACAAATCCTCCAGCATGCAACGCATTGTCGCTCCCACTGTTGCCGGTAACGTTTCCGCTCGCGGTACTGTTAAAGATCGTCAGTCCCCCAGTCCCCAAACCGTTAATGTAGATACCAGCCCCGGCTCCATCTGTCCCTCCAAGAAAACCACCTACATTCGTATCACCAGAGACCGTTCCTGCAGCAGAATCTGTTTCAAAGTCAATGGTCGAATTAATCGCATGCGTTGAAAGATTCGTCACCTTTCCCACAAAGCCACCGATATCCGTACCCTGACCCGTGACCGTCGAATAGGCTTGGTCATTCATAAAGCTTGCCATGATGGATGACCCGCCATCCGTTGCCTGAATCTGCCCCACCAATCCTCCAAGATTACTTCCGCCGGTCACACTACCAGAAGAACTCGAACTCGAAATCGTTAAATTCATCGAACCCGAACCATTGAGAACCGCATTTCCGATCAGTCCACCATCATTCGAACCCGTGTTTATAGCGATTGTTGTGGAGGCGTTGGAACCAGTCATTAACAGTGTCGACGTGTTGCTCAAGCTCAACAGTCCAATCAATCCACCGAGATTATTCACCTCTGATCCCGGAAAAAAAGGGCCGATCGTACCGGATCCATGCACATCATTCATGACAACATGCGAACCGCCGCTCACAGATACATATCCGCTCATGGCACTCGCATCATCGGAACCTAAAACCGTACTACTTACCACAACGTGTGCCCAGGTCGTCGTTGTCCCATTATCAAAAGACAGCATCCCTACCAAGCCGCCCATCCCTCCAAATCCGAATCTAGAAGTCACGGACAAGCTACTGGTGACATTTGTCAATGTTAGATTCTGAGCAAAGCCGACAAGACCTCCGGTCTCTTCAAAACCCTGTCCCACCGACCCAGAAGCAAGAGTGAGATTCTTGACCGTGGCTCCATCCATCTGCTCGAACAGACCGACCCACGGATCGCTCGTATTGATCGTCAAATTACTAATCGAGTGTCCGTTCCCATCAAAGACACCGATGTAGGGATGTCCCGACCACCTCAACGGAATAAAACGTCCACCCGTACAATCCATATCGCTATCAAGAATAAAATCTTCGGCGTAATAGGTGCTTGTAGCATCCAAGGCCCGAAGGTCTGCACAGCTCGAAAGATGGCGTGGCACCGGAGGAGCCACGGTAAACGACGGAACACCTACTTCGCTCGTATATCCGGTGTCCGGATCCATGATCGTCGCCGTACAACTTACATAGGTTCCGTCTGGAAAAGCAGTCATGGTTAGCGTACTGGTGCCTACGCCAATGTTAATTGGATTAGTGGTCGTACATCCTCCAGCAAGCGAAACGCTCCCGGCTGTATCGGTGTGGACTTCAAAAAATGGGGCGATGCGATCATTTACTGGAGAGGAAACCGGCGCTCCAATGACGAAGAGCGGTGCGATTGGCGTATCAATTGGATAAAAGGAAAAATACAAATCTGCAGCACCGGTATGCTCGTAATACTTGATGTCAATCGTGTGCGTTCCAGCGCTCACGAACAACCGTTTCGTAAAAGGCGACGAGGGTAATGGCTGAAGAAAGTAGTCGCTGATCACCGTCACTCCATCAAGCGTGATCACCGAACCATCATCGCTCGCAACTTCAAATTCATACCATCCACCCGCACCAAAACTCACCGTCTTCGTCGCTTCCACATACCAATCATCGGCCTGAATACCAGGATAAGGCGAGGTATCATCAGGCCAATGAAACGCGACCGTGGAAGTGGTGAAGGTGTACACCGGCGGCGTGCTGCTTGCAGGAAACGGGATAACACTGGCATTGCCAGAGGAATTCCACACCTTTATGACATAGCTGCTTGTTGCTTCAATACCAAAATCATACACGTTCGTAGAACCGCTCACCGATGATGTCGCCACATCCGGATCAACCCAACTATAAAACGGAAGCGGCGTCAGTCCAATCACTGGATGCACCTGCGTCATAAAGGTGCTGCTGGAAGTACGAAAACTCAAACCGCTCCCGCTCGCACAGGTCGTGCCAGCCGTCGGATCACCCTCCACAGTTCCACTCGCATCCGTCGTTCCCAGCGTTCCGAAGGTTGAATGGTTACACGTTACCTCAACAGTAGCGCCCGTAACCGGATTTCCCGCCTCATCGTGAAGCGTCACCTTCACCTGACCCACTGCCGCAAACGCCGCTGAAACAGGAATCAGTATCGGAAGCAGTGCAAACGCACCAATCACAAAGGAACGGGTTACTTGAAAAGAGCGCATAAAATAAAAAGAAATAAAATCAAGGGAAGTATAACACAAAATAAAAAACATGTACTCAAAAAACGAAAAACATCGCACACCGTTGCTTGACAAAGAATGTGCCTGAATATATTTCCACTGCTATCTTATAAATACATTTCTCTGAATCATCCACAAGGAGAAGATCGATGGGAAACTCTTTCGCCTATCGCGGTAACCCGAGTGAATCCTTGGAAGAGGCGTATCATGCTCTGAAAAGGAGGTATGACGCCGTATGCGCGCTGTGCTGGAAACTCGCGAGCACCGTCCTCGTTCTCGTCGGGATCTGCGCCGTCTTCGTGGGCGGAGAGCTCGCGCTCATCAAGGACTTCGTGAACAACCACCGAGCCGCATCAGGCAACAGGATCTCTCGAACGGTTCAAACGCAGCCCATCGTCGTTCGTGCGTTGATCATCTCATGCGATGATCGCCGCATTCAATCCCCTCTCATCTGTTCATTCGAGAACAAATACTGAGTGGCTCATCCCCGCACGCGGACCTCGCCTGCGGGGTTTGCTCTTAAGAAATAAAACGCCCCCAACCGCAATCGACGAGGGGTCGTCTTGCGATTGGGGGGAGAGTCTCTCGTCTACCGCTCCATCACAGAACGGTGGAAGTGGCCGTTCTTCGTGTTGGCATCGTAGTAACCTTCCACGGGCTGCCCATCCACACGCCCCGTAATCAGATAGTCTCCCGGCACGAGAGTCATGCCGTTGTAACGAACACCGGTGATCTTCACCCTCACCTCACCATGGTTCGTTTGGAAAGGAACACCCCGATCACTCAGGTCAGGCGCTTTGAGATAGGCCTTGGTTACGTCCTCGGCGCTTGGGTTGGAAGGGTCGGACACAATCGTGATCACATGTTCACTGGCCATGAACTACCTCCTAGGATGTTCTTGCTGAGATCTATTGGACCATTTCTCGCTCAACTTGAACCGATGACTCTACATCAAATTCGTATAAAACGCAACACCCCCCGACCGCAGGCGACAAGGACTGTCGTGTTGCGATCAGGGGGAAGAGAAGTTTAGTAGCACCTCCGTCGAGAGCGCGAGGCTCCCAACGAAACGATGAAGCCAAGGAACACGAGAACCCCGAACGCCCCCGCCATCCAGACGAGAGACTCGGGAACAAGGATGCCACAGATCTCGATCGCTTCTTCCATACGTCACCTCCGAACCGAATCCATTCTCTCAGACGCTCGATCACGCGATCAAGCTGTCAGTCGAGGTGGGGAGCGCTGCATGAAGTTCATCATGTGTGCCTCCCCTAAGTCTCTGTTTTTTTGTAACGCGCTAGCGACGGTGGCCGTGGTGATGGTGCCGGGCCGTGGCGGGCGCGACGACGAAGCCGTCGACGATCCGCACTCCGGGCTCGACCGTCACGGCCAAGAGCCTACCGTGCACGCGTCCGATGACGCGGCGCGAAATAGGCCGGGGCGGCTGCACGACGGAGCGGTCGCGCAGCACGCCGACTGCATCCGGCGTCCCCCGCGATCTCTCGGCGTGGGCTGCGCTCGCCACGAGGGTGGCGATCAGAAAAGCCAGGAAGAAAGTGGGAACAAGGCCGCCGACGAGACAGAAATAAATGTGACGGAGAACGCTCATGATACCCTCGAATACGTTGCGAGGCGTTTTGAATTCCGGAGCCATTCAGCCTTAGTTCGCTTCTTTGCGATGGGCTGCCGGGGCGTGATTCCAACAGGTTCGTGTTGGGCTTAGAATCAGGCCGACCAGCTCATCAGCTAAGAAAATACACTATACCAGAAAACAGCCTTTCTGTCAAGACATCACTTACAGCGTAAAGATCTCGCGTGTCATACGGCGGTAACCGCCACTCCTTTATTTACAAGAAATACCATTTTAAAGGATCTTTAACCTAACGAAAGGACAGAATATTGTTCATACATATAAGGACAGATGCCATTTGTCTGGGTGATTTTGCGTATATTAGACAAATAAAAAGCATTTAATGAGGCTCTGCCCTATCAGCTTGTTTGTTTTTAGCCAAATTTATTCTATTTTACACACTTTGTACACTGCCTCTTGACAAAACTTTCAAAAGGTGGTAGACTGATATGATTGAGTTTGAAAGCCACTTCGGCAATCGCTCGGTCGGAAAGGTTTTAACGCCTTGAGTCAGAACAGCAGCGCCTTTCGGGCATCGGAGGTCTTCGGTCCGCACGCAGTCGGGGACGTCCCCCCGCCGTGCAGGCTGGTGAAGACACACTTCACCGCGCCGAAGGCAGCAATGCTGCGGATCGGTCTGGTCTACGTGCGGGACACGAGACCGAAGGTGACGCCTCAACGGGTCGTCTCGACCTCGCTCAATCGTCGCGGGATGAAGAAGTAGTTCTTCCCCGCGGCAAACCATCAACTCGAGGACGCGCATCGCTGCACGTCCTCGCCCAACCTCGACACACGATCATTCGCGTTTCAAGGCTGGTGCTTTCACAACTGAATATCATCATCTTAGAAAGAGAGAGCTAAGAAGATACGACTCACCCGCGATCATTCGCGAGGCCGTGTTTTCGACGCTCTACTCATCCCAGAGCGTTTTTAAAACTCTCTGCGCAATATTTTGGAGGACCCACCACCCATCTTCATTCTCACGAATGAATTGGAGGGGTCAACCTCGGGCAGTCTCGGTGAAAACTGAACCTGTTCCGAGTGCGATCCCACGGATATGAACCTGGACTTCGGCCATGCGTTCTATCCCCTCCAAAATTTTGCGCAGACGAACGAACGTGGAGGAGGAGCCTTTCAGGAAACCAAACACGGCCACCTGAAGGAAGGAAGATCGATCTCAGACTCGGCGGCTCACCCTGCCACATCTGACAGTACATCTTCGCGTGGTCGATTCACCCTTCGGGGTGACATCAACCATTCACCTCTACATTCGTTCGCCTGTGCAGGCTCCTTAAAAAGGGCGCATTGCGCCCCTCAAGTACTCGAACCATCGAGCATTTGAGGGACGCAACGCGACAACTTCGTCGCTACGCGATCTACCTTGGGTGAACCCATGACGCAGGACACCAACGCGACCGATACCACCGTGACCATGATCATCACCGAGAAGCCCGCCGCGCCCGTGAAGTCCCTGTTCGAGGGCATCTGGAAGGCGTTGCGATTCATGGCCGCCATGGAGCAGGCGCAGGCCGAGGTCAGCCGGGGCAAGTTGCCCGAGCAGCTGCCGACCGAGCTCACCGTCGCGAACGCGGAGGCCCTGATCCCCGGCCAGGTCCCCGGCACCTTCGTCCGGGACGTACAGCGGATCAAGCCGGGGTACAACCCGGCCGCGGACGCCCCGAACGGGACGACCGCGCAGGTCTGGTCGCACAGCCTGGTGGACGTCCGGGCGCCCGTGGTCCGGAAGTACCTGCCGCTCCTGGTCCCCCTCCACGACACCTTCAAGACGGACCGGGCTCCGCTCGGGACGACCTGGAGGCGGCAGCTGGAGGTGCTGACCGAGGTCCGCGGGGAGATCGTGGCCGACCGGAAGCGGCGCCTGGAGACGTGCGAGAAGCACCTCCGGGCCATCGCCAAGGAGGCCAAGTCCCTCGACGTGGAGACCCAGCGCGGGGTCGACGCCTCCCTCAAGGAGCACCAGGGTCAGATCGAGGCCATCCGCGCGATGGTCACGACGGTCGACCCCGACCCCATCGCCCTGATGGCGGTCCACCAGATCCTGATCGACCTGGTGAAGGACCTCGCCCGCTGGGAGACCGGGATCACGGGCAAGGCCAAGGCCGCCCGCCGCGCCAAGGCGGAGGCCGAGAGCCAGGCGCAGGCGAGAGCGCAGATCGAGGGGCGGAGGGCGCAGGAGAAGGCGACCGCCTCCCTCGCCGAGCAGCAGATCGCCGCGCTCCAGGCCGCCCTGCGGACCCCCAAGACCTGGGGCACGCAGGCGTCGGCCGAGGAGCGCAAGGCCGCCTAGTCGGACCCGTTCCGACCAGCTCAATCATGAGCTGTGAGTCAACCACCGAATGTTGACAACTGATGCTCGGGGACATCGGCTTGATGTTCCTACGAGGCGAAGCGCACTCACGCTCGCCTCCGAATCTTGCCATCTGATTTCGATCGGATCTCAAGACTCGTCAGTACGGATCAGCATCGCTTGTCATGCGCATGTTCAACAGATACGTTTAAAAGAGATGAAAGCGAAACACATTCGCTCTGCCACATTTTCATTCAAGTCATTAAATGAAGGTGTGGCAGCAAACCCCGTTCAACGGAACACGACGAACGGCGTCCGTGGAGGACGTAAGAGCGGTTTATCCCGCTTGGAAGATTGGTTCAAATCCAGTCAACGCTGCCAACAACTCCCAACCCGCGATCGAGCCTGTACCAGGTTCTCGCGGGTTTTTCTTTTTTCATAAAGTTGCTCTTGACAAAATTTTAAAAATCGCTTAAGGTTTCCTGTCGTTCTTTTCTCTGATCACAGCTCATCCGGAACCACCTCCAGATATACCCTTATGTCTTGAACTGGTTCCGGATGATGAAACCTATTGTTTCCATCTTGGAGCGCTAGAGAGGTGCTGATCATGAGCAACGAATTCATTTCACCCACCACGGGAGAGCCTGCTCCCAAGCTCGTCTTCAAGTTCGCCGCCGGCTTCGGCAACGACGGAGACCCGTTCAGCAAGGAGCAGTACACAGGCGGGAGCAAGCCGCTCATGGACCGACGCCTCTTCTGCGTGGCAGGGGTCGCGCTCGACATGAGTATGGCCCCCATCGTGGGCAAGGGCGACAAGGTACTCGCGCCGTACACCGAGATCGTCCTGTCTCTCGGCGAAAGCACGGTGCGCAAGGATGACGAGGACGCGCCCTTCATCCTGGTCGGAAACGAGAAGGTCAAGTGGGGAGATCTGATCAAGAGGCATGCTCCTGGAAGCATCGAAGCGCTCTGGCGCGGTCGTTGGAAGCAGGAGGGAGAGGAGGAGAAGGTGCTCGTGAGGCAGCACCCCCTCCGTCGCGACGCGAGCCAAGACGATCTGAACAGGGCTCAATACAAGCTCGACGTGTACTACGTCGACGCCGGAAATCGCCCGCCGACGAAGCATCGACAGGGCGGCGCTCGGACGGAAGGCGACAAACGCCAACTGTTCACCGTCCATCTGCATGATCTGGTCCAAGCGATCAACTCGATCCGCGCGGCAAATACGGACGTGGACATGGTCCAGGGAGTCGCCTGGCAGAGCCTCGGGCATGCCGCCTTCGGGATGAACTTCCAGCCCAGCACCGCACCCGGAGTTCTGAGGCCGAAGGCGATCGGCGTGGTCTGCTGCCGAACGGATGGCAGCCGACGCGAGAACCGTGACAGCAGGACGGTCCGGGTCTTCCGCAGCGACAACGCTGCGGGCATCCTGGTCATGAGCGTCGATCTGGCCCGACAGATCGTCTCGCAGATGATCCTCGAGGGCATCAATCTCGACGGGATCAGGGGTGTGTCGGCGGAACAGCGGCAAGCCTTGAACGGGCTCGGCCTCGATGATCAGCTGCCGAGCGGGTGCAAGGGACTGACCAATGCCCTGGCGCTTCTGCCTCCCCGTCTCCACGCTCGTTTGCAACAGGAGCCGACGGGATTCGACGAGAGGCTCGCGAGGGAATGGACGCGGGAGCGGGAACAGCGGGAAAAGGCTGATCGCACCGCGGCTGAAGCGGCGGCCCAGACCACGACGCCCCCCGCAACGGACAACGGTGGGACCGGAGGCGCGGGCACCTAGCCTCGCGCCAGAATCACAACTCAAGCTCTCGAGCAGACACCTGTCGCTCGAGAGCTTTTTCGTTTTTCAAAAATGATAGACGCGACAGTTGACCAATACCTCGCTTAGCGATATGCTCAAAAATAGGTGCTCCTTTGAAAGCTGCGTGGCCGGCACTTCGTCCTTACAGCGACCGTCCGATCTCGTATCGGATACTCTCTCCTTTCGCCATCAGGACGAATCCTCGCGGGAACTCCCGCAAGATCTCGCCGCGCTCCGCAGCTTTAAACGGAGCACCCAACCCGCTGCGCCTCGCCTCCTTTTTTTGCGAGCGGATCATCGATTCCGCTATTCAGTTTTTTTTAATTTCTCCACATCCTCCAATTTCACTGAAAGCAACTGCGACAACCCATCCTGACCCATCGTCACCCCATACAACACATGCGCTTGCATCATCGTCATACGATTATGCGTGATCACCACAAATTGCGTGTGATGTGCGAGGTCGTGGATAATTTCTCCAAACTTTCGTGCGTTGGATTCATCGAGCGCCGCATCAACCTCATCAAGAACGATGAAGGGCGAGGGGTTCGTTGCCATGATGGCACAGATCAACGCAATCGAGGTCAAGGCACGTTCACCGCCAGATAATAGAGCGATGGATTTGAACCGTTTACCGGGTGGAGTAGCCTGAATTTCGATGCCGGCGATAGCTTCTTTGTTCTCTGTGCCTCCAATCTCATTCCCCTCTTCGTCGACCTCCGGCTCTGCCTGCATTTCAACCAAACTCGCTTCCCCACCACCAAACAACCGCTTAAACGCAGCAGAAAATTCTCGATTCAACGTTTCAAAAGCCTTCACCGAACGTTCGCGAATCGTCGCATCTAATTCCGTCACCACGATTTCAAGATCTGCGATGCTGGCGTTCAGATCCATGACCTGCGTCTGCAAAAAATCATAGCGCGTTTTTGTGTCCTCAAATTCCTTGATGACTTGCGGATCAATCCCACCGATCCATTCAAGCTGCGTACGCGCCTTTTGCAGACGCGCCGGAGCTTCCGGTTCCAACGGACGATCATCAAGCGTAGAGGCAATCGCTTCTAATTCGTTCTCGAGTTGCGGCGCATGCAAACGCAGCTCTGAAATAAATCCTTCGCGACGCGTTTCTTGACGCGCAACCTCGATCGCAGCCTCCGATACACGACGCTCGATCGTACGCACAGATTCACGCAAACTCGTCAGCTTGTGCTGCGTAACAAATACCTGCTGACGCGAATCACGCTCCTTGGCGTGCCATGTTTCTACCTCCTGTTGCGCGTGCGCAAGACGCGTTTCCATATCCTGCATGGCCTGCACGAGCGCAAAATATTCACGCTCCAAAGCTGGATCAGACTGAACGGTTGTGGTCGGTTCCGGAGCTGGCCGCTGCAACTTCCCGATTAAATCCGCGCTCAATGCATGCAGTTCCTCGAAGGCCTGACGCACACTTACAACGTCAACGGACTGTTCTCGCAGGATCTGCAGCAACGCCTCATGCTTCGCATGCATCGCGTCCAATCGTTCAATAATTTTTGATAGTGGCAATGGCGACCAGGGTTTTTCCGCACGCACTGCCGCAACCGCACGCTTCGTTTCAAGCGCGAGCTGTTGTTCGCGAATTTTTGTTCGTTCACGTTGCAACGCATCCAGCGTTTTCCGCGCTTCTTGAAAACCATCCAATACGGGAACAGCTTGCTCCATTCCATCCAACTCGCGCTGCAACGTCTGCATCTCCGTCTCTTTGGCGGATTGTTCGGCAACAACCTGCACATGACGATCACGCGCCGTTTTCAACGCACGCGACAGCTCACGATATTGAATACCGTACACACGCCGTTCAAGCGTTCGGACCTCTTCCAAGAGAGAATCGCGCTCCTGCAAACGCTTTGCCTGTCGTGCGAGGCTCGAAACGCGTGGTTCAAGTTCACGTAAAATCGCCTCGGTTTGCCCCACATGTTCACGTGTCGCATCAAGTTTATGCAACGCATTTTGTCGTTTGAGTTGAAATGGACGCACGCCAAATGCTTCTTCAAAAAATTCCTTACGCTCTGCTGGACTTGCGACAAACACATGATCGATCATGCCCTGGCCAATGACGCTATAACTGCGCTGACTCACCCCAGCCTGCGACAAAAATAACACGATATCCTGCAAACGCGCGGCCTCACGGTTCAACAAATATTCTGATTGACCATCACGATAGAGTCGACGCGTGATCTCCAATTCGGCCGGCATGCCGTCCACATGCGCGGAACCTGCCTCATTTTCTAATATCAAGGTTACCTCAGCAAAACCTGAACGCGCGCGCGAGGTACTGCCAGAAAAAATGACATCTTCAGATTTTTTGCCACGCAATAATTTCAAACTCTGCTCCCCCATCACCCAACGAATCGCATCCGCGACGTTCGATTTCCCTGATCCGTTTGGACCAACAATCGCAGTGATCCCACGACGACCTTGCGCGTCAGGCAAAAATTCCAACGCCGTTTTTTGCGCAAAAGTCTTGAATCCCTGGAGTTCGAGGCGTTTAAGAAACATACTTCGCCCTATGGTAGCCGGAGACGCGTGGCTTGTCGATCAACCGGTACGATGCTAGCATCTTTCGACCTATGTCCCTCGATTATCTTCGCACGCGCAGCCAGATCATCCGTCTTGTTCGACGATTTTTTGATGAACAAGGATTTACCGAGATGCACACCCCGCGACTCGTCGGCTTCCCCGGCCAAGAAGCATATCTTGAATCCGTTTGCGCGCAGGTCCACGAACAAAATGGACGCGCGCACGAAGCAGGACTCATCACCTCGCCGGAATATTCCATGAAAAAGTTGCTTGGTGCAGGCATGGATAAGATTTATGATCTTGGTCCGTGCTTTCGCGACGGTGAACCTTGGGACGGTACGCATGATCTCGAATTTTTGTTGCTTGAATGGTATCGACGTGATGCGGGATTAGAAGAATTAATGAACGATACAGAAGCGATGATCCGATACGTTGCAGGACAAGATGACAGATTCGGAACCGAACCGTTCCGCCGTCTGTCCGTCAGCGAGTCCCTGAAGATCTATGCGAACGTCGAACTTGAACCGCTCCTCGAAGATCGCGAAGCCTTATCAAAAGTCGTCCGTGAACACGGGCAAACGGTTCAACCCGATGATTCCTGGGATGATTTGTTCTTCAAACTCTTTTTAAGCGAGGTGGAACCAAAGTTGGGCTGGTCAGATAACAAAAAGAGACACCGGCCAACCTTTCTCTATAACTATCCTGCCTGCATGGCTGCGCTTGCACGACGTGATCCAAAGGATCCGCGTTTTGCGCTGCGCACGGAGCTCTACATCGGCGACTTAGAGCTGGCAAATGGATTTGCCGAGCTCTGCGACCCCGTCGAACAACGCGTGCGTTTTATCGAAGAACAGAAATTACGAAAAAAACTTGGAAAAAAAGTTTGGCCGCTCGATGAACATTTTCTAATGAGCCTTCCGGGGATGGGAAATGCTGCTGGAATTGCCTTTGGCGTGGATCGCTTAGTGATGTTGCTGACAGGGATAACCTCGATCAGCGAACTAATGCCAGTACCAATTCGAGAAAGGTTCTAACTTCTTCGTCTTCGCCGAGAGCGTCTGCTATCATGGGTCTCATCTATGGGATATCTTCTTGCGACGCTATCGGCGCTCGTGGAGGTCAGCGCAGATTTTTTATCCAAACGCTGGTCGATTCAGGGTGGGGTTGCGCTAGCGACGTTGGCAATCGCCTTGTACGCGACCAACGGAGCACTCTTTTTGGCCTCGCTTCACTACGGAAAACTGACCGTTCTCGCGGCCGTATGGGTCGTGATGGTGTTCGTCGCCACCTCTTGCATCGGCATTTTTGTGTATCACGAATCCATCAACCGAATTGAATTCTTGGCGCTCGCTCTTGGTTTTTGCTCAATTCTCCTCTTCGTATCAGATGAAATTTTAACGCATCGAAGTTGACACGGTCGCCATGTTTCGGCATACTCGGGTCAACTATGGCCTCCCCTTCTGACATCAAAAAAAATATTGTATTGCGTGACGCCCAAGGCTTGTGGATTGTGGTGGATTTTCAACACGTGAACCCGGGTAAAGGCGCTGCTTTTGTGCGCACACGCATGAAAAATATCCAGAGTGGAAAGGTTTTGGAAACAACCTTTAAGACCTCCGAAAGCGTGGACATTGTCGAGGTTGAACATCGCCGCATGCAGTATCTGTACCACGATGCCACGGGGTACACCTTCATGGATCAGGGCACCTACGAACAGGCCACCATGTCAGATGACGACGTAGGCGATCAAGGACGCTACCTGCGCGAAGGCATGGAAATCCAGGTCTCGACCTTTGAAGAACGTCCGATTGCGATCGAACTTCCACGCAAAATGACCTTTAAGGTGATCGAAACCGCCGAAGCTGTAGCCGGAAACACCGCCAGCGGTGGCAACATGAACAAAGAGGCGGTCGTCGAAGGCGGCATCCACATTCGTGTTCCACTCTTCATCAAACAGGGTGAAGAGGTCATCATCAACACCGAAAGCGGAGAATATGTCGAACGAGCGTGAGATCAAACACGCGCTTCACTCCATATCACCCTGATTGATCAACAAAAAACGCTCTCCAAAGAGTGTTTTTTGATAGGAACATCTGATATACTTGAATCCATGTCAACATCTTCTGTGAAACGGATGCGTGCACCGCTCGTTCTTGTCTGCGCTCTGATCCTCTTCGGCGCAGGTTGTTCGTCCACAAAAAAACCAGCCTACATTCCAGGACAACTCCTGAATGACACGCAGCGCAGAACGCTCAGCGATGCAGATCGCGAAGCCGCGATGCAATCGTATCTTCAGGCACATCCCCTCGCAACATCCACGCCTGACATCGCGACACAAGATACGGCTGCTGCTCAAGCACGAACCATTGCAGCACATGAAACACCGGAACGTGTCGCGAATTTTTCTGGAGACGCGCATCATGCACAAGGCATGGTTCGTCTATTTACGCATGGCCAAGAAAAACACCTGGTCCTATCTGATGATTTCACAGTTGATGCCGGGCTAGATCTGATGATCGCCCTCAGCACCTCATCCGCCCCCATCACCACACATATCGCCGACGTAACCTCCCTCATCAACATAGGAACACTCACCTTCTCACATGGCGGACAGATGTATCCATTACCAACAGATCTTGAACTTAATCAGATACATTCCGTTGTCGTGTACTCATCCTCATTCAATGTGGTGTTCGGGACAGCGAGTTTTGATGAATAAGAAACGCCCGCAGAGCATGCAGGCGTCAGAAACGAACCATGGACCACGAGGTTGAAAAACTGAGCGGATCAGATCTCGAACGCGCCGGAATGCGCTTGCGGCGGACGCTCACTCTCGGATGTTCCGAGGTGGCACAACGGTCGAGAACCATCCAATTCCGCGACGCTGCAAAAAAAATCCGCCATAGACTCAAGCTCCAACAATGGAATACCGGAACTGTGTCGATTCAATTGCAGGGTGCGGAGCCATCCCTTCCAACGCTCCAACACCCTATCCTCACGAAACTCAACAGGCACCATTTCGCGCAACCTGTTTCGACAGAGCTCGCAGTTCGTAAACGGTTGCCCATCCTCCCCCCTCATGAGATCAATCACACACGCCGCATCCATGAAGGCGTCGTGCAGCCCCTCCTTTCTTTCACCCCTTCTACGAGTCCGTGGATCCATACATAGCCGAATGTATTGACCCATACTGGCGGCCGATGTGCGCCACGCATTCGAAAGCAGCAGGTGCTTGATCTGACCCCCACCATGCGTCCCCATCGATCTTACACTCCTTGTCAAAAATTCCTGCGCCACGTGTCCCCCATCATAAAAATAAGGAGTCTACACCTCAACATCCTTAACATAGATTGAAGAGTTTTGCAAGGATTGCCTAAACACCTGCAATCCTTTACTCTAGAACTTGTTCGCCTGGGCGAGTGGCGAAATTGGCATACGCGCCAGCCTTAGGAGCTGGTGGATTTACCTCCGTGCGGGTTCAAGTCCCGCCTCGCCCACCACAAAAACTTTCATTGTTTAGATGGAGGTTTTTTGTTTTTTCAACTACACAAAGAGAAAACCGTCCTCACATGAGAAGCCGACAAAGGCATCTGCAAAGACAGTCGTGAAAGTTCAGGCGACGTCGCGAAGGATCTCGGACGCTTCGTCGCACACCTCGTCATGATCCTCATCTTCCCCAAACGGATCAGGTTCATCACACGGCGGAAAAACATGGTACTTAGCAACATAGATCCCGCCCGCGACCTTGATAACGACATCTGCTTCGTATTCATCACCGGGCAGAATAGATCGCACGCATCCATGACATCGATGCTCCTTGTACGCTATTCTTTGATAGTGCCGAAGGCGCCTGTATCGCGACTTACGTGGCCGTTTCTCCTCATGACGCACGATTCGCAGTCCCATGTGTCACCTCGCGAGTTCGTCTGTGATCAAAATGCTACCCATACACCTACGGATTGTCAACCATAACATTAGAAGCAGAATATCTTTCATCAAAATCTCCTCGCGTGCTATCCTCTTCGTACTATGTTTCCTTCCACCTCCGCTCCTTTACGACCAACCTCATCGAGATTCGCTCCTCCAAGATCTGCCGCCTCATCAGATCTCTTTGATCCATCCTCGCCACCAGCGGCCTCACGTCTACGACAACTCAGCCGTGAACTTGAAGAGGCTACGCGCGATCTTGAGAAGGCGTTAGCACGTTACAAAAATCTGTCGATGCGTCTACGCGAAGAAAGCGAAGACGACACCATGCGCACACGCTTGCAACGGAATATCGATCAGGATGATCTCGTATAAAAATCTTGCAATCAAAAATTCCTCACGCGTGAGGAATTTTTCGTGGAGCCGACGACCGGGATTGAACCGGTGACCTCATCCTTACCATGGATGTGCTCTACCAGCTGAGCTACGTCGGCGACTGTTCCAGTGTCTCTACTTTTTTCTTCCAGGCCTGCAATTTATTCGCATCATCCGTCAACAAACGTAAACGCTGATAACGGTGACGCGATTCAGCGACGTCCTGTAACGCCACGGCGGTCGCGAGGCACAGCTCGGTGTACTTTGGACTGCTTGGCTCAAGCTCTGAGGCACGCACGGCGAATGGCTTCGCCTTCGCTGCCTGTTCACGATCAAGATAAAACGTGGCGAGCGAAGCCTGATGCTGCGCCTGTTTTGGCGCTGCAGCCACGGCCTTGAGATGCAATGACTCGGCTTGCGCAACATCGCCCTCGGCTTCGGCAATATCGGCTAACGCGGAAAATGCAGCGTCGTCATTTTTGCGTATCTTCAGCACAAAGTCAAATGTCTCTCTGGCTTGTGGGTACAGTTTCTGCTTTAGATAGATCTGCCCCAACCCTTTATAGGCCTCAATATGATGCGTGTTTAACGAAAGGACCTCCAAAAAACGACGTTCTGCATCTACCCATTTCTGATCTCTAGCTAAGGACTTTCCTTCACTCATCAAGCTCTGCACGCGCTCGCGCACTGATGGGGACATCGCGGCCAAGGGCGATTGGACACGACGATACATGCGCTCAAACGCATACAAACGCGCCTCCCAATGACGCGCCTGACGCTCCGCAAGCACGCGCACGCGGCGCGAAAGACGATACAGCGGCTCAAGTCGATCTGAGGTTAAGCGCTGCAAGCGCTGTTCGATCAGATGATATCGCTGTCGACGCTGCTGTTCGCTTTTGACAGAGGTTGGATCAAGCAGACGCATCTCATTCCAATGGCGCGCCACAATCACGCCCATGGTGCCCAGGGCGACGATGGTGATACCGAGTGATGCGAGTGCGAGGATCATAGTAAACACGCTTCTCCCTTCTACGCCGGTGACGCCGCACGACACACCAAACCAAAGGCTCGCGGATCAAGCGACGCACCGCCAACCAACACGCCGTCGATTGCGGTGGTGGACACGTATTCGTGCACGGTACGTACATCCACGGATCCGCCGTAGATCACGCGCATCGTTTCTCCATCTTTTCCAAATTTTTTCTTGAGAACATCACGCGCAACCTCATGCATCTGACGAGCATCGTTTGGTTCGCACGGCTTCCCACTACCAATAGCCCAAACAGGTTCGTAGGCGATCACAATATCAACGCCCTGCGCACTCTTCAGCCCAGACAATGCAGACGTGAGTTGCGCACGCACAATTTTCGAGGCTTCGCCTTTTTTCCGCTGTACTTCGGTTTCACCAATACAGATAATCGGCTGAATTTTCTGGTGCACAAGTGCGGCGACTTTTTTTGAAATCATCTCATCTGTTTCGCCCAACAACAACCGACGCTCGCTGTGGCCAACGATGCAAAACGTGCTGCCCAATTCTTGCAACATGCCCGGCGACGTTTCCCCTGTATACGCTCCCTCTTCTGCCCAGCAGACATTCTGCGCACCCAACCACGGCACGCTCGCACGTCCAAGAGAGGAACGAGCTGCGGCAAAGGAAATATGTGGAATGGCGACACCAATATCCAAATCCTTTGGCAGACGTTCGCGACGAAAGGCCCGAATCCACGCTCCAGCCTTAATCGGACCGTAGTGCATCTTCCAGTTCGCGATGATATATTTGCGCATAGACTCCCCCTTTTTTACCTTAAATTGACTTTTTTGGCAAGTTTTGACTATTTTAAATCAAACCATTTCGCTACCTTTTCTTTTTCCTCGAATGGCCCAATCACAGCCGCGGCCATACGCTTTGGATCAAACATGCGGCGGGCGAGCTCACGCATTTCTACTGCAGTGACGCGCTCGATTTTTTTCAAACGCTCCTCTGGTGTCAACGCGAGTTTCTGAAAGGTCCATTGACGACCGTACCAATCTGCTTGCTGCGAAGAATCTTCCATGGCCAACATGAGTTTCCCGCGAATATGATCCTTTGCGCGCCGCAGCTCTTCTGGTTTCACCAGTTCTGTGGTTGTGCGTTTTAATTCCTTCCAGATCACCTTAACCGCTTCTTCCATGCGATTCTTTTCCAGACCAGACATCACGGTAAACACCCCCGTGTCTTCCAGTGATTGATGCGAGGTGTAGATGTTGTAGCACAACCCAAGACGTTCACGCACCTGAATAAACAGACGCGAAGACATGGTTCCGCCAAGCACGGTTGAAAGGAGCGTTGCGGCTGACGTCGCTTTGTCGCCAAATGGCAACCCGTAAAACGCCATGCCGAGTTGTACCTGTTCCGTTTTTTTTGATTGAAGCGCAACCGGTTCAACCAAAATTTTCGGCGCTTCAAACGAGGTGAACGATTGATCAGATGGTTTTTTTGGTTCATGGACCTTGCCGAACGTTTTTTCCAACAATTCAAGCGTCCCTGGTTGCACGCATCCAGCTACCACGACAGTCATGCGCGATGGGATGTAGTATCGATCACGATACGTGGTCAGCTGATCGCGTGTCACGCTACGGATCACCTCGCGCGGTCCGGCAATATCCCAGCCGAGGGTATTTCCCGCGAACAACGCCGCTTCGAGCAGATTGTCGATGTGCATGCGCGGGTTATCCTCGTACATGTTGATCTCTTCGACGATCACGCCGCGTTCACGGTCCAATTCTTTTTGATCGTACTTCGAGTGGAACAGCATGTCGTGCAACATGTCGATCGCAAGCGGCGTCTGCGCCGCGTCCATCTTGATGTAGTAGGCTGTTAAGTCCTTTCCCGTAAATGCGTTGTATTCTGCCCCATAACGATCAAGCTCCTTGCTCAAGGTCAACGTATCTGGACGACGCTTGGTCCCCTTGAACATCAGATGTTCGATAAAATGCGATGCGCCATTGATCTCTTTGGTTTCATACCGCGAACCTACGCGCGTAAACACCATCGCGGTCATCGAGGTTGCCCCTTTTTGCGGAACCAAAATCGCGGTCATGCCATTTTTCAAGGTTTTTATTTTTGGGGACATAGGGAAAAATTAGTTCATGTGCTCCTGCAACCACGCCGGTACGTCTTGCAGCGCGATGCGTGTCTGCGTCATCGCGTCACGTTCGCGGATGGTCACGGTTCCATCCTCCTTGGTTTGATAGTCTACGGTCACGCACCACGGCGTCCCAATTTCATCCTGGCGGCGATACCGTTTGCCGATGGAACCCCCTTCATCATATTCAATCATGAAGTTGGTTCGACGAAGGTTGGTCGCCAATGTTTCTGCGAGTTCAGACAGTCCGTCTTTTTTCTGCAACGGCATAACCGCCATCTTAATCGGCGCGAGACGCGGATGAAAACGCAACACCATGCGCGATTCACCATCAGCGAGCTCCTCTTCCGCGAATGCTTCTGACAGGAACGCCAACGCCATACGTCCAACACCCACCGACGATTCGACGATGTGCGGCACGTACCGTTCTTGCGTGTACGGATCAAGATAATTCAAGGCCTGGCCTGAAAATTTCGCGTGCTGCGTCAGATCATAATCGCCGCGTGCGTGCACGCCTTCCAACTCTTTCCATCCAAACGGATATTCATATTCAATATCAAACGCCCGTTTCGCGTAGAACACAAGCCGCTCATGTTCATGCCAACGAATATGGCCTGGGTTCATGCCCAAATCAAGATAAAATTGCCAACGCGCAGCGCGCAACCTCTCGTACTCCTCCATTTCTTGCGCTGGCGAGGTGAAGTACTGCATCTCCATCTGCTCAAACTCGCGCGTACGGAATACGAACTGACGTGCCGTAATCTCATTGCGGAATGCCTTACCGATTTGCGCGATTCCAAATGGAACTTTGACGCGCATGGAATCAAGAATGTTCTTGTAATTCACGTAAATCCCCTGACACGTTTCTCCGCGCAGATAGACGGGCTCCTTGGTCCAGTCACCAGTAAAGTTTCCGAGATTGGATTGAACCAATAGATTAAATTTTTTGACTGGCGTAAATTCTCGTTGACCGCATTTTGGACAACGAAGGCGGTCCTTCGACGCTTCAAGCAACTCATTAATTGAAGCCTCGTCCATTTTTTCATCTGCCTCAACACCGATCTCTTCAAGCAGATGATCGGCACGCAAACGCGCGTGGCAAGTTTTACATTCCGTTAACGGATCAGAAAATCCCGCGACATGTCCGGATGCTTCCCAAATCTTGGGATGCATAAAAATCGCGGAATCGAGCCCGACTACGTCAGAACGCCGCTGAACCATGGCGCGCCACCATTCGCGTTTCAAAGTGTTGATCAATTCAACACCATACGGCCCGTAATCGTAGACTGCAGCAAACCCGCCATAAATTTCCGAGCTCGGAAAAATAAACCCGCGTCGTTTACACAACGACACGAGTGCCTCCATTTTTTGTTCTTGTGGGATCATACCGTCAAAATATCATGTTCCTTGTCCTCCGCTAACGCGTCGATCTTCTTGTTCCATTCTGCCACGGCCTTATCCAAGGTTTCCAAGTGTCGTCGTCGTTCATCTTCGGAAATGGTTTTCGCTTTTTCATCTGCCACAATCGCCGCTTTCACTTTTTCACGCACATTACGCGCGCCCACTTTTGCCGCTTCCGCTTTCTGATGAAGAACCTTTACTAGATTTTTGCGGTTCTCCTCTGTCATCGGTGGCATCACAAGACGAATCACCGTTCCCGCGACGTTCGGCTGCATTCCGAGCGAGGCTTCGACCAGTGCTTTCTCAATCTCTTTCACCATGGATTTGTCCCAGGGTTCAATCTGAATCGTTTTTGCATCCGGTACTGTCATCGAAGCCACAGATTTTAGATCCGTGCTCTGCCCGTACGCCATGACGCGCACCCCTTCCACCAACGCTGGATTGGCGCGACCTGTACGCAAACCAGAAATTTCTTTTTGAAAGTGCTCGAGGACGTGCTGAAACTCAGCACCGTGTTCTTCAAGTCGCGTGGGCATAGTACAAGGATTTTGTCACGAAAGAGCCTCACGCGTCAAACAGGGGAACGCGTACGATAGATTTCAAACACCCTGACGTTCTCCTCAGGGTGTTTGCTTCGTTTTTTTTATTTTTACGAGCGGCTAATCGTTCCCAAATATAAGGACTGTGTCGCTTCGTGGTCGTACATCAAGAAGGAAACACCGCGCGTGGTTGGTAACGCCTTGGATGACCAGGTCGTACCACCATCGGAGCTGAACACGATGGCGTTGTCTGTCGCGTACACAAGGCTGTTCGAATTAACCGGGTTGACGGCAAACGCCCGAATGGTGACTGCTCCCGGCGCGCTCACGAGCGACATCGATTTCCAGGTCGCAGCACCATCATCGCTGCGCAATAAGCCATAGCGTGAAACCTCGTATATGCGCCCAGCGGCGTTCGGATCAAGCACGAGCTGAGTCACACCACGCGCACCATCAAACGCTTGCAACGGGGTGTACAACACCTGCCAGGTCGCTCCACCATCCAGACTCTTCAAAACACCTGAGCCATTCGTTCCCGCATAGATCGTGGATGACGTTCGTGGATCAATCTCAAGGTCTGTGATACGAAAACCTGTCACGCGCGTTAACGATCGCCAACTTGAACCTCCGTTATCAGAACGCAGGACATCGCCGGCCGTATTCCCCGCATAAATCGTCGCCGGCTGCTGTGAATCGATCGCGAGCGCCGTAAAGTTGACCGTGGTACGCGCATCGCTCACCGCCACGCTCCAATCACGCAAACAATCCGTGGTTTTAAAAATTTGATTCACGTGTGCCGCATACACCGTGCATTTGTCATGCGGATCAACAGCAACCGCGCTCACCGCACCAAAGGACACCCCTGACGCCGAACGCCAGGCCTCTCCCCCATTCAAGGTGTACATCAATCCATTGTTCACCGTACCAACATACATCACATGATCATCCTGCGCATCAAACCGCGCAGTCAATGTACTCACATCCGCAATGCTCCCCAACTGCGTTTCCAAATTCAGCGTTTTCATCTGCTTCCATTGATTCGCCTGTAAACGAAACACGCCACCATCAGGACCTCCTGAACCCGCTGACGTGCTAACACAACCCGCTCCCGCAAGAATCAAGAGGACTCCCGGAAGAAAAAATCGAATGGTCTTGAAGGAAAGAAAACGCATACTGTGAAAAGAAGAACAATCTAGTAAATATGTTTCAAATAGGGTCGTGCGTAGACGGAAGGGATGGCGGTTTCATCGAGCGCGTAGCGCGTCAGGTTCCATTCTATCACGAATCGCGGAGAAATGGAGGAGCCGATCATCTGCCAGGCCTGCGCCAAACCAAGACCCACGCGCACCGCTTCACGCGGCGAGCTCTTGCTCTGCAAACGACACATGTCCATCCCTGCACGCAACTCCTCGCGCCAACTCGCCGCGGGATCTTCGGTACTCTCCGCGCGCTGTTGCATCTGCTCGAGGCTCTGGCAACGCTGTCCTAGATTTTGCGTAAAAAAATCCTGCCAACGTTCGATACGCCGCTCCCGTTCACGACGCACATCTGCCTCGCGCCACAAACTCAGGGCGCGACCAGGACATCCCTGCGACGCCTGCGCGCACGCAGATGCTTCCGTTTCACCTGCGCCCTGTTGTTGCAACCAGGTTTGAATTTCCAACGGCCGCAATGGAAAAAAAGACACCGGCACCAAACGTGAACGCAAGGTATCCGGTAAGCGCTCGGCACGTTCTGCGATAAAAATATACGTTGTAGCATCAGTCGCCTCTTCCACTGCTTTCAATAATGCATTGCACGCCTCTTCATTTAAACGATCCGCCTCAACCACTAACGCGACCTTGCGACCACCACGCGCCGCGCTCAAACGCATGCGCTGCACTAGCTCACGAATCTGTTCCACACCAATATCGCGCGCCTCCGTCTGTCGCTCGACAACCATCGCGTCTGGATGTGCGCTCAACGGCGCATCATTCTCCATGTTCAACAGGAGTCGCGCAAATCGTTCTGCGACACGATGCTTCCCCACACCTTCTGGACCAACAAAAAGATATCCAGGCGCTGGACGCTCTGCATTCATCAACAGTACGCGCTTGATCTGATCGTGGCCGACAACGTCATCAAAAGAAGAAGCTTCCATGAAAAAAAAGCATAGCATGCAGAAAAAAATAGAACAACGAAAAGAGCCCGGTGACATGATCTTGAGGATCACGCCACCGAGCTCAGAGTGAAAGGAACACTGTCAGTAGCAGGCGTCGCCGGCCGTGAGGCGCGCCGCGCTCGTGCAGTACCCGCCGTCGCAGCCGTTGAAGCGCGAGACGGGGTGTGCGGTCGCGCCCTGGTTGAGATCGATGCAGCGCGGGTCGCCCATCGCCGGCACGACCGTTACCGGAGTCTGGATCGTGCCCGTGACCGAAGCCATGTAGACCTGGCCGGTGAGCTCCTCGCTCGACGACACACCATCGTACCCGGCCAGGAAGACCCGACCGCTGGTCGCCGAGGTTCCGGGGGACGGGAACCAGGCGTTGATATCGCCCGTTCCTTGGATCGACGTGCGCACCCGGAAGGCCAGGCATACGAACGTCCCAACGGGCACGGACGGGAAGGTCGCCACCGTGAGACCGCCGCCCGGATGGCGACGGCTTCCGTCGAAGTCGATGGTGATCCCGGGCGTGATGCCCCGGATGAAGTCCGGGCACGCCGACGACCGACAGACGGCAGCTGCGACGCAGGCGACCCACGTCTGCATCCCCGGCTCGTCCGCGACCGCCGACTCCGTGATCGGCCGTCCACCCATGACCGCCGCCGTGTCGACCAGGTTGATGAAACCCTCGCTGGCGATCATCGGCGAGCAGATCCCACTGGAGCAGGTCAATCCACTGTTGCAGGTGCCCCCGCAGCAGATCTGGCTCACCGCACCGCACGGGGTGAACGGGGTACAGATGCCGCTTGACGAGCAGCTCAGCCCGGCTCCGCAGCCGCCGCCGATACCGCCGCAGCAGCCTTCGCTCGCTGCGCCGCAGGGCACCTGGCAGGTGTCGCTGCTGTCGCAGACGAGGCCGGAGCTGCAGGCGCTCCCCGTGGAGCAGCACACCTGGCTCGCGGCACCGCAGGGCGGAGGCGTCGGCTGGCAGATGCCCAGCGCGTCGCAGCTCGTCCCGGTACCACAGGCCCCACCGATACCACCACAGCAGGTCTCACCTGCACCACCACACGGCGGCGTCGGCTGGCAGGTGCTCGAGATGCAGCTCAACCCCGAGCCGCAGATCGTCCCGCTGGTGCAGCAGAGCTGTCCCAACAGGCCACACGGCGGGGGCGGGGGCGTCTGGCACATGCCGAGACTGTTGCAGACGAGGCCCGTGTTGCAGGGGCTCCCCGTGGAGCAGCACACCTGGCTCGCGGCACCGCAGGGCGAGCCGCTGTCGGTCACGGGCATCCCGCTGTCGGCGGGGGTTCCCGTATCGGGCGAGCCGCTGTCCGCCACGCCGCTGTCGACGACAGGGGCGGGCTGACAGGTTCCGCTCTGGCAGGTCAACGAAGCGTTGCAGGCCGCGGTCCCGCAGCAAGCCTGGTGCAGCGCGCCGCAGGGCGCACCGCTGTCGACGACCGTGCCGGTGTCGGTCCCGGTGTCGTACGTGCCGGAGTCCACGGGCAACGTACCCGTGTCCTGACCGGCGTCCGCAGGAGGCGTGGCGTCGACGGGCATCATGCCCGTATCCGCCGGTCCGCTGTCGATGGCGAACTTGGGGTCCTCCCAGCTCGCACAGGCAGGAACCATCAAGGCACCCATCAAGGCAATGATCTTCTTCATGGCACTCTCCTCTTCGTCGGTGAAAGACCTATTGAAGCGCGGTATTGACCCCATGTCTCACGCATCTTCGTAAGAATTGACCTCGTGAGAGATCACTTCTTGTGAAGACGGAATGCGCAGGTTACCCTACGCATTCCGTTAGGAAACTGGAAAGAGCTACAGAAGCGGAATCACCCCCTCGATCCGGAGCAATCCGCCGCCCACTACGCTCGCCCAGATCCCTCCGCTCGAGTCGGTCTGGAGCTGGGTCGGGGCCGTCGGGATGGTCACGGACGAGTAGCCGGCCGCGAATCCCGCGATGACGGCGAGCTGGGGAAACGGCTGGAAGCGCACGCCGGCGAACAGATCGCCTTCGCGCACGATCAACCCGTGGACGGAAACCGTGCCGTTGTGTCCATCTTCGGAGGCGAGGTTGAACCCGACTCCGAACTGGAGGGCGAAGAGATGGTCGTGGTTCAACCACGCCAAGGCACCAACTTGGGCGCCACCGCCCAAGAGGTGCCCGGGGTAGCTGTCGAGCATCTGGTAGCACGGGCCATATCCGTTCACATATGCACCCCAGGTCGACTGGCGGCTCGCGAACAGAATTCCTACGCTCGGGCAGAAGCTCTCGAATCCCGGGGTCGAGATCGAGGCCTGCGCGCCGATGGTAAGGTGCACGGAGTTCGACTGGGCAACGGCCGGAGCGGAGGCGCTCGGAGCGGCTCCCCCGGGATGCAGCGGGCAGTTCTCCGGAGTCCGCTCGCACTGCTCGACCACGGTCAGACGAGGCACGATCTGCTCGTGCACCTCGTGTGCGAGGGGCGAGTTGGCGATGCGCCCGTCGATCCGCCCATTGAGGTCGATGCAGTTGTTGCTGAACCGCACGGTATTCCCGCTCACGGTGTGACTGAGGAGCGCCAGGTCCTCCGGCGGACACGGCGTCTCATCGAAGGTGACCGAGGGGGTCGACGTGGTCGGCACCCCGTTGGCGCGATCATTCGCCTCTTGTAGGCGGATCACCTCCACCCGACGAACTGCGTGACGGAGCGCGGCCAGATTCTCACGCACGCGCCGCAACTGCTCCTCCGTCGAGACGTGGAGCGTACGGTCGGTCTCGATCCCCCCGTTGAAGAGGTTCACGATGGCCGGTCCGGCGGCGGCCAGATGCCGCGGGTCGCTGAAGGCCGTTTGAAGCGTTGTTTGTGCGGCCTGGACGGCCTGATGCTCGGCGGCGGCGGCGGCGTTCGCGTCGCTGCGCGGCGCACCCGCCACCACCGGACGCGGTGCGGGTACGGCACCGTGGTGGTGCGAAGTGGTCTGTGCACCCACCATGGGCGCGTAGACCATTCCGACGAAACAGAGGCTGAGAAACAATCCCTTGTTCATGTGGTCCCTCTTCTCTCAATCTTCAGCGCCGAAATCCTTCGGCTGGTTGTTGGAATGCAAAGAGCCTCTCTTGAAGGCTCGGCTCTGAAGCCGTCCCGTCCAGCTCTGAGAAGAGGAGGAGATTTCCCAAAACGGGCGGAACGAATTCAAAGCCGAGGAAAAAACGAGAAACGCTCGTATTTCTTCAAAAGAACAAGTAAACATACCATAATATTCTTTTTTTGTCAAGAGTGTGAGGTTGTTTCTCTTAAAAACAAGGGGATTTCATCGAAAAATCCAGCATATGCTGGATTTTTTCTGTCTATTCTGACGATTCTCTACGCGATTCTTCGCGGCCAACGGACTAATAACCAGAGCAACGCAACACAGAATCCTGCCACCAGTCCCAGGCCACCATTCATGAGGATATTTGGTCGCGCATACCAACGTGTGTTTAATGGAGCATCGATCACCTGGACGCGTACGCTGTAGCCAAAAAAGTTTGGAGCCTCAAGCGCGAGCTCACGACCAACGGCGTCCGCAAGTGCGTTCGCCTGATCCGGCAAGCGGTGATACGCAGTCAGAGTCAAGATGCCGGTTCCTGGTGCCACGCTCACCTCGATCGTTTTCTGCCATTCGCTGCGCTGCGAGTATTCATCCCCGGAAAAAACACTGGGATCAAATCCTTTTGCTTGTGCCAAAGCGTTATGAAAAAAATTTGAGGTGTAAATGAGTTCGGTTAAATTTCCTGCAATGCGCTCGGTGGATTTCATGGCCGTGTACGGATCTAATCCCGTCGCATCAGGCAGGGTGATTAGCAGACGCTCGGTTGAACCATACTGCAACGGAATAAAGGCTAACGAAAACAGGATCGCCAAACACATGCCTGCAAGCGCTGTTCCCACCAGAATGCGCCACTCACCAAAGAATCGAGATACCTGTTGCAAAGCAGAAGACATAGAAAAAGAAAGAACGTTGATTATTTAAGAACTTGACTCGTGAGTTGATTTCCGAGTTGAAGCGGGATGGTCAACACTTTTCCTGCGCGCACAACCTGCAGAGAGACCATAGCCCCAGGCTGAAACTCCAACAGATGCGAACCCAGATCTACCCTTCCATCTAACACATCGTTATCTAAATTTTGGAGTACATCCCCTTCTTGCAGCAGGTGCGTCGCGGGTGATGTTTTCTCGATCGACAGAACCGAGGTTCGCTGATTCGCGTGCAACCAGAATCCCTGACGAGGCAAAACTGTTGCACCTGTTTCTCGTATGACATTCGACAGATCAAATCCATTTACACCCAACGAAGCATGATGGATTGAGCCCGTGTTCAGGATCTGCTGCAACCCCGCACTCATATTTCCAGCGGGCAACACAGATGCATACGAACCATCAAATGATTCAACTAACCCGATCAAAGCTCCGTCACGATTCCAGACCGGAGCCCCAAACTCATTCTGACTCACACGCTCAGGCAACAGGAATCGCCGATCCGCTTCATCGCTTGAAAAACGTGTATTGAAAGATTCAGGACGCGTATCTACTACCGTGGTTGGAAGAAATCGCTGGGCAACCGGTTCGATCCAAGCGGACATCCCAGCTATCGCCATATCAGATGGCAACAAGCTCGCGCTTGGCAGATGCTGCGCAGCGATTTTCAAAAAGATCGCGTGCGTAAAATGATCACGAATGATTTTTTGAATAGGATAGGTGCGTCCGGCCCAGGCGATCTCAAAATTTTCGGCACCGTTTTGTGAAAACACCGGATCAACACTGATCAACCACCCATCTGAGGTCACGGACACCGCATTCCCCACGATCCGATCATTCAACACGGCTGGATCTTGCGTTGCAGTATCTGCCGCCTCATGTTCAACCACCCTCGCAACAGGCGAAAGCTGCTGCGTAAAATCTGTACTCAGAATCGGGGTCGGCTGTGCGTCCGTCGACGGAATGGATATGACTGGAGGGAACATCGCCGTGCTGGTCGCGCGAAGCGTTTCCGTATGCAGCTGCTCGACATTTGCTTCAAGCGTCCGCAAGCGCAATTCCCCAAGTGCAAAAAAAACGCCAATCGAAAGCACGACGCAGATCAATGCGATCGACACGACAATGGTGAAAGAAAGAGGGTGAAGACGTTTCATACAATCAGCTCCAACGCGCAAAGCTTAACAGACCGACGAACAACACGCACGCCACGCAGGCCTCCCCCCAAGCCAAGCGCACCGCAGGAACAGGTTGATAACCATACCGTCGAATCCGTAAAGGCACAGCGAGAAAGAGAGCGCACAGCGCTCCCTGTACAACGGTAGCCAATGGCAGGGTCACATTAAACAGCGCCACATGTACGCCCACTAGCAGACCAAACAATACCCAGCGCCAACGACTCTGCTTATCTGCAGAGGGATGTGAGGTAAAGGCATACCATAACGCACAAAAACCCATCCAGGTAAAAAACACCACCCATGGAGCAACGTTCAAAAAAACAAACAACGCATTCAAACTTGCCGCCAAAAAAAATCCACCAATAGGCACGAGCGCAAGATTCACGTGCGACAGGGCATTCACCGGATAACGGGAAGGATTATACGCAGAAAGAAATAACAGCTCTAGGACCAAATAGGAAAGTGCGGCGAGAATACAGGCCACCAACCATAACTCCCACGTGGTTTCGGTCAGCACAATGCCTGCGGCAACCGCAACAAAACTCAGGAATGGCGGCAGGGCGCGTTCAAGCAGCTGCCAATGCGGAATACGTCTCCATCCAATTAAGAGCAGCGCCCCACCGAACCAGAGCGACGCCGCAATCAATGGCCAGGGATAACTCAACGGCGCACGCGACACCCACAAACACATCGCCAACACAAAAAAAACCGTACACAATGGAAGCGCACGCAGTACCACGATCCCAATAGCTCGCGCAGAAAGGGCGCGTGCCGCAGATGAACGATGTAGGAGAGCGGACGTAGCCATACGCGTTATCGCGAAAGGAAGGAACGAGATGGACGAGATTTTTTCTCATGCCAACGCAGATATTCTGCCAACACCACAGAGGTTGCCGTGGCCACCGGAATGGAAAAAATTGCACCACCCAGCCCAAACACCTTCACCCCAATCGCAAATGCCACAACGCTGACAATCGGATTCAACCCAACCGTTTTATGCATGATCTGCGGGACAAATATATGTCCTTCCATTTGCTGAACGGTCAATAAAAAGGCGATCGTCATTCCCAGACGCAAAGGGCTTAACGATAGCGCGATGAACGCCATGGGAACGGCGGCGAACATCGGTCCGATGTACGGAACGAATTCAAACAGACCCGCACACAGGGCCAACAGCAACGCATACGGAACTTGAATCAAGGACAGTCCAATAAAATAAATGGAACCGATCAAAAACCCAAGCAATAACTGGCCACGTAACCACCCACCAAGCTTCTCAACCGCTTCGCCAATGAGACGTGAAGTGGTAGCTTGATAGGCTTCAGGAATCAGTTGACGAAACCATGCATGAATCGCTGCTTCCTCGACAATAAAATAAAATCCCAAGGCAAGAACAATGGCAAAGCTTGCAAGATTTACAAACACGTCTGGCAAAATCGCCAGAAGATCGCTCACCCCTTCTTGCAAGGTCGCTGGAGCAAACGAAGGCAGTGTTAATGAACCACCGGCCGCAGGCGCAAGTGGAATCGAAATATTAAAAGCATGCGCGACCCAAGCGATCTGTGAACCATAGGTTGCCACGAGCGAATGCGTTTCATGAAATAACGCTGGCACCAACAGGGTCACGGATGCTCCCAGCAGTCCAAATAAAAACAGGTAGAACATGAGCACCGTCACCCCGCGCGGAATGTGGTACTGAACCGCCTTTTGTACTCCGGGATACATCACCCCTGCGATCAAAATCGCGCTGAATAAAAGCAACAGAATGTCACGAATCGCCCACAGCGCCATAAGACCAAGCGCGACCGCAACAATTTTTAAGATCGTTGATGTTTCAATACTAATGCTACGCGATGAAGGGGCAGGCATAAAGTAAGAATACCACATGCACAAGAAATCCACAGGATACGGCTCTCCTGTGGATACTTTTTATTGACGAACCTCATTCACGTGCGATAATGCAGCTGCATGCACGCAGATCTCTTCGCGAGAGATGCTTCCGGTTGCCTCTCGGTCGTTCACGCCATCCCATGGCACTCATTGAACGGGTGATACCTATGCATTCAGCGTACGCATGTTTTCCCGGCCTTTGAGTCGCGCCCTGGCGCACGCATCGTTTCCTCCTGGGGCGGACGTACACCCCCGAGGACCGCAACAGATCTCGCACCGCATCTGGTGGTTTCCCGCCGTCGCACACTGCTTGGCCGGCGGGTTAGGTTCACAGTTCTCGCCAGTCTCATGGTCGCATTTCTGCGATCGCTCGAGGTCGGACCCTGTCACCTCAAGCCGCCTCTTCCCTGTCTGATCGCCTTCCGCCGGACGCTTCCAGCGTCCGGCAGTTCCCCCTCGACCCCCAACTCTGGGGGTCGTTTGTTTTTTTTAAAATCCTACCAGCTGCACCTCTTCTTCAAGCTCAATCCCAAACGTATCACGCACCTTCATCTTCATATAAGAAATCAACGCAACCACATCTTCCGCAGTTGCCCCTCCCGTATTCACCAAAAAATTTCCATGTTTTTGACTCACCTCAATCCCCCCAACGCGCTTTCCCTTCATGTCAGCCTGTTCGACCAGCCATCCTGCCCCAATTCGATGACCGGCAAGCATGGATGCTGGAATTTCATCCACGTGTCGTTTTAATAGATCCAATGCCTGCTCATCTGTGTATTCAAAATTTTTGAAGACGCAGCCCGCGCTTGATTGTCCTTGCGGTTGATCCTCCTGTCGCCGTTTTGTGATCTCGTCCAAGCGTGCACGCGATGCAGCCGGATCATCTGATGTTTTCAAGGTCAACTCACATCCAAGTAACACAAACTGCTCCTGTTTAAAGCGACTGCCACGATAGCCGAATTGACATTCGGCATTCGTCAACGCGACGCGCTGACCATCGGCCACGCGCAGCGCATCCACGCGCGTCACTGCATCCCGCATCTCTCCACCAAAACATCCGGCATTTCCAAATAGAGCGCCACCGATTGTTCCAGGGACACCACTCGCCCATTCAAATCCGGTCAATCCCGCCTCCACACTTTTGCGTGCAGCGAGCGCGGTCACGACACCGCTTTCCACGTACATCGACATGCCTTCGATCTTCAGCTGATGATTTGCCACCTGGATCATCAACCCCTCAAACCCTTGATCTGCGACCAACAGATTCGATCCACCACCAAATATATACCATGGCACACCAACGTGTTGCGCCGCGCGCACAGCTTCTAGTAACATCTCGCTCGTTGTTGCAACTATGTACATACGCGCCTCACCCCCCATATGAAAACTGGTGTGCTTGATCATGGATTCACGCTCAACCAACGTCGGCAAAAGCTGACGCAGTTGATCGATCTGGGAAGAAGATAACGGGTTCATACAATCCTCGCGATGACGACTACGCGCCTTTAAAAATATTTTTGGCGATCAGATAAATATCCCCTGCCCCCATCACCAGAATCACGTCACCGGGTTGATGCACCTGACGAAGCAGCGCAAGCGCTGCTTGCGGATCTGCGGCATATTCAACCAACCGCGTTGCGCCACGATCTGCATCAGAATGCGCGATGGCTTGGATCAGATCTTGCGAGGAAACGGATTGCCCTTGAACTTCGTTGCGTCCGCGCACATCATACACCTCACACAGCACAAGCACGTCCGCCGCATCAAAACTCGGCACAAACTCCAAAAATAAATCCTGCAAACGTCGACGCTGATGCGGCTGAAAACACACCACCAACCGTCGTCCAGGAAACCATTGCTTCGCTGCTTCGATGGTTGCGCGCACCGCTGTTGGATGATGCGCGTAGTCTGACACGACGACCGTCTTTCCTTGTTCGTGAACAATTTCAAAACGTCGCCAGATTCCTCGAAATGCAGAAAGAACACGCTGCATCGTTCCAAACGAAACGCCGTACGTGTGCGCCACCGTGGCTGCGGCGACAGCATTCATCACGTTGATGCGACCTGGAACATGCAGGGTAAAACGTCCCCAGGCTTCACGCGCATCGCGAATCGCAAATGATTGCTCCCCTTCTTTCGTTCGATGATCCGCGATCTGCACATCCGCATGTGAAGCAAATCCAAACGTCATGATAGTGATCCCGCGAGCCTCCAAGGCCCCGCGCATCTTTCCGATCAAGGTGCTGATTTGCGGATCATCGGCATTAGCAACGATCGTGCCACCCGATTCCATCTGCAATAATAACTGACCAAATGTTTCACGTAGATCATCAAGATTCGCAAACGTATCCGTGTGATCAAGTTCGATGTTATTCAACACGACGAGACGTGGATGAAAAGACAAAAAATGTCGCGCATACTCATCACCCTCGATCACCAAAGCATCAGTTGAACCGAGGTCTAAATTCCCGTCAGAAAAATCCGGGACCTTGCTGCCAACCGCAACCGTTGGATGCGCCGGAATATCGCGCAAGAGCAATCCGATGAGTGCGGTGGTCGTGCTTTTCCCATGCGTCCCTGTGATCAACGTCGTGGCCTTGCCTTCGCACCACGCCGCCCAACATTCAAAATTATTCAGCTGACGAATGTTGCGACGGCGTGCTTCGGCTCGTTCAACGTTCTGCTCAGGCACAGCTGATGAGTACACGACAAGATCTGTATCCGGTGGAACTGCCTCCGCCGTGTGACCGATGGTGACTTTAATTCCGCGTCGCTCCAATTCTTGCGTAATTTCCGAAGCCGCCGCATCCGATCCGCTCACCGCCACGCCCGCATGCTTCAACAGCTTCGCCAAGGCAGACATGCCGATGCCGCCAATGCCAATAAAATGGACGCGCGTGACTTGCAACATAGATAGCACAAGCCTACGACAAGGCGAAGGAAAAGGCAAAATACGTTACGCCCCCATCGAATTCGCGCCAAAAAACTTTTCCATGTAAAAACGAATCAGCTGTTCAACCTCTGGGATACACGAGGGATCGCCTGTCCCTACTTTGCATTTTTGTTGCACCTTTTCCAGCGTGTCTGCACCATCAAGAACCGCTTCTTCAATGTCGTGATCCGTGATTTTCAACACTTTGTCGATGATACGTCCTTGTTCAACTTGAATTTGGTCGTGACGATTATTTTTACGGTACCAATCGTTGATGGCGGCACGTAAAGCCTTGTCCCCAAGAACGGAGCAATGTACTTTGCGCGCGGGCAAGCCACCCAGACGTTCCATGATGTCTTGTGGACGTAATTTGCGTGCCTCAGTCAAGGTTTTTCCACCATCTTCCGTGATCATCACAGACATCATCGAGGTTGAGGCGATCGCTGAACCACAACCGAACGTTTTCCATTTCAGATCCGTAATGCGTTCGGTTTCAGGATCAACTTTGATCCAAATTTTCATAGCATCGCCACACGCTGGCGAGCCGACCATCCCCATCGCTGCATCACCATACGCCGCTTCATCCTGCATGAAATTTTTTGGACGAAAAAAGTGTTCCTTGACCGCGTCGGCGTAGAACCAGCCTTTACCTGCGCTTGAACCAACACCAACCACATCACCTTGACGAGCGGCGTTGGTAGCAGATTGGATGGGAGAAGAAGCATCTGGCATAGGAGAAATTACAAAAAATATTTCATATCAAGATTCGTCGGACTCATGCGGCGCAAACGCTCGACGATTCCTGGCATCACCTCGATCACGCGATCAACATCTTCCTGTGTAGTTGAGTGACCCAGGGTGAAGCGCAAGGAACCATGTGCGGCTTCATACGAAAGTCCGGTGGCAAGAATCACGTGCGACGGATCAAGTGACGCAGAGGCACACGCGGAACCGGTTGAGGCCATGATCCCTTCTGCATCGAGGTACAGCACCGCGGCCTCACCTTCGATATCCAAGAACGAAATGTTCGCGCTGTTTGGGAGACGTAACGTCGGATGACCGTTCAAGCGTGACTTGGGAATTTGTAACAATCCATCGACCAAGCGATCGCGCAAGACAGTCAGTCGCACGCATTCATCTTCACGTTCTGCTTGGGCGAGTTCAAAGGCTTTCGCGAGACCAATAATTCCAGGAACATGTTCCGTTCCTGCGCGCAGGCCGCGCTCCTGTCCCCCGCCGCGCACCAACGGTTCAAGCTTGACGCCACGCCGCAAAAACAACACCCCGACGCCCTTTGGTCCGTACATTTTTGATCCATTGATCACGAGCGCATCGACATGTAACGGTTCGACATTCAGATCCAAAAACTCCGCGGCCTGACACGCATCACTATGAAAATACGGAAACGCCGTCTTCCGCTCCTTGCGCCACGCAAGCAACATACGGCCGACGTCCGCAACCGGTTGGATCGTGCCGATCTCGTTGTTCGCCAGCATCAAACTCACCAACACCGTGTTTGGTTGCAACGCTTTCTTGATCGCTTCAACATCCACAAGTCCTTCACGATCAACGGGAACGATCGTCAGTTCGATCTCGCCGCTTTTCTGCAGGGAAAGCAACGGTTCAAGCACGGCGTGATGCTCGATCGCGCTCGCGATCACATGCGGCTTCGCCTCTTCTCCGCATTGCTGACGAATCTGCACGCGCGCCGCGCGAGGAATTCCAACCACGACCATATTGTCACCTTCGGTTCCACCTGAGGTAAACAAAATTTCATCCTCACGCACATGCAGCAGACGCGCCACACTCGCTCGCGCTTCTGCGACCAATTCCTTCGCGCGCAACCCCACCGTATGAAATGAAGACGGATTCCCAAACGTGTCGGCAAATGCCGGCTGCATGACCTCTAACACACGCGGATCGAGTGGGGTCGTGGCCGCGTGATCAAGATAAATCAGACGAGAAGAGTTCATAGCATATCTCCCAACCATTTTTGACTCAGCATCCGCTGCCATTCAAGACGCAATTCATCCCACACCGTTCGCGATGCACAGCTCGCATGCGCCGGACAATCCAATTCACGATGCTGACATGCGACCAAACGAACCGGTCCATCAAGCGCCTCAAACACGCGTTGCAACGACACCTCCTTCGGACCACAAGCGAGACGATACCCGCCACGCGGACCGGTTCGCCCCTCAATCAACCCCGCCTGCTTAAACAACGAAACGATCTCCTCTAAATATCCGCTTGAAATCGGCATGTCCCCACTCACCTGCTGCAACGTCAAATAGTCTTCCTGGTTTACCCCATACTGTTTTGCAAGGGCAAGCATAAAGATTAACCCCGCGTGATGACGTTCAGAAACATGAAGAAGACCTTGCGACATATATTTCCTAGTTGACTACAAGGAAATGTAGAAGACCCGCTCCTAGATGTCAACGCTCTCGACAAACTTCAAACAACTACGTATGCTAGCGGAGCAAAAAGCGCATGAAACGGAGAGGTGGCAGAGTGGTCGAACGCGCCACACTCGAAATGTGGTGTACTCGAAAGGGTACCGAGGGTTCGAATCCCTCCCTCTCCGCCATGACAACTTAGTATCGGATGACCCGAGTACCCGCCTAAATGGCGGGTTTTGTCATTTCGATTTTTTACGCAAAGTCATGACCCAAAAGGGATTCGAGCCAAGAGGCAAGAGAGCTGAGTATCGGAGAGACCATTCAGTTTGGATATCCGTCTCCGAGTGCCTTCTGACATTCTACATTTGTACGACGCAATTAGACATCTTTTTGGGCAGCGTTGCTGTACTTCTATGACGTCTGTATTGGTAGGTTACGAATCTGTCCCAGCGTGTATAATGAGCGATGTATCATGAGTCCAGGAATTTTCACAGTTCAACCTTCTGAATTGAATACGCTTGGCCCTGATCAGGCCCAGAGTCTTTTTTGCGACTTAATTCGAATTGAATCTCGGATTCTTGGTATCCCGCTTAGTGATCTTGTCATATCTGAAAATAACAATGATGCAGACGGTGGAATTGATGCTTTGGTAGTCAATTCTTTTGGGAAGACCGGCGACATCATTGCGAGTGGTAAAAACGGATATCAAATTAAAACAGGAGAAAATTTCGTTCCCAATAAATCTGGTCTGAAGAAAGAGTTTTTTGGTCAAGGGAAACCAGCGGATATAGATCATTTAGCTCCTGCTATTAAGCAGTTACTCGATGATAACGGCACCTATTGCATCGTTGTATTCAAGCGTGACTTTAACGATGCACAACGTAATCAAGCGAAGCAGATATGCATTAACTTGTTCAAAGGTTGCAATTATTCAAACCCAAAGGTTATCGTTCTCGGTCAGAGTCATTTAGCAAAGCTGTTATCTCAATACCCTTCATTGGTTTTATTTTTACGACCAGCTGATGGGCGGTTTCGTTCGTATGATAGCTGGCCACGCGTTGAATCGTTTAACAATAATTTATTTCTAGGAGATAAGCAAAGCGAGTTGATTAATAGTCTTCAAACCGAACTACTAGGCAACAATGAGCAGGCGCTGCATATTCGTCTTATCGGTGAACCTGGTATCGGCAAGTCTCGGTTGGCATTTGAAGTCACCAAACTCGACACCCTTAGACCGCTTGTCGTGTACGGTAAGGGAGAGGTTTTTAAAAATAGCGATCTACTTACTAGATTGGAGGATCCCGATCAGCAGGTAAGCGCTATTTTAGTTATCGATGATTGCGATCGGGATACGGCAGCAATCATTTGGTCGCAGCTCAAAAATGCTGGTCCGCGCATTCGCATCGTCTCTATTTCAAATGATTTAGAGCAGTTCACGGGAGAGACAAAATACTTCTCAATGCCGTCTTTAGGGAATGAAGAGATTAGAAAAATACTGATCGACTATCAGCTCCAAAGTGAAGTTGCCCTAAGATGGGCAGAATTGTGCGATGGTTTCCCTCGCGTCGCGCACGTAATAGGTTCTAACCTACAACAGCATCCCGAAGACGTTTTTTCTTCCATGGTTTAAGTGTGCCTTCGCGTAACTTCTTAGACAAGACGTGTAGATCTGCTGAACATAAAACATCGCCCAAGAGCGATGTTTTATGTTTTGAGAATGACTTTTTTACTGAGTCATGTCGTCTGCTGCCGATGGCGTCTCAACTGGAGTCGTCTTCATTGGTTTACAAGCTTTGCGATCTTTAGCAAACTGCTGCCAAGAAGCTTTAACTGCGGCGTTGTGCATTTTTGATGCTGCGCGATGAGCGGTTCGATACGTCTTCCAAGCGGCCATGACAGCCGTTCGGATGGTTTTTGCTGTCGACATTCCCCAGGCTACCTGAAGAGCGGACTGACGAGTGGCGAGAGCGGTGGTTTCAGTGCTTGAAAAAGCAGTGAAAGCGGATGCGACCGCTGTTTCACGAGTGGTTACTGCTGTTCCAACGCATGTATAAATTGCTAATTGAGCAGGAGTCGAAGCTACAGGCATTGCCGTTGCTGCAAACGCAGGTGCGGCCATGGTCAGTGAAGAAAGAAGGAGGGCGCTGGCAACAAATTTATTTAACATACACAAATAAGAATAGGAATTTAAATCTCGCTAGTTCGACCTTTGAGAACAGTATACAGGTTTTCTTAAGCGATTTTCAAGTCCTGCACGTAACTTTTATTAAAAACAGTGACTTCATCGTCTCTTCATGTCAAAGGAGTATCCTTTTTTGAGAAACGGTTATCGATCCTTATGTTTTTTCGTCGTCGAGCTCGCAAAAAAACAAGACGCCCTTATTTCATATTAATGATCTCTTTTGCGATCTGCGGGATTGCTTACTTCGTATATTCGCGGCACGCGTACCCAAAACAAAATATACCGCTTCAAAATACATCTGCTATTCCCGTCCCAGAACCAATTCCTATCCCAACCGCCATCGATCCAAACTTCATGACTCAAGTGTCCGATTGTTTTCTCCCTGTTGCAGCCTTCTACGGATACTCTCTCCGCATCACATCCGGTTTCCGTAGCCTAGCAGAGCAGCAGCAGCTGTACGCGCAAGGTCGTACGATCAATGGTCACATCGTGACAGAAGCGATACCAAGCAAGAGCATACATAATTATGGATATGCTGTAGATGTGGTTGATCGTTGGAGCGGATACAATATCAATTGGACGAGGCTCGGTAACATTGGAACATATTGCGGACTAGAGCAGGGTCCTGATGGCGATCTGCCTCACCTTGAACATCGTGCGGGTCTCACGACGGATGACTTCATCGCAGGCAAAAGACCACCACCCCTAGCGTTGCCCTGTCCGATTATGACAGTACGCGCAAAAGCAAACCATCCGCTCACACGAACAGATTTAAAGAACTGCGGCACGCCAAAATTTTGAACAGCAGCCTTCACCTTTTCTTCACTAGGGATCTGCTATGGTCTAAACAGTCGAGAAACCCATTTTGCATATAAGCAATGGGGAAACGATTTGTCGGCGAGTTTGGTGAGCCATTCCAACATGGCTTACTGGCCTTCTACGACACGACGTTTCATTTTCTCGATCAAGGAAAATTTTATTTTTATTCCTTACCCACTTTTCTTATGAAAATATCGAAGCGATCACTCATGATTGCGAGCATGATCACGGTTTTTGGAGCTGGCGCACTTGGTGTTGGTGCCGTCTTCGCACAGGGCACACCCGGACACACGGGTTTTATGTCCGGTATTGTGACAGCGATTGCGCAAAAATTTAATCTAGATCCAGCCGTGGTACAAGCGGTTGTGGATGCGCAGAGAGCTGCAAGTCAAGCGCAGCACGAAGCCCAAGCTCAAGCACAGCTTAAAACGAAGCTTGCTCAAGCTGTACAGGCCGGAACGCTGACACAAGCACAGTCTGATCTTATCACAGCAAAACAACTTGAAATAAAGTCGTTTCAAGACAGTCTTCAGGGAAAAAGTAACGCTGATCGTCAGGCGGCTATGAAGACGGAGATGAGCGCACTGACTCAGTGGGCAAAGACCAATAATATTCCAAGCCAATTTATTATGTTTGGTCGCGGAGGTGAAGGATTCCACGGTGGCATGGGTGGTGGGAATTCAAAGGCGATGCTCGATCAGGCTGTGAAAGATGGGAAACTTACACAGCCTCAAGAAGATTTGATCGTTGCTAAGCAAGCAGAAATAAAAACATTTATGCAGAGCTTGAGCGGTAAGAGCGCTGCGGATCGTCAAACTGCTGTGACGACAGAGATGGCTTCTGTTACGGCTTGGGCACAGACAAACAACATCCCTGCGCAATACGTGACCTCATTTGGTGGAGGGAGAGGACGTCGTGGTGGTATGGGGGGTGGCAACGAAGGATCTGAATCTGGATCAGTACAAGGCGGCTAATGGCTTATTCTTATCGACAAAAAACATCCTACCAGATGTTTTTTGCTTATTCTCACGTATCACGAGTGCCGTAGCATTACATTCTTCCTGAAAGATAGGTACCATTCTGACAGTCCTTACTCTTTTTCGCTCATTGACCACTTTTCATTATGTCTGCCACCGTTCAAGCGAGTAGTCCTCCAGCTCCATCAAAACTCCGACAGATGTTGAACAAGGTTCCAGAAGTAACGCTGTATTTTTGGATTATCAAAATTTTATGCACGACAGTCGGTGAAACGTTTGCGGACTATTTGAGCACGAACTTGAATCTAGGTCTGACCAACACGACGTACATCATGGGCGTGCTGCTGTTGATCGTTCTCTTTTTTCAATTCAAGGCGAAAAAATACATCCCAGGAATTTACTGGGTGACGGTCGTCCTGATCAGTGTTGTCGGCACCTTGATTACAGACAACCTGACTGACGGCTTTGGAATCAGTCTTAAAATCACCACAGCTGTGTTTTCTGTCATTTTAGCAATCGTCTTCGCCGCTTGGTATGCGAGTGAAAAAACTCTGTCCGTTCACAGTATCGTCACTACGAAACGCGAAGCATTTTATTGGCTAACGATTTTGTTTACGTTCGCGCTCGGTACTGCTGCCGGTGATCTTATCGCGGAACAGTTTAGTGTTGGTTATTTGAACTCTGTCCTTTTATTTACAGGCTGCATCGCGCTCGTGACTGGCGTGTATTACCTCATTAAGACAAGATTAGCTGCTAAGCATCAGATGCAATCAACCTACGCGATTCTTGCCTTCTGGTTAGCCTACATCCTCACCCGTCCTCTCGGTGCATCCATCGGTGATTATTTGTCTCAAGCTCGAAGTGATGGCGGATTAGAACTCGGAACAACGGTGACAAGTGCTATTTTTCTTGGAGCTATTCTGTGCTTAGTTATCCACCTGAGCGTCACGAAGAAAGACCAGATAAAAACGGCGCAGTCGGCTTGAAAAAGTTGTTTTCTAGAACCTGAAGATGGGATTTGCTGATCCCGTGTGTTTAGCTCTCGTCAATAACACATGATACATTTTCTGTTAGCTACAGCGATCATTCATGGAACTCGGAATCCGATTTCTGATGTTAAAATTACTTTGAAAAAAGATGGCTTTTCTCAAACGGAAATTTCTCATTTCTTTTCTGATCCGCGCTTAAAGGTTTATTCGCAAAAAGTAATCGCGGGCAAGAAGGTAGATTGGGAAAAGTACCAAGCGCAGATTCTAGAAAAAACTTCCG